>NZ_JBFUDZ010000006.1:0-176321 GCF_056404455.1 Mesorhizobium sp. P2_D1
ACTGGTGAGGGTGCCGGGTACCGACCTGCACATGTACGGAACGCTCTGGCTTCTCACGCAGGGGGAGACACGCAAGACGAAGCGCGTGCGGCTCTTTACCGAGTTCGTATCCCGCAGGCTCGCCGCGTACGCTCCGCTTCTCGCGGGGCTGAATGGAGGCGAGAACTTACGCCGACCCCGGCTTGATGACGATCCGACGATGTACCGTTGAGCACCCCTTCGGGACGATCAAGCGCATGTCGGGCGGTGCAAGGTTCCTCACCAGGGGACTTAGGGCGGTGAAAGCCGAAGCGGCGCTCTTAATCCTCGCCTTCAATATCCTCTATGCCGTGAACGCAATCGGCTATCGCGACACGCAGGTGCAGCGGCCTGCCTTGCCGGGCAAGCGCTGATATCGGAGTCCCAGCGGACCAAACCTGTGATATGATCGACTCCGCGCGGGGCCGTGACCGGAACTCGAAAACGGAAAACTGTCCCTGGTCGCCATGGTTTGTTAATCGGGTGCCCGGATTGTGAATTCGAGGCGGATTGAAGCGCGACCCCAAAAAGGCCATGCTTTGTCCGGAAAGATCGAGTCTACGCCAATCCCGCTGACGCGGAGATGGCGCCTGGCTGAAAGGGATACGATGCAGCAAGGACGTGCGCGCTGGCTGACAAGGCTGGCAATTGTGACAGGCATGGCGATCTCGGCTTTGCCGGCCTATGCCAAGCAAACCGCCGAACCGGTCAAGATCACGTCGTTCTCGGGTGCCTATCTGGCCGCCCGGATCGCCGAAGGCGACAACGACCTCGACAGCGCCATCGCCTATTACAAGCAGGCATTGGCCTTCAATCCGAGCGACACCGGACTGCAGCAGAGCCTGATGCTGTCGCTGATCGCTCAAGGGCGCTTCGACGAATCCCTGGTCTATGCCGACAAGCTCAAGGAAGTTCCCGATGTCGAGCGCTTCTCGCGCCTGGCACTGGCGGTCGATTCCTTCCACAAGAAGGATTTCGCCAAAGCACAGTACTGGCTCAAGCTGTCGCTGGAATCCGATCTCGACCGACTGATCTCCGGCGTCATGTCCGGCTGGGCCCAACAAGGCGCCGGCCAAGCCAGCGATGCGATGGCGTCCATCGACAAGTTGCAGGGGCCGGACTGGTTCGGCCTGTTCAAGTCCTTCCATCGCGCGCTGATCGCCGACGCGTCGGGCATGCCCGAAAAGGCCGAGGCGATCTACGCCGCGACGATGCAGGATACGGCCGCCGGTGGTGCGGCTCCCGAAACCTGGATGCGCAACGCCCAGGCCTACGCGTCGTTCCTGGCCCGCAAGGGCGACAAGGACAAGGCACTGTCGGTGCTCGATCAGGCCGAGGCGTTTGCGCCGGGCAAGCTGGAAATCGTCGCCTTGCGCGACAAGATCAGCAAGGGTGACAAGATTGCGCCTTTCGCTGCCGGCCCGTCGGACGGCGCGTCGGAGATCCTGCTTAATCTCGCCACGGCGCTCAATCGCGGCGGTGGCGAGCCGTTCGTACGGCTTTACCTGCAGTATGCCCTGGCCCTGAAGCCTGACAGCGACGCAGCCCTGGTGCAACTCGCGGCCGTTTCCGAGCAGTTGAAGGACGGCGAGGGCGCCATCGCGCTCTATCGGCGCATCCCCGACTCTTCGCCGTTGAAAGAGCTTTCGGACCTGCAACTCGGTCTCAACCTTGCCGATCTCAATCGCCAGGACGAGGCGATCACCCATCTGAAGTCTTTCGTCGACGCGCATCCCGACGACATGCGCGCCTATCTGGCGCTCGGCGGCGTCTATTCGTCGAAGGATGATTTCCGCTCGGCGGCCAATCTCTACGACAAGGCAGTCACGGTGCTGAAGACGCCGACTGCCGCCAACTGGAATATCTTCTACCAACGCGGCATCGCCTATGAGCGGCTGAAGGAATGGCCCAAGGCCGAACCGAGCTTCCGCAAGGCGCTGGAACTGTTCCCCGACCAGCCGCAGGTGCTGAACTATCTCGGCTATTCCTGGGTCGACATGAATACGAACCTCAAAGAAGGCCTGGCGATGATCCAGAAGGCCGTCGATCTTAGGCCGAGCGACGGCTACATCGTCGATTCCCTGGGCTGGGCCTATTTCCGCCTCGGCCGGTTCGATGACGCGGTGCGCGAGATGGAACGCGCGGTGTCGCTGAAGCCGGAAGATCCGGTTCTCAACGATCACCTCGGCGACGCCTACTGGCGCGTCGGCCGCAAGCTGGAAGCCACCTTCCAGTGGAACCAGGCGCGCGACCTGAAGCCGGACCCCGATGTGCTGGCCACATTGCAGCAGAAGCTGATGAAGGGCCTGCCGCCCATCGAGTCCAACACCGCGCAGGAAACCCCGAAGGTCAAGCCCGAGCCGGTGCCAGCCCCGAAGGGGTGAAATCGGTTTCTTGAAATGCAAACGGGGCTCTTTTCGGAGCCCCGTTTTCGTTTGGACGTCCATCCGTCCTAAAACTCAACACGCGCCAGTGCCCCGGAAACTGCCTCAGAACATCTTCCGGTAGACGATGAACCCGGAGCGCTCGCCGACCTTGTCATAGAGCTTCATCGCCGTGTGATTGGTCTCACGCGTCAGCCAGTACACCCGCCCCGAACCGGCGGCCTGGGCACGCTCGTAGACGCCCTCTATCAGGGCCCGGCCGATGCCTTTGCCGCGCGAGGCCTCTGTGGTGAAAAGGTCCTGCAGGTAGCAATTGGGCGAGATCGCCGTGGTGCTGCGGTGAAAGAGGTAATGCACGAGGCCGAAAAGCTGTCCCTCGCTCTCGGCAACCAGCGCATGCATCGGCTCATAGGCATCGAAGAAGCGCGACCATGTCATCGCGGTGATCCCGCTTGCCAGCGCCGTCTCGCCCGAGCGGCCGTAAAAGGCATTGTAACCGTCCCACAGCGGCATCCATTGGTCGAAATCCTGCCGGGCGATGGGACGGATGATGGTGGAACTGGGCATGATTTGAACCTGTTGTCCTGACACCTTGCGGCACGAGCAGACCGCAGGCGCCCATCGCCGGCAATGGGCCAGTCGTCAGCAAAGCTTTCAACATCATCGGCGGGCTCGCCGGGTCCGCACCGGCGCGCCTTGCTTGACGCTACGCTGCCGGGTCTCTAGGACGTGCCGGCAAGCTAGCCTTTGCTGCCGAGGCCCCCGTGACGATTGAAATCCCGACGATTGAAATCCCCGCCCATATGCATCCCAGCCGCTCGTTCCAGGGGCTGATCCTGACCTTGCACAATTATTGGGCGAACTATGGTTGCGTCATCCTGCAGCCCTACGACATGGAGGTCGGCGCCGGCACCTTTCATCCGGCGACGACGCTGCGCGCGCTCGGGCCAAAACGCTGGAACGCCGCCTATGTCCAGCCGTCGCGCCGCCCCAAGGATGGCCGCTATGGCGAGAACCCGAACCGGCTGCAGCATTATTACCAGTACCAGGTGATCCTGAAGCCGAATCCGCCGAACCTGCAGGAGCTTTATCTCGGCTCGCTGGCGGCGATCGGCGTCGATCCGCTGCTGCATGACATCCGCTTCGTCGAGGACGACTGGGAAAGCCCGACGCTGGGCGCCTGGGGGCTGGGTTGGGAGTGCTGGTGCGACGGCATGGAAGTGTCGCAGTTCACCTATTTCCAGCAAGTCTGCGGCATTGAGTGCGCCCCAGTGGCGGGCGAACTGACCTACGGGCTGGAGCGCTTGGCCATGTATGTGCAGGGCGTCGACAATGTCTACGACCTCAACTTCAACGGCCGCGAAGGGGCCGACAAGGTCACCTACGGCGATGTCTTCCTGCAGGCCGAGCAGGAATATTCGCGCCACAATTTCGAATACGCCAACACGGCGATGCTGCTGCGCCATTTCGAGGACGCCGAGGCCGAATGCAAGGCGCTGCTCGATGCCGGTGCACCGGCGTCGAACGACAATCTGCCGATGCACCGCATGGTTTTCCCGGCCTACGACCAGTGCATCAAGGCCAGCCATGTCTTCAACCTGCTCGACGCGCGTGGCGTGATTTCGGTCACGGAACGGCAGAGCTACATCTTGCGGGTGCGCAATCTGGCGAAGGCCTGCGGCGAGGCGTTTTTGAAGACGCAGGCCGGTGGACTGGCGGCCTGACTGCCACTCTCCAACTTTTCCGCTTGAGTGTCTGTTAATTCCCGCTTAGGTTGCACCCGCTTGTCGGCGAGGGGTGGTTGACGTGGGCATTTTCCGAAATTTTTCGACCAGCACGACCTGGGTCGTCAGGCTGCTCTGGCTTGGCATTCTGATCGACGCAATCGCCGTCCTGTCCGGCCTGTCCGAGCTTTGTTTGCTCAGCGACGTGGAGAGCGGCAGCTACAATTACGATCTCGTGGCGGCCGCCGACCGAAACGATCTCAGGCAGGGAGCGATCGGGGTCGTTCAGCTCATCCTGTGGTTGGCGCAGGCAGTCATGATTCTCGCCTGGATCAGGTTGGCCAACAAGAACGCCAGGTTGCTGGGCGCCAAGGATATGGAGTTCACACCAGGCTGGGCGATCGGCTGGTACTTCATCCCTATCGCCAATCTGTGGAAACCGTATCAGGCGATGGCTGAGGTATGGCGAGCGAGCAGCGGCTCGCCGAACTGGAAATCAAGTGAAACGTCGGGATCGTTACCAGGCTGGTGGGTTGCCTGGCTGGCCGCCAATGTGTTGGGCCGGCTGTCTTTCAAACTCACCATGAAGGCGCAGGAGATTCCGGAACTGAAGAATGCATCAATTGCGACCGCGGCCGCCGATGTCGCCAGCATCGTGTTATGTGTCCTCTTTCTGGAGATCGTGAGGCAGGTTCATCGCCGGCAGTTGGCCTGGGCAGCAGCGCCGATGCTATCTCAGGACATGCCTGGCCTGGCCGCCAGCGATACAGTGTAAACCACCGCGCCAGGCACGCCCTGACCGCTGGCACCGTCGATCGTGCGCAATGCCTGCCGAACGCCCGGCATCGAGAAGGCACCGTGAGCCTGCGCGGTGAAGCAGGCGGTGAGTGCTACAATCTGCAGAAGTCTGGATGCCGTTTTCATGGTCGTTCAGCCAATAGTTCCCTACCTGAGCGTGGGTCGCTTCAGCGCTGCGTTCGGTTCATGGAAATCTTTGATCCAAGGACGGGCGTGGTCGCCTCGTCCCGACAGGGCGGCCAAAATTTCCGGAAAGGGTGACAGCGGCCAGCCGAGTTGCTATGCCCCGCGCGGACCATCTTGCCGCGTGAGCCTCATCCATGCCTGACCTGCTTCTAGAACTTCGCTCAGAGGAAATCCCCGCGCGCATGCAGCGCAAGGCGGCGGGTGATCTCAGGAAGATGCTGACCGACGGTCTGGTCGAGGCCGGGCTGACCTATGAGGCGGCGCGCGAATACTGGACGCCGCGGCGTCTGGCGGTCGATATCAGGGGCCTGACCGCGCGCTCGAAGGATATAAGCGAGGAGATCAAGGGACCGTCGACGACGGCGCCCGAACAGGCAGTCCAGGGTTTCCTGCGCAAGGCCGGGCTTTCGTCGATCGCCGAGGCGCATGTCCATTCCGACCCGAAGAAGGGCGATTTCTACGTCGCCCACATCTCGAAGCCCGGCAGGGCATCGGAAGAGATCATCGCCGAGCTGGTGCCGGGCATCATCCGCGGCTTCCCGTGGCCGAAATCGATGCGTTGGGGGCCGGCCTCGGCCAAGCCCGGTTCGCTGCGCTGGGTGCGCCCGCTACAATCGATCCTGTGCACCTTTGGCCCGGAGACCGAGGAACCGGTGGTGGTCGATTTCGCGATCGACGGCATCCGTTCGGGCAACATCACCTATGGCCACCGCTTCCATGCGCCTGGCGCCATTACGGTGCGTCGCTTCGACGACTATGTCTCAAAGCTGGAGGCGGCCAAGGTCGTGCTCGACGCCGACCGACGCAAGGAGATCATCCTTGCCGACGCGCGCAATCTCGCCTTCGCCAACGGGCTCGATCTGGTCGAGGACGAAGGGCTGCTGGAGGAAGTCTCAGGGCTGGTCGAATGGCCGGTCGTGCTGATGGGCGAGTTCGAGGAGGCTTTCCTGGCCATTCCGGCCGAAGTGATCCGGTTGACCATCCGCGCCAACCAGAAATGCTTTGTCACGCGGCCGCAGGGTGCTGCCGAGGGTCTTTCCAATCGCTTCATCCTCACCGCCAACATCGAGGCCAAGGATGGCGGCAAGGAGATCGCCCACGGTAACGGCAAGGTGGTGCGCGCCCGGCTGTCCGATGCGCTCTATTTCTGGACGACCGACCAGGGCGATTTGCCGGACCTCCATCAGCTCGCGGCATCGGCGGAAAAATTCGGGCTCGATCTCAAGAAGCCGCTCGACCAGCGCATGGCGCGCCTCGACCATCTCGGCGTTACCTTCCACGCAAAGCTCGGCACGCAAGGTGAGCGGGTGGAGCGGATTGCCCGGCTTGCCGAGGAATTGGCGCCGATCGTCGGCGCCGATCCTGTGCTGGCGCGCCGCGCCGCTGTCCTGGCGAAGGCCGATCTCACCACCGAAGTCGTCGGCGAATTTCCCGAACTGCAAGGCGCCATGGGCCGCAAATACGCGCTGCTGCAGGGCGAGCATGCTTCGGTCGCCGCGGCGGCGGAAGAACACTACAAGCCGCAGGGCCCTTCCGACCGAGTGCCGGCCGATCCGGTATCGGTCGCTGTCGCGCTTGCCGACAAGCTCGACACGCTGGTCGGCTTCTGGGCTATCGACGAAAAGCCGACGGGGTCGAAGGACCCCTATGCGTTGCGTCGGGCAGCGCTTGGGGTGGTTAGAATATTGATCGAAAATGATATTCGACTGGCGCTGGCACCCATCGTCGGGAGGGTTTCCGACCTCCTCGGATTCTTCCACGACCGCCTGAAGGTCTACCTCCGCGACCAGGGTGCGCGGCATGATCTGATCGATGCCGTCATCACACCGCAGTCCGACGACCTGCTGCAGATCGTGCGCCGTGTCGAGGCGCTTGGTTCTTTCCTCGACACCGAGGACGGCAGGAATCTGCTCGCCGGCACCAAGCGCGCGGCCAACATCCTGGCTGCCGAGGAGAAGAAGAAAACGGCGGTCGCCAAGACTGTTGAGCCGGCGCTGTTTCGCGAGGATGCCGAGAAATCGCTGTTTGCGGCGGTGAATCAGGCTGAGAAGCAAGCCGGCGAAGCGATTCAAAACGAAGACTTTTCCGGCGCGCTGCTGGCGCTTAGCGTGTTGCGCGAACCCGTTGATTCATTCTTTGAGCATGTTCTCGTGAATGATGAGGACGAGGCCGTGCGCGCCAACCGCCTGGCGCTGCTCGCCCGCATCCGGGCGGCCACCGGTCAGGTCGCGGACTTCTCGAAAATCGCGGGTTGAGGCCTGAAGAATTCTGAAGATGGGTCCTTCGAGCCGGCTTACAGTCATATGACGATGACCTCTCCGTGGCAAAAGGGACATGTTCCCCAACCCACGGAGGCTTCCATGAATTCCGATCACGAAATCGAAGTGACAGAAGAAACCCCGGCTCCCGCCGAGGCGCTTGAATCCGCTTCCGAAACCGTCCTCGATCAAGCTGCCGCCGCCACGGTCGAAGCGGCCGATCATGAAGATGAAGAAGGCGACGATGAAGAAGGCGACGAGTCTGACGAAGACGAAGCCGCCACGCTCTCGGATGACGACGAAGATGAAGAAGACGATGAGGACGAAGACGACGCCGATGACAGCGTGAAGGCTGAAGGCGACGACGAGAAATCCGAAGAAGAAGAATCCGAAGACGACGAGTCCGAAGAAGACGACGACAAGGAAGAAGCCGCCTGATTTTAGGCTGCCGATCTATCGATCGATGAAAGGGCGGCGCTGACGCGCCGCCCTTTTCTGTCAGATGCCGGCTAGGTCAGTTTTCCCGAATGCCGGCTGGTCAGTCTTCCCGGAAGCTGACTGGTCAGTCTTCCAGAATGCTGACGCGCACGCTGTTTTCGTAGACGTCGACCTGGATCAGCGGCTCGCCATTGACGATGGCGCGCTTGGTCGAGGAGCTCATCGCGCCGGTGCGCTCCAGCATGCGCTGCAAATCGGCGCGCTGGTCGTTGGTCCTGAACCAGCCATCACCCTCGTCATCGCGGTCGCGACGGTGGAATTTGTGCCAGTTGGCGCGGTCCTGCCGTACCATCTGCGCCGCAGTCTCCAGTGCATAGCCGTCACTCGCCTGATGATCTCGATCGGAAATGCGCGCGACATAGGATCCCAGCATGTCATCGGCTTGGGCTGCGCCGGCGCCAAGCAACGACGCCAGCAGAAGCCCGGCCGCAGTAACAGTTTTGAATTTTCTCATGATCAGCCCCCCTTACCCCAAATGACAAAAACCCGTCTACCATGGCCGCTTGACGAAATTCGGACAGTGGCACCCGGCGGCGAAGAACCGGGACGGGTTTGCCTGCCAATGGTGCGCTGGGCGCCAGACCGCCGTCAAGTCGCAGTCCAGCCTCTAATTGGCTTTGCTGACCCCACGAACG
This sequence comes from Mesorhizobium sp. P2_D1, assembly GCF_056404455.1. Classification (NCBI taxonomy): domain Bacteria; kingdom Pseudomonadati; phylum Pseudomonadota; class Alphaproteobacteria; order Hyphomicrobiales; family Phyllobacteriaceae; genus Mesorhizobium; species Mesorhizobium sp. P2_D1. The sequence continues at coordinate 8,502 of NZ_JBFUDZ010000006.1, forward strand.
GGCTGGGTTGTTGCTCGTGCAGGTGCTCTCGGTGGCGAGGCCGAGTTTGTGCCGGCGTCCCCCGCAGGGGCGGCGGAGGCTGTAGCCGTTGCCGGCGCAGTACCTGTTACCGGCGCAGTACCTGTCGCTGGCGCGGTGCCCGTCGCCGGCGCGGTGCCCGTCTCTGGTGCTGCAGCTTTCGCCGAGGCCGCGCTTGGGGCCGGCGCCGAGAAGGCGGGACCGACGACGCCGCCGCGAATGACCATCGGGTTCTGCTCAAAGCCGTGCTTGGCCTCGGGCTTGTCCGTGATCGCCGACACCTTTTCATAGGTGACGTCGGGCTGCGCTTCGCCGAGCCCCACCACCGATTGCACATTGCTGGCCTTGGCGGTTTCGGCGGTCTTCAGCGGTTTGGCGGCATCGAGCTTGATGATGGATGGCGTCGAGGAGGGCACGCCGGGGAAAACCAGCGACGAAGCCTGTGCCCCGCCAGCCGTCACCACAAAGACAATACCCAGCAGCATATGCACAGACACCATGATCGCTCCCCTTTGCCCAGAAGCCGCACGGTAGCGGGCCGGAATTGATGCCGGCTTTCGCGTGAACGTAGCATTTTAGCGATTGATAAATCGCCAATGCCCAGATTGCCCGACAGCGACTTGTCGCAACAGCCGACTTGCCCAACAGCCGCCATCGTACTACGCAGCCGGCATCTGCGAGGTGATGAGAGTGGCTGAAATACTTGCCGTCAGCGAGGCGCTGGAGCGGGCGCTGGCGCTGCTCCGGGACGGCGATGTCGTCGCCATCCCGACCGAAACCGTCTACGGGCTTGCCGGCGACGCCACCAACGGCGTCGGCGTGGCGCGCATTTTTGAAGCCAAGGGGCGGCCCCGCTTCAACCCGCTGATCGCCCATGTCGCCGACTTGGCGATGGCCGAGCGCATTGCGCTGTTTGATCCGCTGTCGAAGAAACTGGCGCTTGCGCTCTGGCCAGGTCCGCTGACGCTGGTGCTGCCGCAGCGGCCCGGCAATGGCATCCACCCGCTGGTCACGGCCGGGCTCGATACGATTGCCCTGCGCATGCCAAGAGGCTTTGGCGGCGACCTCATCGCCCGCCTCGGCCGCCCGCTTGCCGCGCCCAGCGCCAATTCATCCGGCAAGATCAGCGCTACCACGGCGCAAGCGGTGGCGGCGGATCTCGGCGCACGCATAAAGCTGGTGGTCGATGGCGGAGCGACGCCGGTCGGGCTGGAATCGACCATCGTCAAGGCCGAAGGGGAAAGATTGCGGCTGCTCCGGCCCGGCGGCATTGCCGCCGAAGACATCGAGGCGGCCATCGGCATGGAGCTCTTGCGCGGCGGCGCCGCCGGCGTCGAGGCGCCGGGCATGCTTGCCTCGCACTATGCGCCTGACGCCGCGATGCGGCTCAACGCCGGAACAGTCGGTGAGGGCGAAGCCCTGCTCGGCTTCGGCAGCCGGCGAGCCGAAGGCTGGCGACACGCCGCCGCGTTCGTCAACCTGTCCGAGACAGGCGACCTGCGCGAAGCGGCGAGCAATCTTTTTGCCTATATGCAGGTACTCGACAGCAGCGGCGCACGGATTATCGCCGTCGAGCCGGTCCCCTTCGACGGGCTTGGCGAGGCGATCAACGATCGGCTCTCGCGCGCCGCCGCCCCTCGTGACAACATCTTGGCAGCAACGTAGTTTTCCCCATGACCGAAATATCAGAGAAACTCGATCCCGCTCTCATCGATCGCTTCGCGGCGATCGTCGGTGACAAATACGCGTTGCGCGACGAGCAGGACATCGCGCCTTACCTCACCGAGCGGCGCGGGCTTTGGCATGGTGCGGCTTCACTGGTGCTGCGGCCGGGCAGCGTTGAGGAAGTCAGCCAGATCATGCGGCTGGCGACCGAGACGGGAACGCCAGTCGTCCCGCAAAGCGGCAACACCGGACTGGTCGGCGCCCAGGTGCCGGACAGATCCGGCCGCGAGATCGTGCTGTCGCTGTCGCGGCTGAACCGCATCCGCGAGATCGATGTCCTGTCCAACACGGTGACGGTCGAAGCCGGTGTCATCCTGCAGACGCTGCAGGAAGCGGCTGATGGCGTTGACCGGCTGTTTCCACTGTCGCTAGCCGCGCAAGGCTCCTGCCAGATCGGCGGCAACCTGTCGTCCAATGCCGGCGGCACCGGCGTGCTTGCCTATGGCAATGCGCGCGAACTCTGCCTTGGGGTTGAAGTGGTGCTGCCGACAGGCGAGGTGTTCGATGATTTGCGCAAGCTGAAGAAGGACAATACCGGCTACGACCTGAAGAACCTGTTCGTCGGCGCCGAGGGCACCCTAGGCGTCATCACAGCCGCCGTGCTCAAGCTGTTCCCGAAACCGAAGGGGCGCGAGGTGGCTTTCGTCGGCCTGTCATCGCCGCAAGCAGCGCTCTCCCTGTTCAGCCTGGCGATGGACCGCGCCGGGGCAGCGCTCACCGCCTTCGAGCTGATCGGCAGGCGCCCGTACGACTTCACCCTGGCGCATACCCAGGGCGTGGTCCGGCCGTTGATCGAAGATTGGCCGTGGTATGTGCTGATGCAGATTTCGTCCGGCCGCTCATCGGAGGATTCGCGGGCATTGATCGAGGAGGTGCTCTCGACTGGTCTCGAACAGGAGTTCGTCGGCGACGCAGTCATTGCCGCAAGTCTTGGGCAGGGCGATGCCTTCTGGAACTTCCGCGAGCTGCTGCCCGAGGCGCAGAAGCCGGAGGGCGCTTCGATCAAGCACGACATTTCGGTGCCGATCGCTTCGATCCCGCGCTTCATCGAGGAGGCCGCCGGCGCGGTGGCGTCGGTGAGTGCGGGCGCCCGCGTGGTCTGCTTCGGCCATATGGGTGACGGCAATCTGCACTATAACATCTCGCGGCCCGTCGACGGCGACGACGAGGCGTTTCTCGCTCTCTATCATCAAATGAACAAGGCCGTGCATGACGTGGTGCGCAGCCTGCACGGCTCGATCTCGGCCGAGCATGGTATCGGCCAGTTGAAGCGGGACGAACTGATCGCCACAGCGCCACCGATGGCGATCGAGCTGATGCGCCGGGTGAAGGCTGCCTTCGACCCAGCCGGCATCATGAATCCCGGTAAGGTTATCTGATCCTTTCGGCATCTTGTGGCTGGTGGCATTCCGATAACCATCCCGCAGATCAGCAAAATTTAACCGACTTTCTTAAGCGGGGCGGTAAGGTGCCCGCGCTACTGTCTGCTCACAAACGAGGCTGGAAAAACCGGCCCGGAGAGAACCGGACACCGGCTCTCAGGAGACAGACAGGAAGGCACTCTATGAACACCGGACTGAAGCCAGTCTGGGCCGGACGCAATATGCGTCTCGACCCATTCCGCCTGCCGCAAGTGGTCAGCTACGCCACACGCGACGACTACGGCGACGTGACCTTTACCATCGACAAGCGGGGCGCAGTGATCCGCCGCATGCTCGAGATGAGCGGTTTGCCGGCGATCATCGCGCTGCCAGCCAATGCGTTTCGCGGCGTCGCCGCCCGTGCAATGGAGGATCCGGACGGCAATGTTACGGTGACGCTGGAACTCCTGCACAACGATCCGATGCTGTCGGTGCCGCTGCTGGTGGCCGATGATCTCGAAGATGTCGCCGCCGACTGGCGCGCCTGGGCCGACGCCTACCGTCTGCCGATGCTCTTGATCGAATCGGACGGCGTTGCCCGTACCCTGGAAGAATCGCTCGGCGCCGCCATCAAGACGCTGCCGCCGCAGGATCGCCGCAAAGGCCGCGTTTCGCACATGCGCCGCCCGCRCTTCCTCGCCCGCCGCAGGGCCGGCGATCTCGGTCTCAGGCTGGTCATCGACGGCCAGGAGATCATTTCGCGGGAGTGAGAAGCGGTCCGCGAATAGCGGACGAAAAGCCAATTGCTTGGCTTTTCGAGCTTCGAACGCCCTGAGCCTGCGAAGGGCCGGGCGAGCAGTCCACCTGGGGTACTCTAAAGCGAAGCCGCTAAACCAGCGGCTTCAATGCCACCCACACTGCGCCGCCGATCAGGCCAAGGAAGATCAGCCAGCCGACCTGGTTGTTCGAACGGAACAGCCGCAGGCACTGGTCCGGATTGTCGATATCCAGCACGGCGATCTGCCGCGCCATATGGGCGCCGGCGGCGATCAGCCCGGCCAGCGCCACCACCGGAGCCTGAGCCGACGCGAAGGCGATGGCGAAGCAAACCAGCGTGCCGCCATAGAGCCCGACAAGCCATGACTTGGTGTTGTCGCCGAACAGCCGTGCCGTCGAGCGTACGCCGACAATGGCGTCATCTTCCTTGTCCTGATGCGCATAGATCGTGTCGTAGCCGATCACCCACAGGATAGAGCCGATATAGAGCATGATGGCGGGCCCATCGAGATCGCCGAACTCGACCGCCCATCCCATCAGTGCACCCCAGGAAAAAGCAAGGCCGAGAACCAGTTGCGGCCAGTTGGTTATCCGCTTCATGAACGGATAGACGGCGACGATGGCCAGCGAGCAGATGCCGAGCAGAATAGCGAAACTGTTGAACTGTATGAGCACCACCAGGCCGATCAGCGCCTGCAGGACAAGAAACACCCATGCCCGCCGGCGCGTGGTTTTGCCCGACGGCAGCGGCCGCGACCGGGTCCGCTCGACCTTGTTGTCGATGTCCTCGTCGACGAGGTCGTTGTAGGTGCAGCCGGCGCCGCGCATGGCGATGGCGCCGATCAGGAACAGCACGAGATACAATGGCGCCGGCAGCAGCGAGAGCAGCGGATCGCCGGGACGCGGATAGGCGCTCGCCGCAAGTGCCGCCGACCACCAGCACGGCCACAAAAGCAATTGCCAGCCGATCGGCCTGTCCCACCGGGCAAGCTGCGCATAGGGCCATATCGAGCGCGGCAGCACGCGATAGACCCAATGGCCGTTCGGTGCATCGGCGACACGGCCCTGGGCCGCTTTCGACTGGATCGGTTCCATGCTGCTGGATTGGCAGCAGACTGGAAGGCCGTCAAGCAGTCTCGCTTGCGGACGCGAAGATGTCATGAGAGGCGAACCAATCCTTCGCGACCTCGATGAACGCCAGCGCCGCATTGGAGACGCGCTGGTGCGTGTCATAGGTGAGCAGGATCCGCTGCATGGGCAGCGGATCGGACAGCGGCTTGCAGATCAGCGGCAGGCCGTCATAGCTGCGGTCGCCATGCGGGCGGGTGTAGCTGACGGCGACGCCGAAGCCATTGGCGACCATGCTGCGCTGGAGTTCGAACGAACTCGTCGTTGTGTCCGCCACCGGGGAGAGACCGCGGCTGCGGAACAGGTCGAGCATGTGCTGCCAGCTGTGCGGCTGGTCTGTCGTGATCAGCGGATAGGCGGCCAGATCCGCAAGGCTGACCTCGGAACGATCCGCAAGGGCATGGCCTGCCGGCAACAGCGCATGCGGCCGAAGTTCGCGCAGCAGGATGCGGGCAAAATGTGTCGGCAGGCTGAGGTCGTAGGTGAGGCCGAGATCGATGGCGGCGTCGCCGAGCCGCCGCCCGAGCGTTTGGAACGTCTCGTCGCGAACGACAATTTTCACGGCCGGATAGCGTTCGGAGAAGGCGCGGATCAGGGCCGGCGCAAAGAAAGGCGCCAGGTCCTCGAAACATCCCAGCACCAGTTCACCGCCGACAGCCGATTTGCTTGAACCCAGGCCAACGAGTTCGTCCGTTTCGGTGAGAACCTGTCTCGCCTTTGCCACGACAGCCCGGCCGAACGAGGTCGGCGACACGCCGCTGCCCCGCTGGCGGACGAACAGCTTCTGGCCGAAATTCTTTTCGACGGCGTCGATGGCCACCGAAATCGAAGGCTGCGAAACGTTCAGCATTTTCGCGGCGCCGGTGACGCTGCCATGACGCGCAACGGCAACCAGATAACGCAGCTGCGTGAGAGTCACATTCATAGAGTAATCCTATATATCAAATGAGAAGTTATTATTTTACTGAATGAAAGCGGGTTGCGATAGTCGGTCATTCCAAGAGGAGAACGCGATGGCTTCCCAGACTGAGACCCAGACAATCGACGCCCAGGTCATCGACGCAAAGACGATCGCCGATTACCAGCGCGACGGTGCGGTTTGCATCCGCGGTGCTTTCAAGGGTTGGGTCGACACGATTGCCGCCGGCATCGAGCGCAACATGCAGAACCGCAGCGCCACCGCATCTGATATCGCCAATGGCCGCGGCAGTTTCTTCGATGATTATTGCAACTGGGAGCGCATTCCCGAATTCGTCAGCGTGGTGCGGGATTCGCCCGCTGCCGAACTGGCAGCGGCGGTCATGCAGTCGCGCACCGCGCAGTTCTTCCACGATCACGTCCTGGTCAAGGAACCCGGCACGCAGAAGCCGACGCCCTGGCACCAGGACATCCCGTACTACTTCGTTGATGGCCAGCAGACGGTGAGCTTCTGGATCCCCATCGATCCGGTGAAGGAGGCGACGCTGCGCCTGATCGCCGGCTCGCACAAATGGGACAAGATGATCCTGCCGGTGCGCTGGCTCGACGACAGCAATTTCTATGCCGGTGACGGCGACTATCTGCCGGTGCCGGACCCGGACAAGGACCCGTCGATGAAGGTGCTCGAATGGGAAATGGAACCGGGCGACGCCATCCTGTTCGACTTCAGGACCGCGCATGGCGCGCGTGGCAACATGACCTCGGCGCGGCGCCGGGCGCTGTCGCTGCGTTGGGTCGGCGACGATGCGCGTTATGTCGAGCGGCCGGGACGCACCTCGCCGCCCTATCATGGCCATGGCATGCAGCCGGGTCAGAGGCTGCGCGAGGACTGGTTTCCGATCGTCTTCCAAGGCTGAAGGGACTTGCCAGAAGATCGGCGGCGGTGTGCGCCGCCGATCTTCGGCAGGGTAACGTTCCCGTGCGCAATTCCGATCAAAGCACCCTGATGCCTTGACCCATCGTGCAGAGAGCAATAGCGGGTGCTCTGCAGGTTAATAGGCATCACGAGGTGGCCATGAACGTTCTTCTTCTCGGCTCCGGCGGCCGCGAACATGCGCTCGCCTGGAAGATCGCCGCGTCGCCGTTGTTGACAAAGCTCTATGCGGCTCCCGGCAATCCGGGCATCGGCGGCGAGGCCGAGTTGGTGAAGCTGGACATTACCGATCACGAAGCCGTTGCCGCCTTCTGCAAGGACAAGAAGATCGACCTCGTCGTGGTTGGCCCGGAAGGGCCGTTGGTCGCCGGCATCGCCGACGATCTGCGTGCGCAAGGCATTCGCGTCTTCGGACCCTCCAGGGCCGCCGCTCGGCTGGAGGGCTCGAAAGGGTTCACCAAGGATCTCTGCGCCAGATACGACATCCCCACAGCCGCCTATGGCCGTTTTGGCGATCTGGCGTCCGCCAAGGCCTATGTCGAAAAGACCGGCGCACCGATCGTCATCAAGGCAGATGGCCTGGCGGCAGGCAAGGGCGTTACCGTCGCCATGACGCTGGACGAAGCACTGGCGGCGCTCGATGCCTGTTTCGACGGGTCCTTCGGCGCCGCAGGCGCGGAAGTGGTGGTCGAGGAATTCATGACCGGCGAGGAGGCAAGTTTCTTCTGCCTCTGCGACGGCACCACAGCGCTGCCCTTCGGCACAGCGCAGGACCATAAGCGCGTCGGCGACGGCGATGTCGGCCCCAACACCGGCGGCATGGGCGCCTATTCACCGGCCCCGGTGATGACGCCGCAGATGATCGAACGCACCATGCGCGAGATCATCGAGCCAACCATGCGTGGCATGGCCCAGCTCGGGGCGCCCTTCGCCGGCATTCTCTTCGCCGGGCTGATGATCACTGACAAGGGACCGAAGCTGATCGAATACAATACCCGTTTCGGCGACCCGGAATGCCAGGTGCTGATGATGCGGCTGAAGGACGATCTGCTGGTCCTGCTCAATGCGGCAACCGACGGCCAGCTTGCACACACTTCGGTGCGCTGGCGCGACGAGGCCGCACTGACAGTGGTGATGGCGGCCAGGGGCTATCCAGGCACGCCGGAAAAGGGATCGGTCATCCGCGGCGTCGAAGACGCGGCGGCCGACGGCGTCCAGATATTCCATGCCGGCACGGCCATAAACGGCGGCGCGCTGGTTGCCAATGGCGGCCGCGTCCTCAACGTCACGGCATCAGGCGCTACGGTCGGCGAGGCGCAGAAACGCGCCTATGCCGCGCTCGACCGGATCGATTGGCCGCACGGATTCTGTCGCCGCGACATTGGCTGGCAGGCCGTGGCACGCGAGCAGGCAGGCTGAAGTTCTGCGACGGTAGCTTATCGCAAACCGCGATCGATCTCGGTCGAAGCGGTGCTGAGCGGATCGGCGGCGGCAAAGGCGGCGTCGAGTTGCAACGGCGAACGCTGTTCGGTCCGCTTCCAGGCGACATATTGGACAATGCCGAAAGTCGGCCGCTGCGGCACGGTCTTCACGACAGGCATGCGGAATCCGTCGCGGAATTTCGTCCAGCGCGTGCCCAGCGCCGCGACCATATCCTCGAAGGTCGGCGGCGCCGCCACCGACGCGTAGGTGATCGTGACATTGCCGGCGAGGCCGGCTTCGCGTGACACCGGCAACGGTATCGAGGCGAGATAGTCAGGCGGCACGTCGATGAGACCACCGAAAGGCCATTGCGCGCGCAGCGTGGCGGCGTCCGTCGGCGCGACATTGACGTCGATGTCCTTGGGCGTGCCGGCGACCCTGTAAGGGCAGCGGAGCCGGCCGCAATTGGCTTGCGCCGAGAACTGCCACAGCGCGTAGCCCTGCCAGTTGCCCATCGGAAAATGCATGTCGATGTCGGGCTTGTACCGGGCATACCAGAGCGGCAACCGCGACAAGAGCCGGTATCTGTAGCTGTTGTCGGCAATGTATTGGGCCGTCTTGCCATTGGAGTAGAGCACAGGGAAGCGGCCGATGCGCCGATGCACCTGGCGCACGAACTCCTCGGCATCTTCGAGCGACATCCACTGCGAAGGATCATTGCCTTCAATGTCGAGAGCCAGCAGATCGTCCGGCGCGGGTTCGGCGAAATCGAGGAAATTATTGGCCTGTTCGACCGGATTGCCGGGGCGGGCGAGGTGATAGGCGCCCCATTTCAGGCCGAGCGCCTTGGCAACCACCTTGCGTGTCTGGAACAGTTCGCGCGTCACCGCGTGGCGTTTCCACAGCGCCTTGCAGAGCTTCACCTCGGTGTCGTCGCCGAAACAGAAATAGGGTGGCGGCATGCCGTCGGATGCCTTGTTGATGAAGCCCACGATCCGCTTGTCGGTGGCGAGTTGGGCCCAGTCAATGGAATTGTACTCGTAGGCGTCGACGACCAGGGCGCGGTCAGCGTTCTTCCACGGCTCGGAAAAATCCGAGGCTTTTGCCGCTGATATCAGCGCCATCATCGCCGTGAGAGCGATCGCTGAGCGGCGTAGAAGATGCGCCGGCGTTTTCAAACAGGGAATCCCCGTTAACCAAGACAAATCCTGGACCGTCATGGTTAAGGAAATGCTTCCGCAGGGCTGGCGCCGGCAAAGCTATCGTCTGATGAGTGGCTGAAATTCAAACGGGTCTGGCGCCGGCTCTTGCGGCAGCGTGCCCTCGGCGGCGCGTTTGCGGTGGTGTGCGAGGGAGCATTGCGGCGAGCATAATATGCCGCGATCCGACCAGTAGGCGGCGCCGTTTTCCAGTCTGCCCTGATGGTACGAGAACCCTGCCGCGCGATAGGGCAGGCCGCATTCGATGCAGCGATAGGCATCAGGTCTGGCAAGCATGGGTGGTTCCGGCCTGTTGGTTCGGTCTGTCGCCGGTCGACTTGATCTGGCGTCGATAGAATCTAATACGTGTCGGCGCGATTGCAAAATCCACGTGACAAAGTTTGACGTTTACGTAAAAAGAAGATGGGAGGCCGCCGCTGAAAGGCAGATGGTTTTGCGGCAGTGCGGGTCCTAGGATCGGTGGGCCTATATCAGGAGGAGGGAGCGGTCATGTATCGGGCACCGGTCGAGGATATCGCTTTCACGCTCAAGCACGTGGCTGGTCTCAAGTCCGCCCTTGATGCCGGCATGTTCGGCGATCTCGGCGAGGATCTGGTCGATGCCGTTCTTGGCGAGGCCGGCCGCTTCGCCACCGACGAAGTCGCGCCGCTCTACAAGATCGGCGATGAGCAAGGTGCGGTGCTGAAGGACGCAACCGTCACCACGCCGCGCGGCTGGAAGGAACTCTATCGCCGCTGGATCGACGGCGGCTGGAATGCGCTGTCCGGACCCGAGGAGTATGGCGGCCAGGCGTTGCCGACCATGCTTGGCGTCGCAGCGCTCGAAATGTGGAACTCCGCCGCCATGGCCTTCGGCATCGGCCCGACGCTGACCATGGGCGCGGTCGAGGCGCTCGACAAGCACGCCTCTGAGGCACTCAAGTCGAAATATCTCGAAAAGCTCGTCTCCGGCGAATGGATGGGCACGATGAACCTGACCGAGCCGCAGGCCGGCTCGGATCTCGCTGCCTTGCGCGCCCGCGCCGAGCCGGTGGGTGATGGCACGTACCGCATCTTCGGCCAGAAGATCTTCATCACCTATGGCGAGCACGACTTTACCGACAACATCATCCATCTGGTTTTGGCGCGGCTGCCCGATGCCCCGGCCGGCACGCGCGGCATATCGCTGTTCCTGGTGCCGAAATTCCTGGTTGGCGACGATGGATCGCTGGGCACGCGCAACGACGTCTTCTGCTCCGGCCTGGAGCACAAGCTCGGCATCCACGCCTCGCCGACCTGCACCATGATCTATGGCGATGGCTTCGGGGGCGCTGCGCCTGGCGCCATCGGCTGGCTGATCGGCGAGGAGAACAAGGGCCTGGCCTGCATGTTCACCATGATGAACAACGCCCGCCTTTCCGTCGGCATGCAGGGTGTCGCGGTCGCGGAAGCCGCCACGCAGAAGGCGATCGCTTATGCCAATGAGCGCCGGCAAGGCAAGGCGGCAAGCTACGCCGGCGCCGGCATGGCGCCGATCGTCCATCATCCCGATGTGCAGCGCACTCTCCTGACCATGAAGGCGCTGACGCAGACGGCCCGCGCCATCAGCTACTGCTGCGCCCATGCCATCGACCTGGCACGCGTATCGGCCGGCGATGAGGCGGCGCATTGGCGCGACCGCGCCAATCTGCTGACGCCGCTGGCCAAGGCTTTTTCGACCGATGTCGGCGTCGAGGTTGCCTCGCTCGGCCTCCAGGTGCATGGCGGAATGGGCTTCATCGAGGAGACCGGCGCGGCGGCATTCTATCGTGATGCGCGCATCGCACCGATCTATGAGGGAACCAACGGCATCCAGGCGATCGATCTGGTCACGCGCAAGCTGCCGCTCGGCGGCGGCGAACACGTGCATGGCTTCATCGACGAACTGGCGGCGGTCGCCAATGCCGTGCGGACATCGAATCTCGAGGGTTTCGGCCGCACCGCCGATGCTCTCGACAAGGCCCTCGGTGAGCTCAGCGAAGCGACCCGCTTCCTGCAAAAACGGTCCGCCGATGGCCGGTCGGACGAGGCGCTGGCGGGTGCTACGCCCTATCTCAAGCTGATCTCGCTGGCTGCCGGCGGGGCCTATCTGGCGCAGGGCGCGCTTGCCGATCAGGGCCGTATCGCGCTTTGCCGCTTCTTCGCCGAAAACCTGCTCGGTGAGGTCAGTGCCCTGAAGGACCGCGTTGTCGATGGCGCCGAAAGCCTCGCCGCTGCCGGCAAGGCGCTCATCTCTGCCTGACGTTCACAAGGAAAAACCCGTGACAGACCATATCCTCGTCGAGCGCCAGGGCGCCATCCAGATCATCCGCATGAACCGCCCCGACAAGAAGAACGCCTTGACGCGCGCCATGTATGCAAAAATGTCGGCTGCTCTGGCAGAAGGTGATGGCAACCCGGCGATCCGCGTCCATGTCTTCCTGGGCGTGCCTGGCGCCTTCTCCTCCGGCAACGACCTTGCCGATTTCATGGTCGTTGCCACCGGTGGCGACGGCGGCACCGAGGTCTGGGACTTCCTGATGGCGCTGGCCAGGGTCGAGAAACCCATCGTCTCCGGCGTCGACGGCATCGCGGTCGGCATCGGCACGACGCTCAACCTGCATTGCGACCTGACCTTCGCCACGCCGCGCACCGTGTTCAGGACGCCTTTCGTCGATCTCGGCCTGGTGCCCGAAGCGGGCTCCAGCCTGTTGGCGCCGCGCATCCTGGGACAGCAGGCAGCTTTCGCGCTGCTCGGCCTCGGCGAGGGCTTTTCGGCCGAACGCGCGAAGGCCGCCCGCCTGATCTACGATGTGGTCGAGGAAGACGCGCTGGAGGCCTCGGTGCTGACGGCGGCCGGCCAGATCGCGGCCAAGCCACCGCAGGCCTTGAAGATTGCGCGCGACCTGATGCGCGGCTCGCGCGACGACCTCCTCGCCCGCATAGGCGAGGAAAGCGAACATTTTCGCGAACGGCTGAAATCAGACGAGGCGCGCGCCGCGCTCACGGCGTTCATGACCAGGAAGAAGGCCTGAACCTCCCTTTAGGGATAAAGCCTCGTGTTGTCCCAACCGCCTTTTGCATCACGCGAAAAGACCACCCGGTCATGTAGCCGGAACGGCCGGTCATGCCAGAACTCGATGGTTGTGGGCACGATGCGGAAGCCCGACCAATGCTTTGGCCGTGGAATTTCGCCGATCGGATAGCGCGCCGTGTATTCGGCCACCGCCTTTTCCAGCGCAAAGCGGCTTTCCAGCGGCCGCGACTGTTTCGAGGCCCAGGCGCCGATACGGCTGCCGCGCGGTCGCGTCGCGTAGTAGGCGTCGGCTTCGGCGTCGCTGACGATCTCCACCGGGCCGCGAATGCGCACCTGACGCCGCAGCGACTTCCAATGGAAGCACATCGCCGCCTTCATGTTGCCAAGAATCTCCTGGCCTTTGGCGCTCTCGAAATTCGTGTAGAACACAAACCCGCCTTCATCGAACCCCTTGAGCAGAACCATTCGCACATCCGGCATGCCGTCGGCATCGACGGTCGCCAGCGCCACGCCGTTTGGGTCGTTCATTTCGCTCTTGGTGGCGTTCTCCAGCCATGCGGCAAAGAGGCGAAACGGCTCCGCCGCCTCGGTAAAGTCACTGCTTGTTAACTCTGTGTCACTCATAGTTTTTCTCAAATCGTTACGAGGCGGGGGAGGTTGCAGATTGTCGCGTATCGCGCAAGCTTTTGACAGCAGGCAAAGCGGCCTAATTGCTTCAGCCAGCGCCAAAGCCGCGATCATGATGATCGCTCTGCCGCTTGCCGCCTGCGGCGCGGGTGGCTTCAGCCTGGAAAAAGCAGAAGTCGACCGCTCGATCCTGACCAGCAGCACGTCCGTCCCCTCCGCGCCGGTCAGTTCGGATCGCGACTCCGACCAGACGACGATCGGCAATGCGGTGTCCTCGGCCGATATCGAGCAGCTCGGCGGGCAGGCCGTGCCGTGGGCGAATGCCGGCACCGGGTCGCGAGGCTCCATCACCGAACTGGCGGAATTAAAGGACAAGGGCCAGACATGCCGCCGTTTCAGGGCCTCGCGCGAGAGCTTTGATGGCGTTGCCATGTTCGAAGGCGAACTTTGCCTGGCCAGCGCCGGCGGCTGGCACATGCAGGACTTCAAGGCGCTCTGATTTTCCGTTTTTGATATGCTGCTCGGCCACTGGAATTTCTTCCTATGCGAGCGCATATAGGGGGCAACCAGAGACTCACTCCTTTTCCAGGGCAGTAAGCATGCGCGACCCCTATGAGGTGCTGGGCGTTGCCAAGAACGCATCGGCCAAGGACATAAAATCGGCGTACCGGAAACTCGCCAAGAAGCATCATCCGGACCAGAATCCGAATGATCCCAAGGCGAAGGACCGTTTTGCCGCGGCCAACCAGGCTTACGAGATCGTCGGCGACGAGAAGAATCGGGCCGCGTTCGATCGCGGCGAGATCGATGCTGACGGCAAGCCGCGTTTCCAGGGCTTTGAGGGTGCCGCTGGTGGCGGCGATCCCTTTGGCGGGTTTCGCCGGCAGCAAGGGGCCGGCGGCTCGCGCTTCGAATTCCGCTCCGGCCGTCCGGGCGGTGATCCGTTCGATGGCAACAGCGATATTTTCAGCCAGATTTTCGGCGACGCCTTTTCGGGCGCGCGCGGCCCCGGCGCGGGCGACCGCCGCCAGCCGGCGACCGCTGCCGACCTGAACGTGACGCTCGACGTCACCATCGAGGAGGCGGCAACCGCCGAAAAGGTGACGGCGATGTTCCCCGACGGCCGCAAGGTGGCAGTCAAGCTGCCGGCCTATGTCGAGGATGGCCAGACCATCCGGCTGAAGGGGCAGGGCGAGCAAGGGCCGGGCCAGCCGGGCGATGCGCTGGTCAAGGTCCATCTGCGCCGGCATCCGCGCTACCGCATCGAGGGCCGCGACCTGCATGCCGATCTGCCGGTGACGCTGGCGGATGCGGTGCTCGGCGCCAAGGTGCCGGTCGAGACGCCGACCGGCAAGCTCGCGGTCAACGTTCCCGCCTGGTCGAACTCGGACAAGGTGCTGCGGCTGAAGGGCAGGGGCCTGCCGGAGAAAGCCGGCGGCCATGGCGATCTCTACGCCCATGTGCGGATCATGCTGCCGGAAGGCGGCGATAGCGCGCTCGAAGCGCTGCTGCGCAGCCAAAAAGGCTGATTGGCGGCTTTTGTCCCCCGAACTGTCCGGTTTGAACGCTTGAAGGGGCAGTGTGCCTGTGCGATAGGGCACTCCACAAAGCTGAAAAATCTTGCGGAGAGCGCTGACATGGCGGGTGGACAGGGCCTTATGGCCGGCAAGCGCGGCCTTATTCTTGGCGTCGCCAACAACAGATCGATCGCCTATGGCATCGCCAAGGCGTGTGTCGACCATGGCGCCGAGATCGCGCTCACCTACCAGGGCGAGGCGTTCAAGAAGCGTGTCGAGCCGCTGGCGGCCGAACTTGGCGCATATGTCGCTGGACATTGCGACGTCACCGATCCGGCCAGCCTGGACGAGGTTTTCGCCAATGTCGCCAGGCATTGGGGCAAGCTTGATTTTCTCGTCCACGCCATCGCTTTTTCTGACAAGGACGAGCTGACCGGCCGTTACGTCGAGACGACGCGCGACAATTTCCTGCGCACCATGGACATTTCGGTCTATTCCTTCACCACCATCGCCAAACGCGCAGAGGCGCTGATGAGCAATGGTGGCTCGCTGCTGACGCTGACCTATTATGGTGCCGAAAAGGTCATGCCGCACTACAACGTCATGGGTGTCGCCAAGGCGGCGCTTGAGGCCAGCGTGCGTTATCTCGCGGTCGACCTCGGCGCCAAGAAGATCCGCGTCAACGCCATTTCCGCGGGCCCGATCAAGACGCTTGCGGCATCCGGCATCGGCGACTTCCGCTACATCCTGAAGTGGAACGAATACAATTCGCCGCTGAAGCAAACGGTGACGCAGGAGGAAGTCGGTGATTCCGGCGTCTATTTCCTGTCCGATCTGTCACGCGGCGTCACCGGTGAAGTGCATCACGTCGATTCAGGCTACCACGTGGTCGGCATGAAGGCGGTCGACGCGCCGGATATTTCGACGGTCAAGGATTAACGTCCACCAACCGTCGTCCGTCCCGACCCCGTACCGGAAGACCTGATGTACCCGCTGGTTTATATCGTGCGCCACGGCCAGACCGCGTGGAACGCCGAATCCCGGCTTCAGGGGCAGGCCGACACCGACCTCAATGCGCTTGGCCGCGAGCAGGCGACCGGAAACGGTCATCGGCTGGCCGAGTTGGTGCAAAATCCCGCGGATTTCGATTTCGTCGCCAGCCCAATGAAGCGGACGCGCGAGACGATGCAGCGCATCCGCGCCGCGATGAAGCTCGATCCGGATGCCTATCGAACCGATCCTCGCCTGGTCGAAGTCAATTTCGGCGATTGGCAGGGTTTCACCTATGCCGAGCTCAAGACGCGGTATCCAGGCGCGCGCCGGACACGCGCGCTGGACAAATGGAACTTTCAGCCGCCCGGCGAGGACGCGGAGAGTTACCAGATGCTGCTCGAACGGGTGAAGCCCTGGTTCGACGCAATCCAACGCCAGACGATCTGCGTGACGCACGGCGGGGTCATGCGGGCTCTGTTTCGCTTCGTGCTCGGGGTGGCGGAGGACGAGGCAGCCAACCTGGAGATACCGCAGGACCGCGTGCTCAGGCTGCAGGGTGACCGGCTTGAGTGGCTGTCGCAGTCCTAGCCAGGACGCTTGTTCATCCCAGGGTTTGGAAGGCTCCCAACACTTGACCCGGTCGTTCCGATGAACGTGTCATTCGATGTAGGTCACCACACCCGTTTCAAGATCATAGATTGCCGCGACGATCTTCAGCTTCCCGGCCCCGGTGAGATCGGCCAGGAGCTTGCTTGAAGCAGCCAGGCGCCGCACAGTCCTGCGCGCGCTCTCCTTGGCGGTGTTGTCGACGAAATCGCCTGCCTCGCTCCGCGCCGCGATCGCCGCAGGCAGGATCGGTTCGATCATCGGGCCGATCGCGCCCGGATAGGTCGAGTTCTTGGTGACCACGTCGCAAGCCGCCTTGACGGCACCGCAGCTTGTGTGCGCGAGGACGACGATCAATGGCGAGCCGAGCACCGCCGCGCCGTATTCGACCGTGCCGAGCGTCGCAGTGTCGGCGAGGTTGCCGGCATTCCGGGCGACGAATAGCTCTCCAACGCCTTGGCCGCCGAAGATCAACTCGGGCGGAACGCGACTGTCGGCGCAACTGATGATGGTGGCCCAAGGCGCCTGATGCCCGGCGACAGCCTTCCGCTGCCCGGCAAGGTCGATCGAGCACAGTTCCGGGTCGCTGACATAGCGCTCGTTGCCGGATTTCAGCGCGGCGAGCGCTGCATCAGGGGACGATGCCGGCGCAGCACTCTCTGCCGCACGCGCAGGCCACGAAGCTCCACCAAGACCGATCGCAACGAACCCCGCCGCGCCGACCTTGAGGAAATTCCTGCGGTCGACCCCTTCGCCTTCGCAGTCGCTGCACATTGTTCGGTCCCCGCTCGCATCTGGATCTGCGCGCTGAGATTGCTACCAACGGACGGYGTTGGCAAGCGCGCCGTGCGGGGCCGGAAGGCGCTTATTCGGTGTCGGGCAATTGCATGTCGGTGACGATGTTTTCGCCATTGGTCTCATCGTAAGCGATGACGACATCCATGCCCGGCTTCAGCGAGTCGAGGTCTGTCTCGGCATTCAGCTTGTAGGACTTGCCGTCATCCAGCGTCAGCGTCGCCGTGTCCTTGTCGATCTTCTTGATCAGGCCTTCGGTCTGGCCGGCGAAAGCGGCGGTGGAAAGCAGCAGCGTAGCGGCTACGGCGCCAATCAGGGTACGCATAATCGTTCCTCGTTATCATTGCACCGGCATGGGCGGCGGCAGGCGAATGGAAGAGAGCAGAAACCAACCGAATGTGTCAAAACTAAATCCGCCAGATCACAGTTTGACCACTGTGAAAAACGCCAATAGAAGGCAGGCCACGGCGCCGAGCGTCCTCCTGGGTGCGCGGAGGACGCTGTGGCACTTTTTGATTTGCGTATGATCCCTTGCGAGAACGGCTTCGTTTTTCGGGTCATGTGCTAAGCTGGCTCCGATGCCGGGCAGGGTCATTTCATGTCTCACAACACGTTCGGCCACCTTTTCCGCGTCACCACCTGGGGCGAAAGCCACGGCGCCGCACTCGGCTGTGTGGTCGACGGCTGTCCGCCCGGCATCCGCTTCACTCTGCGAGACATCCAGGCCGAGCTCGACAAGCGCCGGCCGGGCCAGTCACGCTTCGTCACCCAGCGCCGCGAACCCGATGAAGTGAAAGTGCTGTCGGGCTTCATCTTCGACGAGGACGGCGAGACGATGATCACCACCGGCACGCCGGTCTCGATGCTGATCGAGAACGTCGACCAGCGCTCGAAGGACTATGGCGAGATAGCCCGCCAATACCGGCCGGGCCATGCCGACTACACCTATGACGTCAAATACGGCCTGCGCGATTATCGCGGCGGCGGCCGCTCCTCGGCCCGCGAGACGGCGGCACGCGTCGCGGCCGGGGCCCTCGCCCGCAAGGTGGTGCCTGGCATGGTGGTGCGCGGCGCGCTGGTGTCGATGGGCGAAAAGTCCATCGACCGCGCGAACTGGAACTGGAACTTCATCGGTGACGCGGAAAATCCGTTCTTCACTCCCGATCCGGCGTCCGTTCCCGTCTTTACCCAGTACCTCGATGGCATCCGCAAGGCGGGGTCCTCGGTCGGCGCGGTGATCGAGATTGTTGCCGACGGCGTTCCCGCCGGCCTCGGCGCGCCGATCTACGCCAAGCTCGACCAGGACATTGCCTCCGGCCTGATGTCGATCAACGCCGTCAAGGGCGTCGAGATCGGCAACGGTTTCGAGGCCGCCCGCATCACCGGCGAGCAGAATGCCGACGAGATGCGCATGGGCAATGACGGCAAGCCGGTGTTCCTGTCCAACAATGCCGGCGGTATCCTCGGCGGCATCTCGACCGGCCAGGCGATCATCGCCCGTTTCGCCGTCAAGCCGACCTCGTCGATCCTGACGCCGCGAAAGTCGATCGACAGGGACGGCAACGACGTCGAGATCATGACCAAGGGCCGTCACGATCCCTGCGTCGGCATCCGCGCCGTGCCGATCGGCGAGGCGATGGTTGCCTGCGCCATTGCCGATCACTATCTGCGTCATCGCGGACAGACGGGGAGGGGAGTAGGGCAGTAGGGGAATATGTTACGCTACCCACCCGAGACAGCCATTTTTTCCTTTTCCCTACTCCCGTACTGCCCTACTCCCTTATTTCCCTGCGAGTGAAACGAGCGCCCATGCCTTACGACCAGAAGAAAATCGTCGAAGCCCTGCGCGCTTTCGAGCGCGGCGAGATCGTCGTTGTCATGGACGATGATGGACGCGAGAACGAGGGTGACCTGATCGTCGCCGCCGTCCATTGCACGCCGGAGAAGATGGCGTTCATCATCCGTCACACCTCCGGCATCGTCTGCACGCCGATGCCGCGCGAGGAGGCCAAGCGGCTCAACCTGGCGCCGATGGTGGCCGACAATGATTCCGCCCACACCACTGCCTTCACCGTCAGCGTCGATTTCAAGCACGGCACGACAACAGGCATTTCGGCCGAGGACCGCACGCTCACCGTGCGCAATCTCGCCAACGGCAATGTCGGCGGCTCGGATTTCGTCCGCCCCGGCCACATCTTTCCGCTGATCGCGCGCGAGGGCGGCGTGCTGATGCGCTCGGGTCATACCGAAGCCGCGGTCGATCTGTGCAAGCTCGCCGGTCTGGCACCGGTCGGCGTCATTTCGGAACTGGTCAATGACGACGGCACCGTCAAGCGTGGCCCGCAGGTCTCGGCCTTTGCCGAAGAGCATGGTCTCAAACAGGTTTCGGTCGCCGACCTCATTGCCTACCGGCAACGCAAGGAAACGCTGGTCGAACGCGTGGCTTGCTCGGAAATCGACACGCTCGGCGGCAAGGCGCAGGTCTTCACCTACACGCTGCCCTGGGACCCCATGCATCACGTCGCCATTGTCTTCGGCGACATCCGCGACGGCGAGGAGGTGCCGGTGCGCCTGCATTCCGAGGATGTGGTGACCGACGTGTTCGGCACCAGCCACCGGCTCGACGGCATCATGAAGGCGATGGGCGAGCGCAGGCGTGGCGTCATCGTCTATCTGCGCGAGGGCTCGGTCGGCGTCGCCCATCAGGAGCGCAAGCGGCCGGCGAGCGGCGACCGAGAGGATCATGACGAGGCGCGCCGCCGTGAGAACGAATGGCGCGAAATCGGCCTCGGTGCGCAGATCCTCAAGGATCTCGGCATTTCCTCGATCAATCTGATCGCTTCGCGCGAACGGCACTATGTCGGTCTCGAGGGCTTTGGCATCCACATCGCCAAGACCGAGATTCTCTGAAGGGCAACCGCTGGGGATAGAGCCCAGTCTGTTTGAAACCAGGCGCTTCGGGGATCATCCGGCGGGAACGACGGCTGCTTCGCAGCCATCCAGGTCGCATTCAGGCGTGGCCAGGCTGCGGTGACCAAGCAACACGGTGACCAGTGCGATCGTGCCGGCCGCAACCGACACCCAGAATCCGTTCTGGGCGCCGAACGCATCCACCACCGAGCCGGCGGCGAACGAGCCCAGCGCCATGCCGATGCCGATCCCGGTGGTCACCCAGGTGATGCCCTCGGTCAGCATCGCCTCCGGCACATGCCGTTCGATCAGGCCGAACGCCGTGATGAAGGTCGGCGAGATCGCCACGCCGCTGACGAACACGGTCAACGCCAGCAGCGGCACCGTGCCGGCGGTGAGCGGCAGCAAGGTGCTGAGCGCGATGATGGCGATTGCGACGGCAAGCTGGCGTTGCAGCGGTGCTTTCAGGTTGAGCGCGCCGACGATGATGCCGAGCACGAACGATCCCAGCGCGTAGACACCGATGACGAGGCTTGCGGCGCCAGGCTGGCCAAGTTCCTTGGTGATCGCCACGGTGCTCACTTCCGTCGTCGCGAAGGTCGCGCCGATAAAGATCAGGGCAAAGGTGATGATCTGTACCGGCCGCAGTCGGATTGCCGAGCCGCGCGAGCCGTGTTCCACCGGCCGCACTTGCGGCTCGGTCGAACGCTGCAGGATGAACGCCGTCGAGCCGAAGGCGAGAAACAGCGTGCTGGCCAGCATTCCCGCTTCCGGGAACAGGGCGGCACTCAGGCCGACCGACAGCGATGCGCCGGCAATGTAGACCAGCTCGTCCGCCGCCGACTCGAAGGCGAATGCGGTGTTCATCTCTGGCCGTCCGCGAAAAATCTCGGTCCAGCGAGCGCGCACCATTGCCGGGATGCTGGGCATCGCCGCCGCCAGCAGCGCCGACACGAACAGCATCCATACCGGCCAGTCCTGGTTGGCCGCAGCAATCAGGACGGCGAAAGCGAGCACCGAGATGATCGTGGTGGGCACGACGATCCGCGTCTGGCCAAGGCGATCGACAAGCCTTGATATTTGTGGCGCCACGAAAGCGTTGGCCAGCGCGAATGTCGCGGAGACCGCGCCGGCCAGCCAGTATTCGCCACGCGTCTGCGACAGCATCGCCACGATGCCGATTGGCGCCATCGCGATCGGCAGCCGCGCCATGAAGCCCGCTGCTGCAAAGCCCTTGGCGCCAGGGGCGCGAAAAATCTCCGAATAGGGATTTTGCATGGTCCGGTTCCTCGACAAAGACGGATTCGACAATTACATACGATGCGTATGATTGTTAGATAGATCATACGCCGCGTATGTCAATTGGCATACGAAGCGTATGTTAGTAGGTCCAGAAGCCATGCACAAACCTCGCAAGGAGATGATTGCCGAGACGCGCGCCAAGCTGATCGCGGCCGCCCGCCACGCCTTCGGCACGATCGGCTATGCCCAGTCGTCGATGGATGATTTCACCGCATCGGCCGGGCTGACGCGCGGCGCACTCTATCATCACTTCGGCGACAAGAAGGGCTTGCTGCAGGCGGTCATCGCCGAAATCGACGGTGAGATGGCGGCGCGCGTGAACGAAGTGGCGTCGAGAGCACCGACCCGCTGGCAGCATTTCGTCGACGAATGCACGACCTATATCGAGATGGCGTTGGAGCCGGAAATCCAGCGCATCATGTTCCGGGATGGCCCGGCCGTGCTGGGGGATCCTGCACAATGGCCAAATGCCAATGCATGTGTCGGTTCAATGACCGATCATCTGACCAGGCTGCAGGAGGAGGGCGTGGTCGTTCCCAGCCTCGACCCCGAGACCGCCTCGCGGCTGATCAACGGGGCGAGCAGCCAGGCAGCGCAGCGGATCGCCAATTCGAGCGACCCCGAAGCGACGTCGAAGAAGGTGGTGGCGGCCTTCAAGCAGTTGCTCGAAGGCTTGCTCAAGAAGCAGGATTCGCAGCCGGCCTGAAATCCCCATTGCTGGTCTGGCGCGCCACTCCCACGATTGACAACAGCCGGTTTCAGCGCATCCTCTCGCGCCATCTCTGAGCGGAGATTCGGGGCATGTGGGATTTCGATATCGGCAGGTCGGTGTCCATCATGATGCGGACCTGGCCCTTCATCGTCTTCCGCATGATCGTCTATTTCGGCATCACGCTGGCCTATATCGTGGCGACCGGCACGGGCGCCTCCGTTGGCTACGGCATTGGCCATATCTCCACCGATCCCGACGGGCCGTTGTCCTTTGCCCTGTGGGGCGGTGTGGTCGGCTTCGGCATCGTCTTGATCGCCGTCTACTGGATCCGCGAATACATCCTTTATGTCGTCAAGGCCGGCCATATCGCCGTCATGGTCCATCTGGTCGACGGCCGCGACATTCCCGACGGCCAGGACCAGATTGCCTATGCCAAGGACATCGTGACCCAGCGTTTTGCCGAGGCCAACATCCTTTTCGTCGTTGACCAGCTGGTCAAGGGCGCCATTCGCGCCATCACCGGGCTGCTCGGCGGCATCGCCGCCTTCCTGCCGATCCCGGGCTTGAGCGGCTTGGTCAGCTTCGTCAACACGGTGATCCGCCTGTCGTTGACCTATGTCGACGAGATCATCCTCGGCTACAACATCCGCATCAATTCAGCCTCGCCGTTCGAGACGGCGCGGCAAGGCGTCGTGCTCTATGCCCAGAACGGCAAGATCATGGTCAAGAACGCCGTTTGGCTGGCGGTCATCATGTGGGGCGTCTCGTTTGTCATCGTCCTGCTGATGCTGGCGCCTGCCGGCGCAATTCTTTTCCTCATGCCCGGGCAGCTTGCCGGCTGGGCCTTCGTGCTCGCCATCGTCTTCGCCTGGGCCTTCAAGGCGGCGTTCATCGAACCCTTCGCCATCGCCTGCCTGATGCAGGTCTATTTCAGGACCATCGAGGGCCAGGTGCCCGATCCCGCCTGGGACGCCCGGCTGGCCGAGGCGTCGTCGAAGTTCAGGGAACTCAAGGACAAGGCGCTGGCCTCCTTCGGCGGTTCGCGCTGGGGCACGGCCGGCGCGACGCGCTGATCGGCAGTGGTCGCCGGCGCGGCATCGAAGCCGTTGAGGCGCGCCACGGTCGATTTGAGCGACGCTTCACCTTGTCCGCAAAAGGTCTCGCTCATGATCAGTTCCGGCAGTGGCAAGCGGCGGCCCCAGCCATGTGCTTCGAGGTCCGGCTTTGGCGCGAACTCAGAAACTCGACCGACGCAGAGATAGGCGACCGGCGTCACATGCTCGGGAATTGACAGCAGGCTTTTCAATGCCTGCGCCTCGATGATGCTGACCCAGCCGACTCCGACACCCTCGGCGCGCGCCGCCAGCCAGAAATTCTGCACCGCGCAGACCGTGCTGTAGAGGTCCATCTCCGGATTGTGCCAGCGCCCCAGTGGCGAACCCTTCGAGCGCTGCCGGTCGCAGGTGATGCAGATGTTGAGCGCGCTTTCGCAGATGCCTTCCAGCTTGAGCTTGCGGTAAAGCGCCTGTCGCTCTTCCGCGATGGCCGGCAGTTCCTGTTCACGCGCCGCCAGGAACAGGTCACGCACTTTTTCCCGTCGCTCGGCATCGCGAATAACTATGAAATTCCAAGGCTGCATGAAGCCGACCGAGGGCGCATGGTGAGCTGCAAGCAGCAGCCGCGCCAGCACCTCATCGTCGAGCGCGGTTGGCAGGAAATGGCTACGCACGTCGCGCCGCGTGAACATGGCGCGATAGACCGCATCGCGCGCATTCTGGTCAAATCCGTCGCCAACAGAGGCGGTCATGTGTTCCGGCATCGCGTGTCCCCTTGCGATTGCAATCCATTTCATCCGCCTGACCATGCGGATGACGATGCCTGCCAGGCCGGTCTTCTGGCTCGGGATCAACCCGCGTCCGGTGCCTTCCCGTCATCGACAGTGGCATTTACCGGCGCGGTCCCCCTTACAGCGTTGGGCACGCCACGGAGTTCAACCGTGTTCCCGATTCTCCCGCTTGCGGCGGGCACCAGGCAGTGGCAGCGACCTTACGCCGAAGCGCTGACGACGCCAATGCCTGCAGCGACACCGATGGACGCATGTGTGATTTTCCCCAGCCATCAGGCCACAACGCATGGCCATCGCGACGTCGGGGCACTAGATAGGGAGGATGGCCACACGTCTCTATACCCATCCGATCTTCCTTGAACACATCACGCCGCCCGGTCACCCCGAGCGGCCGGACCGGTTGCGCGCCATCGAACGGGTGCTCGACGATGAGGCTTTTGTCGGGCTCGATCGCATCAAGGCGCCTGAAGGCGACGAGGCCACCATTCTCTACGCGCATCCCGCCGATTTCGTCGCCCGCGTCCGCGCCGCCATTCCCGACGAGGGCATCGCCCGCATCGACGCCGACACGTCAGTCAGCCCGAAGAGCTGGCAAGCGGCCATAACCGCGATCGGCGCCGCCAACGCCGCCGTAGACGATGTCTTTGCCGGCCGCGCCGACAATGTCTTCGTCGCCGCACGGCCGCCCGGCCACCATGCCGAAAAAACCACGGCCATGGGCTTCTGCCTCTTCAACACGGCGGCGATCGCCGCGCGCTACGCGCAGAAGAAACATGGCGTCGAGCGCGTTGCGGTCGTCGACTGGGACGTGCATCACGGCAACGGCACGCAGGACATTTTCTGGGACGATCCGTCGGTGCTCTATTGCTCGACGCACCAGATGCCGCTTTATCCCGGCACCGGGGCGAAGAGCGAAACCGGCGCCGGCAACATCGTCAACGCGCCGCTGGCGCCGCAGACCGGCAGCGAGGTTTTTCGTGATGCCTTGCTGTCGCGTATCCTGCCGGCGCTCGACAATTTCGCGCCCGACCTGATCATCATTTCGGCGGGGTTCGACGCGCACCATCGCGATCCGCTGGCCGAAATCAACCTGACAGAGGATGATTTCGACTGGGCGACCGGCCAGCTTATGCAGCGCGCCACGCGCCACAGCGGCAACCGGCTCGTCAGCCTGCTAGAGGGTGGCTACGATCTGCAGGGACTGGCATTTTCGGTCGCCGCCCATGTCGGGCGACTGATGAAAGGATGAATGATGGCTGGTGAGACCAACGAAGACGTCAAGGCGATGAGCTTCGAGCAGGCACTCGATGCGCTGGAAAAGATCGTCGATGATCTGGAGCGTGGCGACGTGCCGCTCGACCAGTCGATCAGGATCTATGAGCGCGGCGAGGCGCTGAAGGCGCATTGCGACCGGCTGCTGAAGGCCGCCGAGGACAAGGTCGAGAAGATCAGGCTGTCGCGCGACGGCAAGCCGGTTGGAACGGAGCCGCTCGACGCCGACTGAGTCATGCTCCCGAACGATGGTCTTGCCTCACCGGCTTTTGGACATGATCATGGTCGAGGATAGTAGCCGTCCCGATTGAAACGGCTTCAGGACAAGAGGAGGTTCGGAAACGATGTGCAGAAACATCAAGACCCTGTTCAATTTTGATCCGCCGGCAACCAATGACGAGGTGCGCGACGCCGCACTTCAGTTTGTCCGCAAATTGAGCGGAACGACGCGACCTTCGAAGCAGAACCAGCACGCCTTCGATCATGCGGTCGAAGCCATCGCGGCATCGGCGCGTGAGCTTCTCGATTCCCTCGAAACCCATCAGCATCCTCGCAATCGCGAAGAGGTGGCCGCCAAGGCGCGGGCAAAATCGGCGATCCGTTTTGCCTGATCCGACAACCAGCGACGGCCGCTGACAAGGAGAGTCCATGAGCTTCTTCCCCGGGAAAGACCCTGAAGTCGGCGACGCCTTTGCCAGCGACCAGATCGAGCTGATGGTCATTCCGAACGCCAAGGACATTGGCGGTTTCCAGGTACGCCGCGCATTGCCGACCGCCAAAAGGCGGCTCGTCGGGCCTTTCATCTTCTTCGACCGCATGGGCCCGGCGATCCTGCGCGCGGGCCAGGCGCTCGATGTCCGTCCGCATCCGCATATCGGGCTGTCGACGGTGACCTATCTGTTCGACGGCAAGATCAGGCATCGCGATTCACTCGGCACCGAAATGGTCATCCAGCCCGGCGACGTGAATTTGATGACCGCTGGCCGCGGCATCGTCCATTCCGAGCGCACGCCGGAGGAATTGCGTGGCGCGCCGATGTCGGTCTCCGGCCTGCAGACATGGCTGGCACTGCCGGACGGCAAGGAGGAAGTGGCTCCGGTTTTCGAGAACACCGCTGCCTTGCGGCTCCCCGAGATCGATGCCGAAGGCGTCAGCGGTCGCGTCGTCATCGGCGACTTCCAGGGACTGCGGTCGCCGGTGAGGGCTCACTCCGAGACGCTTTATGCCGACCTTAGGATGGCGCCGGGCTCCGGGCGCCAGCGTGAAAATCCCGGCCGATGCGGAAGAGCGCGCCATCTACACGCTCGAAGGCGACGTTTCGATTTCAGGCGATGTTTTTCCAGCCGAGCGACTGCTGGTGTTCCGGCCAGGCGACGAGATCGTCGTATCGTCGGAAGGCGGCGCCCATTTCATGCTGTTCGGCGGCGCCTCGCTCGGCTCGAAGCGTTACATTTGGTGGAATTTCGTCTCGTCCTCCAAGGAGCGCATCGAGCAGGCCAAGCAGGAATGGAAGACCGGCCGCTTCGATATCGTTCCCGGAGATGAGGAAGAATTCATCCCGTTGCCGGAAAGCTGATGCATGTCGCCCAAAAGTGGCCGGGTTTTGGGACCTAAAGCCTGATCCGCGTCACAGACACGCATTTACTTTCGCCGGCGGCCGGCCTATCCCGCCCATGAACAGAAAGCCTGAGTAGGCCTACCCTTGAACGCAACGCCGCATACGCCCCTTCTCGACAAGGTCCGCATCCCGGCCGACCTGCGCACGCTTGCCGAGAGCGAATTGCCGCAACTGGCATCCGAGCTTCGTGCCGAACTGATCGACGCGGTGTCCCACACCGGCGGCCATCTTGGCGCCGGCCTTGGCGTGGTCGAGCTGACGGTCGCGCTGCACTATGTCTTCAACACCCCGGATGACCGGCTGATCTGGGATGTCGGCCACCAGGCCTATCCGCACAAGATCCTGACCGGCCGTCGCGATCGTATCCGCACCTTGCGCCAGGAAGGGGGCCTGTCCGGCTTCACCCGCCGCGCCGAGAGCGAGTACGATCCGTTCGGCGCCGCTCACTCCTCGACATCGATATCGGCCGGCCTTGGCATGGCCGCCGCCCGCGATCTCTCCGGCGGCCGCAACAATGTCATCGCCGTTATCGGCGATGGTGCCATGTCGGCCGGCATGGCCTACGAGGCGATGAACAATGCCGGCGCGCTCGATGCCCGGCTCATCGTCATCCTCAACGACAACGACATGTCGATTGCGCCGCCGACCGGTGCGATGAGCGCCTATCTGGCGCGTCTGGCCTCGGGCAAGACCTATGTCGGCCTGCGCGACTTCGGCAAGAAACTGACCTCTTATCTCGGCAAGCGTGCCGACCGTGCGATCACCCGGGCGGTCGAGCATGCACGCGGCTACGTCACCGGCGGCACGCTGTTCGAGGAGCTCGGCTTCTATCACATCGGCCCGATCGACGGTCACAATCTCGAGCATCTGATCCCGGTCCTGAAGAACGTCCGCGACAATGGCGAAGGCCCGGTGCTGATCCATGTCGTCACCCAGAAGGGCAAGGGCTACGCGCCGGCCGAAGCCGCCGCCGACAAGTATCACGGTGTCAACAAATTCGATGTCATCACCGGTGCGCAGGCCAAGGCGCCGGCCAACGCGCCAGCCTACACCAAGGTGTTCGCCGAAAGCCTGGTCCAGGAGGGCCGCGAGGATGACCGCATCGTCGCCGTCACCGCAGCCATGCCGAGCGGCACCGGCCTCGACCTGTTCGGTGAAGCATTTCCCACGCGCATCTTCGATGTCGGCATCGCCGAACAGCACGCGGTGACCTTCGCCGCCGGCCTCGCCACCGAAGGTTACAAGCCGTTCGCCGGGATCTATTCGACCTTCCTGCAGCGCGCCTACGACCAGGTCGTCCACGACGTCGCGATCCAGAAACTACCGGTGCGCTTTCCCATCGACCGCGCCGGCTTCGTCGGCGCCGATGGCGCCACCCATTGCGGCGCCTTTGACACCACCTTCCTGGCAACCTTGCCCGGTTTCGTGGTGATGGCAGCAGCAGACGAGGCGGAACTGCGCCACATGGTGCGCACCGCGGCAAGCTATGATGACGGCCCGATCGCCTTCCGCTATCCGCGTGGCAACGGCGTCGGCGTCGACATGCCGGAGCGCGGCGCGGTGCTCGAAATCGGCAAGGGCCGTATCGTCAGGGAAGGCACCAAGGTGGCACTCCTGTCCTTCGGCACGCGGCTGCAGGATTGCCTGATCGCCGCCGAGGAGCTTGGCGCGGCCGGGCTTTCCACCACGGTCGCCGATGCCCGTTTCGCCAAGCCGCTCGATGAGGATCTGATCCGCCGGCTGGCCCGCTCGCACGAGGTTCTGGTGACGGTGGAAGAGGGCGCCGTCGGCGGCTTCGCCAGCCATGTGTTGCAGTTCCTCGCCCATGAGGGCTTGCTTGAAAGTGGCCTGAAGGTACGCCCGCTGGTGCTGCCCGACGCGTTCACCGACCACGCCAAGCCGGAAAAGATGTATGCCGATGCCGGGCTTGATGCCGCCGGCATCGTGCGCACGGTGTTCGTCGCGCTTGGCCATACAGCCCGCGCCCAGCGCGCCTGAATCAATATCTCAAGGGCTTGAATCAGTTTGCCGGCTTGATGCTTTAACGCATTGTTAACGCTGCCGTTTGGCGCTTTGCTTACCGTGTCTCTTGGCCGTTTTTCAACGGCGCCCTGCTAGATCGTGACCAGGCAGGGAGACAAAAACAATGAGAACGCTTCTGTGCGGCGTGGCGCTTTCAGCGGTCATCGTCGCGCCGGCCGCCGCCGAAACGCGCTATGATCGCAGTCTCGAAAAGGCGGCCATGGGCATCATCGCCGGCAAGATGGGCGATATTCGCGGCGGCTTTTCCTACAAGCAGGTGCCGCAACTGGTTGTCCTGCCGGACCCTGTGCCAGCGCCGGCGCCTGCGACCGAGCATCCGGGCGAGCAGGCTTCGGGAAATCGGGATGACGGTTTGTCTCCAGCCGTCGATCGCCGGGTTTCGCGAACCATTTTCTAGAGCATGCCGCCGTCCAAGCGCGGCGCGCTTTAGAACCACATGTCGCGCACGCAGCGGCCATCGCGCGGCAGGTCGTCGTAAGTGTCGAGGCCATCGAAATGGTCGATCGGCAAGTCGGCGACGGCCTCCGGCGGCGCAAGCCTTACATTGACGGCGATTCGAGTGCGGCCGGTGGCGCTGGAGCGCAAGCCACGCCAGGCGAGCACGCAAGCGCAAGTGGGACAGAACAGGATCTCGAGCGAGGGCGTGTCCTTTCCGGGGCGCGTATAGCTCTTCATCGGCCCCGCGACGCGGATGCGTTCGTCGACATAGTCGTAAGCCCAGAGCGCGCCATAGCGACGGCAAAGCGTGCAACTGCACGCGGTGATCGGCCCGGGATCACCCTCCAGGGTCCAGTGGGCTGCACCGCAGTGGCAGGTTCCTGTCAGCATTCGTCCTTCCTCGTTCGGACAGTACGGCGCTCCTGCTTGGTATTGTGCCGGGCCGATGCGATGCTCGCAAGCGGCGGAGCGGCTTGAAGTGTTCGCATGCTTTCGAACGATGTTCCTTGTCCGCCCCCCAATATCCTTGCCTTCGCGACCGGCTTTCGCCATGAAGGCCAATGAACTCGCCTCTGCCAGCCAGCCCCCGCCAGCGGCTCGACGACCTGCTCGTCCAGCGGGGCCTTTTTGCCAGCCGTTCGCGCGCCCGCGACGCGGTCGAGCGTGGCACGGTGATGGTGGACGGCGTCATAGCCCGCAAGCCCGGCCAGAACGTTTCGCCGCAATGCCTGATCGCCATTGATGATCCGGCGCAAGGCTATGTGTCGCGCGCGGCGCTGAAACTGATCGGTGGGCTCGACCATTTCGGACTCGATCCAGCCGGCCGTGAAGCGCTAGACATCGGCGCCTCGACCGGCGGCTTCACCCAGGTCCTGCTCGAGCGCGGCGCGGCCCACGTCACCGCCATCGATGTCGGGCACGGCCAGATGCATGCCGATATCGGCGGCGATCCGCGTGTAACTGTCATCGAGGGCCTGAACGCGCGCGATCTCACGGTCGCCGATCTGGCCGGCCGGATCCCGGATTTCGTCGTTTCCGACGTCAGCTTCATTTCGCTGAAACTGGCGCTGCCGCCGGCGCTTGGCCTTGCGAAGGCTGGTGCCGGTGCCATGTTTCTGGTCAAGCCGCAATTCGAGGCCGGCCGCGAAGCGATCGGCAAGGGCGGCCTATTGAAGGATCCCTACGACGCCGCCCGTGTCGCCGGTCTGCTGCAGGATTGGCTGGACGCCGTTCCCGGCTGGCGTTCGCTGGGGCTGCATTTGTCGCCGATCGAAGGCGGCGACGGCAACCGCGAATTCCTGCTCGGTGGGATCAAGGATCGATGAGCGCGCGGTTCAGCATCAGGAAACTTGGCGCCCAGGGCGACGGCATCGCGGAGACCGAGAGCGGCGATCTGTTCATTCCCTTCACATTGCCCGGCGAAACCGTCACCGCCGCGCGCGAAAAAGATCGCGCCACGCTGATGGCGGTGCTGGAGGCTTCGCCACTGCGCATCGATCCCGCCTGCCGCCATTTCACCGAATGCGGCGGTTGCGCGCTCCAGCATTTCGAAGCCGCAGCCTATCGCCAGTGGAAACGCGAAAAGGTGGTGCACGCGCTGAAGGGCAAGGGCATCGATTGCGACATCGGCGAACTGGTCGCCTGCGCGCCGCACACACGCCGCCGCGTCGTGCTCGCCGCGCGGCGCACCGATACTGGCATGCTGCTCGGCTTCAATCGCCATCTGTCGCCGGAAATCATCTCGATATCGGAATGCCCGATCTCGCTGCCCGAGATCGTCAGCGCGTTCGATCGGCTGAAGGCGCTCGCCGAACTGGTGTGCGCCACCACCAAATCGTTCCGGCTGGCGG
This sequence comes from Mesorhizobium sp. P2_D1, assembly GCF_056404455.1. Lineage (NCBI taxonomy): Bacteria > Pseudomonadati > Pseudomonadota > Alphaproteobacteria > Hyphomicrobiales > Phyllobacteriaceae > Mesorhizobium > Mesorhizobium sp. P2_D1. The sequence continues at coordinate 39,567 of NZ_JBFUDZ010000006.1, forward strand.
TCACCGTGACCGGGTCGGGCCTTGACGTCGCAGTCTACGAGTCCGGCAAACTGGGCGAACACCAGCGTCGGATCGCTTCCAACTTCGTGTTGGCTCAGGGATTTGCCAGGCTGTCCATCGATGACGAGATCATCATCGAGCCAAGGAAGCCTGTGGTCATGTTCGGCAATGTCGCTGTCGCCGTGCCGCCGGGCGCCTTCCTGCAAGCGACCGAGGCCGCCGAACAGACCATGGCCGATATCGTCGGCGGACATCTGAAGCGCGCCAAGAAGGTCGCCGATCTGTTCGCCGGTTGCGGCAGCTTTGCCTTGCGGCTGGCAGCGAAGTCGGAGGTCCATGCGGTCGAAGGCGATGCGGCAGCCCTTTCGGCGCTCGACCGGGGCTCGCGCTTCGCGACCGGCCTGAAGCGGGTGACGGGCGAGCGCCGCGACCTGTTCCGCCGGCCGCTGACCTTCAAGGAATTGAATGGCTTCGACGGCCTCGTGTTCGACCCGCCACGCGCCGGCGCCGAGGACCAGTCGAAGCAGATCGCACGCTCGGACGTTCCGTTTGTCGCGGCCGTATCCTGCAATCCGGTCACGCTGGCTCGCGACCTGCGAATCCTGCTCGACGGCGGCTACACCTTGAAAAGCGTAACGCCGATCGACCAGTTCCTGTGGTCGCCGCACGTCGAGGCCGTGGCGCTGTTGGAGAAGCCGAAACGAAGGCGGTAGCGCTGTTCGCATTTCCTTCGGTTCACGCGCGAACCGAAAATGATCACATTTTCTTGAGGTTTCGGCGTCAGGCGGGTTTGCCGAAATCGCGCCGCGAAGCCGCCTCTTTGCGCCCGTCTATTTTGGAAATCACTGGAGGAAGGAACCATCCTGCTCCATCACCGTTTCCATACTTGGTGGCCAGAGATGCGGACGCTCCAGAAATTCCTAGGCTTCTTCCTCCTCTTCATTTTCGTGGCCGCTTCGGTGACCGGTGCCCTCGCGCAGGGCGAAAAACGCCTCGCTTTCGTCATCGGCAATGCGGCCTATCCGTCTAGTGCGCTAGCGACGCCCGCCAATGATGCCGGGCTGATCGGCCAGACCTTGCAGGCAGCAGGGTTCGATGTTGTCGGTGCCCGCGACGTCGACCAGGAATCGCTGCGCGGCGCGTTGCGCGATTTCCTTGGCAAGGTTTCTGCTGCCGGTCCCGACGCGGTCGTCTTCATCTATCTCGCCGGCCATGGCGTACAGTTCGAAGGCGAGAATTACTTCTTGCCTGTCGATGCCCAGATCGCCAATCCAACCGACGTCCCGCTTCAGGGGATGCGGCTCTCCGATGTCACCAAGTCGCTGGCTGGACTGCCGACGAAGGTCAATATCGTCGTGCTCGATGCGGCGCGGCCGAATGCATTCCCGCAGACGAACCGGCCGCTGGCCGGAGGTCTCGCACTGGTCGATCCCGATCCGAACATGCTTGTTGCGTTCAATGCCGCCCCGGGTACGGTCGCGCCTGAAGGCAAAGGTCCATACGGTGCCTATGCCCAGGCGCTGGCGGAGATGATGCGCGAAGGCGGCCTGCCGCTTGACGATGTCTTCGATCGCACGCGCCTGCGCGTCAACGAGGTGACCCAGGGCGCGGAAGTTCCGTGGAGCGCCTCAAAGATCACGGCGCCCTTCGTCTTCTTCGACCGGGCTCCGGACGCGCCCGCGCCCAGGGTCTCGGAGGCTGAGTCCCAAGCCAACCGGACCAGAGAGATCCGCGACTTCGACGCCCGCGACGCCTATGTCGCGGCCCTCGACCGCGACACGCTCAGCGGTTACGAGGATTTCGTCGGCGCCTACCCGCGCGATCCAATGGCCAAGCGCGTGCGTGCCATCATCGCTGCTCGGCGCGAAGCAATCACTTGGCGCGAAACCTGGCTCCGGGACACCCCGGAAGCCAAGCCTACTGGTCCTACCTCGATCGCTATCCGCACGGCCCGCATGCCTGGGATGCCCGCCGCCGTCTGGAGCATTTCGACGCAGCGCTGGAGCCGCCGGAGGATTTTGCCGTCTATGACTACGACATACCRCCGCCGCCACCGGAAGAGATCATCTATGTCGACCGGCCCGTGCTCTATTTCGACGATCCCGATTTCGACTTCGAGCCACCACCGCCTGTCGCGGTGATCTTCCTGCCGCCGCCTCCGCCGGATTTTGTCGTGTTGGCGCCGCCGCGGCCGGCAGTCGATGTCTTTGTCCTGCCGGTGCCGGTCTTCGTGCCGGTGCCGGTGTGGGTCAACCCGCCGCACAACATTGCGCCGCCGCCCGACAACGTCATCTTCAACAACATCCACAACACGACCGTCATCAACAACACGACGATCAATACCGAGAACAATCAGGCAGGGCAGGGCGGCGGCCTCACCACCAGCCAGAAGCTGACCGGCGCCGCTGTTGGACTGGGCGCCGCAGCGCTCGCGACCAAGGTGGCGCTGCCGCCGCTGCTGCATAAGAAGGCCGTGCTCTCTAACCAGAACCCTGCCGCTCCGGGCAAACTCGGCCAGGGTGTGACGCAAGGCCGGCAGCCTCCCGGCGCAAAGCCGGTCTCGAAGACGCTCTCAACTGATCACACCCTGCCGGGAGCGAACGGCAAGACGCTGCCACTCGTCAACGGCAAACCGCCGGTGCTCAACGGCCAGAATTTGCCAAACAACAAGAATTTGCCCAACAACAAGTCCAAGAAGCTGCTTGGCAAGCAAGGCACCTCGGGCGGCAACCAGCAGGCTACGGGAAATGCCGGCGCTGCCGTTACCGGACAGGGCAATGGCCGGCAGAACGGAGCCGGCAATGGGCAGGGCAAGAACGGCAAGCTCAACAAGCTGCCGACCGTCAACGGTGCACCGGCCGGGCAGCGCCCGAACGTGCAGGAGAGGATCAAGAAGAACAATCCAGCTGTCTTCTCCGACCAGGGTGGCGGCAAGCCGAAGAAGTTGACGCGCAAGGATCTGTCCGCCGGCCAGGCCGTTGTCGGACCGAGCGATCAGGCTCCGGGAAACGGGAACAAGAAGTTCCGCAAGCCGCAGAACGGCGGTGGAGGTTCCGCCGGCCCGCAAGTCAACGTCCAGCGGAATTTCAAGGTCAACAAGCCGAACGAGAATCCGCAGCGCCAACTCAAGCTGCAGGAGAAGCCGAACGTGAGGGTGTTCTCCAAGCCGCAGAAGCCGGAGTTCCATGCTCAGCCCAGGCCCCAGGTCCAGGAGCGGCGTCCGCCGCAACAGCCCAATCAGCAGCCGCCGCGAGGCAACAAGAAGCCTGCCTGCGGACACCCGGGCGAGCCTCCATGCAAGCAGTAGGCAGGAGTGAGGCAGGGATTGCCCGCCGGTCGCCGGGCACCGAACCTTCAAAAAGCTGAAGCGCTCTGGTCTGGCAGGCCGCTCAGTCTACCAGCTTGGAAACATTCGTGAGGGTTTTCGACGTGCCGCCCCGTTGGTTGATCGACACCCATGTGTTTGGGTTCTGTTGGGACTGGCGTTTGAGGAAGTAATAGCCCGTCGCATTCCAAGGTCTGATCTCATCCACCAGATTGTCCAGGACAAGATCGCCCTTGTCGGTTTTCACCGTCAGGATGGTGTGGCCTTCATTGTCCAGGTCGCGCACCACGGTCATCAGCAGCGCCTGCCGGGGGAATCCCGCCTCCAGAAGAAGCTTGCGCTTGTAGAGGGCGTAGATCTTGCAGTCGCCCTTGCCGTCCACGGGGTAATCCCAATGGTCCACCATCGTGCCCCAGTGGTCGAAATTGCTGACCGGTTTGATGAAGCTGTTCGCCTTCTGATTTATCCGCTTGAGGATGCGCAGGTTCTGCGCGGTCAGCTTGACATTCGCGGCAGGCAGAGCGGGCACCTTGCACTCTTTTGGTCGGCGATGGCAGAAATCGACCCAACCGTAGGGGACGCTGGTGCTTGCACCGACGGTGGCAGAGCGCAGCCCTTGCAGGGAAGATTGCGTCGATCGCGACTTGAACAATGTCGACTGTGCTTCCGCCGGACTGGCCTGCAGCGATGTCGCACCAATCAATGAAACGAAGCCAAGTAGGAAAGAGGAAGTGAGAACGCCGGGGACATGCCGCATTGCCAAAACACCGCCGCAACCAGGAAGCTGGTGCTGCGTTCGTGCGCAAAAGGCAGCCCAGGCAGTTAGAGACTTAATAATTTCTTAACGTGGATTGTGTTCGCTTCAAGGTGCCGACATGGATTCGGCTGGAATGCGCCGTCTTTGGCCCAGACCTCCACAGAGTCGAGCAACATTGCGGCACCCGATTCCGCCGAAATGCCGGCGCCTGTCAGGATGAAGATCTTGGCTCTGGGGCATGGTCGGCTGCACCCCGGAAAACACCGCTTGGATGGCGATGTTTCTGGGATATGCCGATCATTCAAACCCGCGTGCCGCCCACCGTCATCTGGTTCATTCGGAGATGCGGTTGGCCGACGCCGACCGGGACGCCCTGTCCGCCCTTGCCGCACATGCCGATGCCGGTATCGAGCTGCATGTCGTTGCCGATCATGGAAACACGGTGCATGGCGTCCGGCCCATTGCCGATCAGCATCGCGCCCTTGATCGGCTGCGTCACCTTGCCGTTCTCGATCATGTAGGCCTCGGTGCAGCCGAACACGAACTTGCCCGAGGTGATGTCGACCTGACCGCCGCCGAAGGAGACGGCATAGATACCGTTCTTGACCGAGGCGATGATTTCGTCCGGCTCCATGTCGCCCGCCGTCATGAAGGTGTTGGTCATGCGCGGCATCGGCTGGTGGGCGTAGCCTTCGCGCCGGCCGTTGCCTGTCGCAGTCATGCCCATCAGCCGTGCGTTCTGGCGATCCTGCATGTAGCCAACCAGTCTGCCGTCCTCGATCAGCACGTTGCGGGCCGTCGGGGTTCCTTCATCGTCGACGGTGAGCGACCCGCGCCGCTCCGGCATGGTGCCGTCGTCGACGACGGTCACCCCCTTGGCGGCGACCTGCTGGCCCATCAGGCCGGCGAAGGCTGAGGTCTTCTTGCGGTTGAAGTCACCTTCGAGCCCATGGCCGACGGCCTCGTGCAGCATGACGCCCGGCCAGCCGCTGGACAGCACGATGTCGAAGGTGCCAGCCGGCGCCGGTATGGCCTCGAGATTGACCAGCGCTTGCCTCAGCGCCTCCTTGGCGGCGTGCTTCCAGCTGTCCTCGACAAGGAAGTCGCCGAAGGCCTTGCGTCCGCCCATGCCGTAGGAGCCGCTCTCCTGGCGGTCGCCATCGCCGACGACGACAGAAACGTGGACGCGGACCTGCGGGCGGATGTCGCGCACAACCTGGCCATCGGCGCGCACGATCTCGACATGCTGCCAGGATGAGGACAGCGAGGCAGAAACCTGGCGCACGCGAGGATCCTCGGCGCGCAGCCAGGCGTCGATTTCCTGCAGCAGCTTTGCCTTGACCTCGAAGGAGGGGGAGGGGATCGGATTCTCTTCGCCATAGAGATGGCGGTTGGTGCGGGCCGGCGCCGCGGCCAGCGTGCCGGAATAGCCGCCCTTGACGGTTGAAACAGCGTCGGCGGCGCGCAGCAGCGAGGCCTCGGAAAGGTCGCTGGAATGGGCATAGCCGCTGGCTTCGCCAGCAACGGCGCGCAGGCCAAACCCTTGGTCGGTGTTGAAGTTGGCGGTCTTCAGCCGGCCGTTGTCGAACATCAGCGCTTCGCTCTCGCTGTATTCGAGAAACAGTTCGCCGTCGTCGGCGCCATTGATGGTCTCAGTGACGATCTGCTTGATGCGATCGTCTGAAATGTCGAATTGGCCGATCAGGCTGTTCATGGCGCGTCCGTTCACAGGAGGAATGCTTCTTTGCCACGATGTAGGCGCGAAGAGGCGCCGAGACAATCGCCCGGCCGCATTGTGAAGACAAATGCGATTGTCGACAGCCCGTCAGGATGGATGTCAGCTTCTTGGCGGCAACACCACGGCCAACCTTGAGGAACAGTTCTCGAACTGGGGTTCAATGGCCAGTGACATCGACGACTTCATCAACCAAATGTGACGTCGACGTTGGATCCGTCTCAAGCGCCGAGGTCTCAGGGCAGGGCGGCGAAACCGTCGGCGAAACCCTTGAGGTCGACGGGGATGCCGATGCCTTCTTCCGGGGTCTGGAAGACGATGAAGGTGGCCGATGTGCCGGTCTTCAGCGTGTCGAGCAGCGGCTTTTCGAGAATGACTTCGGCATAGCAGCCATCCTGGAAGCAGCGCACGAAATAGGCGCGGCCGATGTCCTTGCCGTCGACGTTGAGGCCAAGACCGTTGGGCAAAAGCACGCCGAGCGGCGCCAGCACGCGCAGGATCTCCGCCTTGTTGTCGGCTGTGCGCAGCACGACCACCGACAGCCCCATCTCTGGACGGTCCTCGGCGACGACGTTCTGCATCATCACGCATTGCTCGGAGGTGGCGCCGGCCGGCGTGTCGCAGATGATCGACCACGCGCCATGCGTCGAGCGGACGGTGCCGCTCGGCTGCGCGGCATTGGCCTGGCTGGACAAGCCGACAACGGGCTGGCCGATAACGGACGGGCCGATTGCGGACAACGCGGCGAGAAAGATGACCTTTGCCAAGATTCTCGAAAGCGCCAAGATTCTCGAAAGCGCCAAGATTCCCAAAAGCGCAAGTCTCGAAAGCCAAGAGTTCATGACGGCTCCATTGCGAATCACGGCACTTTAAGCCGCGCCAAAGCCAAGTAAAGGACGAGACCGCAACCGGTCTGTCCCGAAACAGCCAATACGGCGCTTTTCCTAGCCAATTTCGCCCGAATTGCGACGGTCGGCACGCCCGGCCCGCAGGAATGTGGCCATGGTCGATCATATGCGATTCGGGACCGTTGCCGTTGCCTTGAAAGGCACATCCGGGCTTGCGCGCAAAAATGCCGCACGGTTTCGCCCGCTCCTTTCTTGCGGAGGGAAAAAGAGTATGGTTTGAACCACCTTGAGACTGTCGGGATTCCCGTCCTGGCATTGTTCGATATTCTCGTGGGCACAGCCTCGAGGAACTGGGAGACGATGAGGGCGATGAGAAAATTCCTAGCAGGCGCAAGTGCCGCTGCCACGTTTTTCGCCGGCGCATCCGCCCATGCCGATCAGCCCAGGGACTGGGAGACCGGCTTCCAGGCGCCGGCGACCGATATGATGCGGCAGATCGAGTGGTTCGGGAACTACACGATGTGGTTCATCGTCCCGATCACCATAGTGGTGCTGTGCCTGCTTGCGTATTGCATCCTCAAATTCCGCGCGAGCGTGAACCCTGTTCCCTCCAAGACCAGCCACAACACGCTGATCGAGGTGATCTGGACCGTCGGCCCGGTCGTCATCCTGCTCTGCATCGCCATTCCTTCGTTCCAGCTGCTGACGGCGCAATACACGCCGCCGGAAGACGCAAAGCTGACCGTCAAGGCGACCGGCAACCAGTGGAACTGGGACTACGAATACCAAACCGAGAACACGATTTCCTTCAACTCCGCGATCCTGCAGGAAGCCGACCGGGCAGCTGCGGGCAAGGAAGATCGCAAGATCTATCCGCGCCTGCTCGCCGTCGACAACGAGATGGTTGTGCCGGTCAACACCATGACCCGCGTCCTGGTGACCGCAACAGACGTGATCCACTCCTTCGCCATGCCGTCGTTCGGCATCAAGATGGACGCGGTTCCCGGTCGCACCAACGAGACCTGGTTCAAGGCCGACAAGGAAGGCCTCTACTATGGCCAGTGCTCGCAGCTCTGCGGCAAGGATCATGCTTTCATGCCGATCGCCATCCGCGTCGTCTCCGATGCGCAATTCAAAAGCTGGCTGGCGGAAGCCAAGACCAACCTGCCGGGCGCCAACAAGGCGCTGATGGCTGAGGTCGACGGCCAGAACAAGGTAGCGGCCGCCGGCAACTGATGCCGCGGCCAATAAAAGATCAGGGAACGGAGCGGAACATGGCAGACGCTGCAGCTCACGACGACCACGACCACAAGCCGTATCACGGCTGGGTCCGGTGGGTGTATTCCACCAACCACAAGGACATCGGCACGCTCTATCTGATCTTTGCGATCTTCGCCGGCATCGTCGGCGGTGCCTTGTCGGTCGCCATCCGCATGGAGCTGCAGGAGCCGGGGATCCAGATTTTCAGCGGCCTCGCGCAAATGGTCTACGGCATGAACGGTGACGCCGCGATCGACGGCGGCAAGAGCATGTACAACGCCTTCGCCACCGCGCACGCGCTGATCATGATCTTCTTCATGGTCATGCCGGCCCTGATCGGCGGTTTTGCCAACTGGATGGTGCCGATCATGATCGGTGCGCCTGACATGGCCTTCCCGCGCATGAACAACATCTCGTTCTGGCTGCTGCCGCCGGCCTTCCTGCTTCTGATCGCCTCGGCCTTCATGCCGAGCGCGCCTGGCGCCTTTGGCGTCGGTGGCGGCTGGACGCTTTATCCGCCGCTGTCGACTTCGGGCCAGCCTGGACCGGCGATGGATCTGGCGATCCTGTCGATCCACATTGCCGGTGCCTCGTCGATCCTTGGCGCSATCAACTTCATCACCACCATCTTCAACATGCGYGCGCCCGGCATGACGATGCACAAGATGCCGCTGTTCGCCTGGTCGGTGCTGGTCACCGCTTTCCTGCTGCTGTTGTCGCTCCCGGTGCTTGCCGGCGGCATCACCATGCTCCTGACCGACCGCAACTTCGGCACGACCTTCTTCGCGCCCGATGGCGGCGGCGATCCGATCCTGTTCCAGCACCTGTTCTGGTTCTTCGGTCACCCTGAAGTCTACATCCTGATCCTGCCGGGCTTCGGCATCATCAGCCACATCGTCTCGACCTTCTCGAAGAAGCCGGTGTTCGGCTACCTCGGCATGGCCTACGCGATGGTCGCCATCGGCGCGGTCGGCTTCATCGTCTGGGCCCACCACATGTACACGACCGGCCTGTCGCTCGACACGCAGCGCTATTTCGTCTTCGCCACGATGGTCATCGCGGTGCCGACGGGCGTGAAGATCTTCTCCTGGATCGCCACGATGTGGGGCGGATCGATTTCGCTGAAGCCGCCGATGCTGTGGGCCCTGGGCTTCATCTTCCTGTTCACGATTGGCGGCGTCACCGGCGTCCAGCTGGCCAATGCGGGTCTCGACCGCTCGCTGCACGACACCTATTTCGTGATCGCGCACTTCCACTACGTGCTGTCGCTGGGCGCGGTCTTCGCCATCTTCGCCGGCTGGTACTACTGGTTCCCGAAGATGACCGGCTACATGTATTCCTTCGCCATCGCCAACACCCATTTCTGGGTCACCTTCGTCGGCGTCAACCTGATCTTCTTCCCGCAGCATTTCCTCGGTCTTGCCGGCATGCCGCGCCGCACCATCGACTATCCCGACGCGTTTGCCGGCTGGAACATGGTGTCGTCCTACGGTTCGTATATCTCGGCCGTCGGCGTGGCGATCTTCCTCTACGGCGTGTTCGAGGCTTTCCAAAAGAAGCGGGTCGCCGGTGCCAATCCGTGGGGCGAAGGCGCCACGACACTGGAATGGCAGCTGCCTTCGCCGCCGCCCTTCCACCAGTGGGAGCAACTGCCGAAGATCAAGTAAGGCGGCAGCCTCCATGGAATCGAAACCGCCGGCCTGCCGGCGGTTTTGGCCAAACGGAACGATGGACTTGAGTACGCATGGCCCTAGTCGACGAAACCAGCATTGACGAAGCGGGCTTCCGCATGTCGGAAGCGACGGCGGGCGATTTCTTCGCCCTGCTGAAGCCGCGCGTCATGTCGCTGGTGGTGTTCACCGCCTTCGTCGGACTGGTCGCGGCTCCTGTGACCATCAATCCGTTGCTGGCGGTGATCGCCATCCTGTCGATCGCCATCGGCGCCGGGGCCTCCGGCGCGCTCAACATGTGGTACGATGCCGACATCGACGCGGTGATGACGCGCACCGCCTCTCGTCCGGTGCCGGCCGGCCGCATCCGGCCGGGCGAAGCGCTGAGTTTCGGGCTGGTGCTGTCGGTTCTGTCGGTGATGACGCTGGGCGTGCTGGTCAACTGGCTGTCGGCGACGCTTTTAGCCTTCACCATCTTCTTCTATGCCGTCGTCTATACAATGTGGCTCAAGCGCTGGACGCCGCAGAACATTGTCATCGGCGGCGCCGCCGGTGCCATTCCGCCTGTTATCGGCTGGGCCGCGGTAACCGGGAGCGTCAGCCTGGAAAGCTTTGTCCTGTTCCTGATCATCTTCCTGTGGACGCCGCCGCATTTCTGGGCGCTGGCGCTGTTCAAGTCCGAAGATTATGCCCGCGCCGGCATTCCGATGATGCCGAACGTCGCCGGCCAGGCTTCGACCCGCCGCCAGATCTTCGCCTATGCGCTGCTGCTGGCGCCGGTCGGCGTGCTGCCGTGGATCCTGGGCTACACCACGCCGGTCTATGGCGTGGCCGCCGTGCTGCTTGGGTTGGGTTTTGTCTGGTACGCATGGAAAGTGCTTAGCATGACCGACGATGACCGCGTGATGAAGCCGGCCAAGGCCTTGTTTGCCTATTCGTTGCTCTATCTCTTTGCCATCTTCGCTGCCTATCTCGCCGACAGCGTCGTCGAGCGCGCGCTTGCCATGGGTGGAGCATGACCATGATCGAAGAAAAGCTCGAACTGGTCACGCTGACCGAGCGGCAGAGGAAAGCCAGACGCAATCGTTCTGTCGCCATAGGCCTGGCGCTGGCGGTGCTGGTGATCATTTTCTACATCGCGACGATCGTGAAGTTCGGTCATCACCCCGGCTCGATGTGAGAACACGATGAGCCAGGTGACCGCCAGCAGGAAGAACACCAACCGCGTCGTCGCGTTTGTCTGCCTTGCCTTCTTCGGCGGCATGATCGGCATGGCCTATGCCGCAGTGCCGCTCTACAAGATGTTCTGCCAGGCGACGGGCTATGGCGGCACCACGCGGCGCGCCACGCAGCAATACGCGAACCGGGTGCTCGACCGCGACATCGTTGTCCGTTTCGACGCCAACATCGCCGGCGTGCCCTGGGATTTCCAGCCGGTCGATCGTTCGATGACGATGAAGATCGGCGAGACCGTGCAGGCGCACTATCAGGCCACCAACAAGTTCGATCGCCCCGTTACCGGCCGCGCCACCTTCAATGTGCAGCCGGAACTGGCGGGGCCCTACTTCAACAAGGTCGAGTGTTTCTGCTTCACCGATACGACTTTGAAGCCCGGCGAGACGCTGGACATGCCGGTCGTGTTCTATGTGGATCCCGATATCGTGAATGTACCGGAACTGAAGGACGTGAAGACAATCACCCTGTCCTATACGATGTTCCCGGTCGAGAAGAGCAAGCCGGTCGCGTCATCAGTGCCGGTCCAAGGCAGCAGCAAGACAATTTCGAATACCGAAGCAAATCTCGGGGGTTGATATGGCAGACGCGCACGCAAAACCACACCATGACTACCATCTCGTCGACCCGAGCCCATGGCCGTTCCTGGGGTCCATCGGCGCGCTGGTGACTGCAATCGGCGGTGTCTGCCTGATGCAGTATCTCAAGGCCGGCGACTTCCCGATCTTCGGCTTCAACATCGCCAATCCGTGGCTGTTCTTCATCGGCCTGGCGATCGTCCTCTACACCATGTTCGCCTGGTGGTCGGACACGATCAAGGAAGCGCATGAGGGCCATCATACGCGTGTCGTGTCGCTGCACCTGCGCTATGGCATGATCATGTTCATCGCCTCCGAGGTGATGTTCTTCGTCGCCTGGTTCTGGGCCTACTTCGATGCCAGCCTGTTTCCGGGCGAGGTGCAGCAATACGCCCGCACCGCGTTTACCGGTGGTGTCTGGCCGCCGAAGGGGATGGAGGTTCTCGATCCCTTCCACCTGCCGCTCTACAACACCATCATCCTGCTGCTGTCGGGCACCACGGTCACCTGGGCGCACCATTCGCTAATTCATGGCGATCGCAAGGGGCTGATCAACGGCCTGGTGCTGACCGTCGGCCTCGGCATGCTGTTCACCATGGTGCAGGCCTACGAGTACATTCATGCTCCGTTCGCCTTCAAGGATTCCATCTACGGCGCTACCTTCTTCATGGCGACCGGCTTCCATGGCTTCCACGTCATCATCGGCACCATCTTCCTCTTGGTCTGCCTGCTCAGGGCGATGAAGGGGGATTTCACCCCCAAGCAGCATTTCGGCTTCGAGGCGGCCGCCTGGTATTGGCACTTCGTCGACGTTGTCTGGCTGTTCCTGTTCTCAGCGATCTATGTCTGGGGATCGGCCGGCGCGGTGATCGAAGCCCACTGATTTCGACCTGAGCAAAACAAAGGGATAGAGCCCCATCCCGATTCATCGGAATGGAAAAGGCTCCAGGGATAAAAGAAGGCGGTCGCGGCGGCGTGGCCGCCTTCTTCATTTCGGCGCAAAGATCGCCGATCGATGGCCGATGCGGCTAACTCTTCTCTATGCCATTTACGCGTGCATGATTGCCACAGCGCCGGCCCATGCTGGCGAGAAAGTCGATCTGGTGCGTGTCGACAAGTCGGACCGGCGGTTGGAGTTGATTGGCGGCGGCAAGGTCCTGCGAAGCTACAGCATCGCGCTCGGCGGCGATCCGCTTGGGCACAAGCACCAGGAGGGCGATCAACGCACACCGCAGGGGCGCTATGTCCTCGACTGGCGCAACCCGAACAGCATTGCCCACAAGTCGATCCATATCTCCTATCCCAATGCCGACGATCTGGCCGCCGCGAAGACACGCCATGTCGATGCGGGAGGCATGATCATGATCCACGGCCAGCCAAACGGTTTCGGCTGGTGGGGCTGGCTGCTTCAATTGGTCGACTGGACCGACGGCTGCATTGCGGTTACGGACTCCGACATGGACGAAATCTGGGCAATGGTGGCCGATGGGACGCCGATCGAGATCGAGCGGTAATCAATGAGCGACGACAAGGCGATCTGGCCGCCCATCGATCCGATCTCGGCCGGCTTGCATGGCCGCTGCCCTCGCTGCGGCGAGGGGCGGCTGTTTTCCGGCTTCCTCACCGTTGGCAAGCGCTGCACCAATTGYGGCCTCGACTATTCCTACGCCGATGCCGGCGACGGACCGGCGGTCTTCGTCATTCTGATCATCGGTTTCATTATCGTCGGCCTGGCGCTCTGGGTCGAAGTAACGCTCAGCCCGCCGCTCTGGCTGCATCTGTTGCTCTGGATTCCGCTCGCTGTTGTGCTGTGCCTGACGGCGCTKCGGYTGATCAARGGCGTGCTGCTGACGCTGCAATACCGCAACAAGGCGGCCGAGGGCCGGCTGGATCGCGGCGAATGAGCGAGGCATCCGTTAGAGCTGGAGGCCGCTCGCGGCCAAGGACGGCATTGCTGCTTGGCCTTGGCCTGGTGCTGTTTTTGATCCTGCTGGCGCTCGGTACCTGGCAGGTCCAGCGTCTGCACTGGAAGGAAGGCCTGCTGCAGACCATCGACCAGCGTACGCACTCGGCGCCGCTACCGCTCGCTGAGGTCGAAAGGGAATTCGCCTCGACCGGGGACGTCGACTATACGCCGGTGACCGTCAGCGGCACCTTCCTGCATTCCGGCGAACGGCATTTCTACGCCACCTGGGAAGGCGAAGCCGGCTTCAACGTTTACACGCCGCTGGCTCTCGACGATGGCCGCTTCGTGCTGATCAATCGCGGCTTCGTACCCTACGATCTCAAGGATGCCGCCAAGCGCGCCAAGGGGCAGGTGACGGGCAAGGTGACGGTCACCGGCCTCGCCCGCAACCCGCTGCCGGCAAAGCCGTCGATGATGCTTCCCGACAACGACGTGGCGAAGAACATCTTCTATTGGAAGGACCGCGACGCGATGGCGGCGAGCGCCGGGCTGCCGGCGGGCGCAACGCTGGTGCCGATCTTCATCGACGCCGACAAGACGCCGAATCCGGGCGGCTTGCCGGTCGGCGGCGTCACCATCATCGACCTGCCGAACAGCCATCTGCAATATGCGATGACCTGGTATGGCCTTGCCGCCGCGCTCGCCGCCGTTCTCATTCTGCGGCTTCGCCGCCCCTCGAAAGAGGAATGAAGGCCACCGCCGCCCCCTTGCACTTGACAGGGCAGGGGTAGGCACCTCATTTCGGCTTTGATCAACCGGCCAGGATTTAATGCTTCAGACAACCACCAAGCCCCCCCTGACGATCCGGCTCTGCCAGCCGCGCGGCTTTTGCGCCGGCGTCGACCGCGCCATCCAGATCGTCGTGCTGGCGCTGAAGAAATATGGCGCGCCGGTCTATGTTCGCCACGAGATCGTCCACAACCGCTACGTCGTCGAGGGACTGCAAAGCCTTGGCGCCGTCTTCATCGAAGAGCTCTCCGAAATCCCGGCCGAGCATCGGCAGAGCCCGGTCGTTTTCTCGGCGCATGGCGTGCCGAAATCGGTGCCGGCGGACGCGCAGGCGCGCAACCTCTTCTATCTCGATGCCACTTGCCCGCTGGTCTCGAAGGTCCACAAGCAGGCGATGCGCCACCAGCGGCTTGGCCGCCATGTGCTGCTGATCGGTCATGCCGGACACCCGGAGGTGATCGGCACCATGGGCCAGCTGCCGGACGGCGCGGTGACGCTGATCGAGACCGAGGCTGATGCCGCGAAGCTTTCGCCTGCCGATCCGCAGGCGCTTGGCTTCGTTACCCAGACCACGCTGTCGGTCGAAGACACCGCCGGCATCATCCGCGCCTTGCAGGATCGTTTTCCGCAATTGCATGCCCCGGCGGCGGAATCGATCTGCTATGCCACCACCAACCGCCAGGAGGCGGTCAAGGAGACCGCGGCCGGCGCTGATCTCTACCTGATCGTCGGCGCGCCCAATTCCTCCAATTCACGGCGCCTTGTGGAAGTGGCGGAGCGTGCCGGCGCCTCGATGTCGCTTCTCGTGCAGCGCGCCGCCGAGATTCCGTGGAATGACATCGCCGGCATCTCGACGCTTGGCCTGTCGGCTGGAGCGTCGGCGCCGGAGATCATTGTCGACGAGATCATCGACGCGTTCCGCCAGCGCTTCGACGTCACGATCGACCTGGCCGTCACGGCCACGGAAACGGAGGATTTTCCGGTCATGCGGGTACTGCGCGATGTCGAACTGACGCGAGCCGACATGGCTTTCGTCAATGGAGCCGCGTAAGGCACATGGCGGTCTACACCGACGTTGCCGAGGGCGAACTCGGCGCATTCCTGAAGCACTATCCGGTCGGTAATCTCCTGTCTTACAAGGGCATCGCCGAAGGCACCGAGAACTCGAACTTCCTGCTGCACACCTCCAGCGGCTCGTACATCCTGACGCTCTATGAAAAGCGCGTCGAGAAAGCGGATCTGCCGTTTTTCCTCGGGTTGATGGGCCATCTCGCCAAAAAAGGCGTTTCCTGCCCGCTGCCGGTGACCGCGCATGACGGCAGCGTCATCGGCACGCTCGCCGGCCGGCCGGCGGTTATCATCACCTTCCTCGAAGGGCTTTCGCTGCGGCGGCCGACATCGACGCACTGCGGCGAGGTCGGCAAGGCCCTGGCCGCCTTGCATCTGGCCGGAGCCGACTTTTCGATGACGCGTCAGAACGCGCTCGCCATCGACGGCTGGCGCAAGCTTTGGAATGCCGCCCGTGACCGCGCCGACGAGGTTGAGCCGGGCCTCGCTGCCGAGGTCGATGCCGACTTCGCCGACTTCGAGCGGAACTGGCCGAAGGACCTTCCCCAAGGCATCATCCATGCCGATCTTTTCCCGGACAATGTCTTCTTTCTCGGCGAGAAGCTTTCCGGCCTGATCGACTTCTATTTCGCCTGCGACGACCTCTATGCCTACGATGTCGCCACCTGCCTCAACGCCTGGTGCTTCGAGAAGGATTTTTCCTTCAACCTGACCAAGGGCAAGGCATTGCTGGCCGGCTATCAGAGCGTGCGTCCCCTGAGCGACCAGGAAAAGGCGGCGCTGCCGATGCTGGCGCGCGGCTCGGCGCTGCGCTTCATGCTGACCCGGCTCTACGACTGGTTGACCGTTCCCAATGGCGGGCTGGTGATGAAACGCGATCCGACCGAATATATCCGCAGGATGCGATTCCATCGGGCGATCAGGTCTCCTTCGGAATATGGATTGGCCTGATATGGGGTATCATGAGCAAACACGTTGAGATCTTCACCGACGGCGCCTGTTCGGGCAATCCCGGCCCTGGCGGCTGGGGCGCGATCCTGCGCTTCAACGGCACCACCAAGGAGCTTTCCGGCGGCGAGGCGGAGACCACCAACAACCGCATGGAGCTTCTCGCCGCCATCTCGGCGCTGAATGCGTTGAAGGAACCCTGCACGGTCGACCTTCACACCGACAGCAAATACGTCATGGACGGCATTTCCAAGTGGATCCACGGCTGGAAGAAGAACGGCTGGAAGACGGCCGACAAGAAGCCGGTCAAGAACGGTGAGCTCTGGCAGGCGCTGGATGAGGCCAACAGGCGTCACAAGGTGACCTGGAACTGGGTCAAGGGCCACGCCGGCCATGCCGAGAACGAGCGCGCCGACGAACTCGCGCGCGAGGGCATGGCGCCGTTCAAGAAAGGCCCGGTCAAGCCCGCTGCTGCGCCGAAGCTAGTTGCGCAGGCAAAACAGCCGGTAGCAGCGAAGGCGCGGCGCTCGACCCAGAGTTATTGAACTCAGGAGCAGGTCAGCACTCTCAGGCAGGGATCTTCGATCATGCCGATCCTGTATTATGTCACCCATCCCCAGGTTCAGGTCGATGCCAACATTCCCGTGCCGGAATGGGGGTTGTCCGACATCGGACGAGCGAGAGCGGTTGCAATGCTCGACCAGCCCTGGATCGGCTCGATCCGGCGCATCGTGTCGTCGGCTGAACGCAAGGCGCTGGAAACCGCCGAAATCCTCGCAACACATCTCGGCCTTGCCATCGAGGTGAGGGAAAGGATGCATGAGAACGACCGATCGGCGACGGGGTTTTTACCGCCGCCGGAGTTCGAAGCGGTCGCGGACCAGTTCTTCGCCAACCCTTATGACAGCATTCGCGGATGGGAGCGGGCCATCGATGCCCAGCATCGCATCGTGAGCGAGGTCGACGCCGTGCTTGGCGCCGCCGACGCGGGCGACATTGCCTTCGTCGGTCATGGCGGCGTCGGAACGCTGCTGCTGCTCGCCCTCAGCGGTCGGCAGATCAGCCGCGAAGCGGATCAACCGGCGGGCGGCGGCAACCACTTCGCCTACGATCTCGGCGCACGCCGCCTTGTCCACGGATGGCAGCCGATCGACGCACCGGTGCAGCGTCGCGACGATTAACTTCGCTTCAGCGGATCAGCAGCGCCGTGCCGTAAAGCCCGAGCGCGAACACCGTGTGCGACACCAGGTTGAGGGCGCGGATCTGCATCGGTTTGGGTCGCTTCGAGGCGGCCCAGCCGGCACCCATGCCAGGCGCCAACAGGAACCAGCCGGCACCGACGGTGACGATGCCGAGGATGAAGGCTGGCAGGAAGGTCGGCGCCGCCAGCCATGCCGTTCCCGCCAGCGCGACCAGGATGATGCCGTAGACGATGCCGACAAGATAATGAAAGGCCCAGCCCAGCGCCACTTCCTGCGCGTAAGGCTTTGCATCGCCAATATCGTCGTGGAAGACCTTGCCTTCCCTGAGATGCCACACCCAGCGGCCGACCAGGCCCCAGTTCGGTCGTGGCTGGGCAAACACCGTGTTGAGGAAGATCGCCCAGATATCCATCAGCGCCGTGGCGCCGATGCCGATCGCGATACTGCGCCAGAAGATGTCAGACATCGTCGCGGTCCCCCCAAAGCTGTCGGGCGAGGCGACCTTGCGGTCCCTGGCCCGACGCTGTCGCCGATATTTTAGAGCTGTCCCAGAATATGAGCCGCGCCGGACTCGTCGACGCCGGGCTTGGTCTCGACGTTGAGCGCGGTGACTTTGCCGTCATCGACAATTATCGAAAACCGCTTCGAGCGCAGTCCCATGCCGGCTGCGGAAAGGTCGTTGTCGAGGCCGACCGCCTTGGCGAAGTCACCGCTGCCATCGGCGAGGAACAGGATCTTGCCTTCCCCGCCTGTGAAGCGCGCCCAGGCGCCCATGACGTGGACGTCGTTGACCGAAACGACGGCGATGGTATCGACGCCGCGTGCCAGGATGGCGTCATGGTTCTCGAGATAGCCGGGCAAATGGTTGTTGCTGCAGGTGGGCGTGAAGGCGCCCGGAACACCGAAAAGCACAACCTTCTTGCCTGTGAAAATTTCAGCCGACGTGATCGGCTTCGCGCCGTCGGCGGTCATCGTCTTGAAGGTCACATCAGGCAGCTTGTCGCCAACGGAAATGGTCATGAGTTCCTCGTCTGGGAAAATGGGGGAGGTCGTGTGATTGCGTAGCGAACTCGACGGCCCTCTGCAACCGTCAAGGAGCGGCCTCAGTCCATGTCGCCCAAAAGTGAGCAGCGGTTTTGGCACCACGACATGGACAAAGAGAGGACCCAGTGCGTCGCATGACCCGTTCAATGCGAAGCGCTTTAAGGAAACGGCAAGAGCCCTTCGACGGCGCCGGTCGAACTCGTCAGCGTATAATGAAGCCCGCCATCCGTCGGCGTTGTCGACGGGCGGTCGAGGATCGGCACGGTGAAGATCAGCTTGCCGTCCTTTTCGCTGCGGGCAGGGGTGCCGAACATGTAGTCCCGCTCGCCGGCGACAAAGAAATCCGCCGCCTCCGGATCGCCGGGAAAGCTCGCCTCGACAACCAGCGTCTCGTGGTCACCCGGCAGCACGTTGATGCCGAAATCGGACCTTGCGGGTGTGGGCAACGCCGCGAAGCTCGCCTTCACCAGCGCCGTGTCTTCGGCATTGTCCGCGTCGGAGCCGGGGTCGACGGTCAGCCGCGTCTGCACCGGAATGCAGATCGTTTCGCAAATGCCGAGAAAGATGTCGGCGTCGATGACGGCTGGATCTTTGGCCGCCGACAGGGTGAACACGACCGGCAGCGAAACCGGATAGTCGTAGCCTGCCCATTTGCCATAACCTTCGTCATGACGCTGCGGCGCCGGGAAGGAAAGCTGGGCGTCGGCGATGTTCGTGCTGGCTGAAATGTCGAGCTGCGGCGGCACGCCCGCGTCGCCCGGGTCACGCCAGTAGGTCTTCCAGCCGGGCTTGAGTGCTATGTCGAGAACGCCCTGGATGCGGCCAGCGGCATCGGCCTTGCCGCTCGTCACCAGCCGGACCTTGCCGCCTTCGCTGTTGTACCACGACGATGAAGAGGCGGCGGCGGGAAGAACGGTTGCCGATCCGATGGCAGCGGCGAGCAACAGGATTTTCAAGCTTTGCATGGCGGTGATTTGATCGTCCGTTCGTGGCCGCGCAATGTCTTCATGACCTTGCCGGTATCATATTTGCGTGACCTCGAGGGAAGAATGCTCTGCCTGGTCACATAGGCTTTGGTCGAATCCCGCACGGTGCATCTTTTCGGCGCTTTGGAAACGCGTTACCTTTGCTGTCATGGACTTGTTGCGCCACAAGAAGACAGCCGCCAGCCGCGGTTTTCTCGACGATCAGTTCCTGATTGCCATGCCCGGCATGAAGGACGACCGTTTCACGCGCTCGGTCATCTACGTCTGCGCGCACAGCGATGAAGGCGCGATGGGGCTGATCATCAACCAGACACAGCAGATGCTGTTTCCGGATCTGCTTGTGCAACTGGGCATCATGAACGAACAGGAAGCGATCCGCTTGCCGGCACAGGCCCGCGATTTCGTCGTGCGCAATGGCGGGCCCGTCGATCGCAGCCGGGGTTTCGTCCTGCATTCGGGCGACTACAGGGTGGAATCGTCGCTGACCGTTTCGGACGACATCTGCCTGACCGCGACCGTCGACATATTGCGCGCCATTTCGTCTGGCCGTGGACCCCGTCACGCGCTGATGGCGCTCGGCTATTCGGGTTGGGGCGCCGGCCAGTTGGAGACCGAGATCGCCGAGAATGGCTGGCTGACTTGCCCGGCCAACGCCGAGCTTCTGTTCGACACCGACATCGAGCGCAAATACGACCGCATTCTCGCCTCGATCGGCATCGACCTCGCCCATCTCAGCCTCGCCGCCGGACACGCCTGAGCCTCATCACAGAGGTCTCAGGCTTGCGTCAGCGGATACTGCTCTTTCAGCGTCTTCAGCACCTGGTCGCCCGGCATCGGCGCGCCGAACATGAAGCTTTGCACATATTCGCAGCCCATCTGGCGCAGCTCCAGCGCGTCGCGTTCGTCTGAAATGCCCTCGGCGACCACGGACAGTCCGAGTTCATGCGCCATGTTGACCATGGATTTGAGCAGCACCGCGCGTTTGGGGGTGTTGTCGTCGACAAAGCTCTTGTCGATCTTGATCGTGTCGAAGGGAAAACGCGTCAGATAAGCCAGTGAGGAATAGCCGGTGCCGAAATCATCCAGCGACAGGCCGATGCCGAGCTGTTTCAGCTTGGTCAGCACATGGGCCGTCTGCTCGGGATTATCCATCACCAGCGATTCAGTGAGCTCGAGCCGGAAACAGCGCGGCTTCAGATTGGCGCGTGCGATGACCGAGCGGACGTCGCTGACCAGGTCGCGGCGGATGAGCTGGCGGCTGGACAGGTTGACCGAGACCGACAGCGGCGCGTCGCCGATCTGCTTTTGCCATCCGGCGAGGTCCTCGGCCGCCTGCTGCATGGCGAACAGGCCGAGTTGCACGATCAGCCCGCAGCTTTCGGCGACCGGGATGAAATCCGCCGGCGGGATCATGCCGCGGCGTGGATGGTCCCAGCGCAGCAAGGCCTCGAAGCCGGCGACGCTGCCATCCTCCAGCCGCACGATCGGCTGATAGGCGAGCGTGAATTCGCGCCGCTCGATGGCGCGGCGCAGGTCGGATTCGAACTGCAGCCTGTCGGTGCCGACGGTGCGGAAGGCCGGGCGGAACGGCTCGATCCTGTCGCCGCCGAAGCGCTTGGCCTGATGCATGGCAAGCTCGGCATCCTTGACCATGTCCTCGGCCGACATCTGCGTCGAGTTCCAGGTGATCAGTCCGATCGATGCGGTCAGCACGATCTCGCGCTTGGCGAAGGTGATCGGGTTGTTGATGGCATGCTTGATGGCATCGGCGACGGCGGCGATGCGGGACGGATCCTGTTCGGACAACAGCATCAGCGCGAACTGGTCGCCGGCAAAGCGCGACAGCGAATCCTTCGGCTTGAGCAGCCGGTGCAGCCGGCGCGCAATGGTCAAAAGGATGGTGTCGCCGGCCGAGATGCCGAGCCCGTCATTGACCTGCTTGAAACGGTCGATGTCGATGACGAAGACGGTCGGGCGCACTTTCTCCTCGGTGCGGGCGATCGAGATGACCGCTTCCAGCCGGTTCATCAACAGTTCGCGGTTCGGCAGCCCGGTCAAATTGTCGTGCACGGCATCGTGCAGCAGACGCTCCTCGGATTTCTTCTGCTCGGTGACGTCGACCATGGTGCCGACGCAGCGAATGACTTCGCCGTCCGACCCGATCACCGGCCGCGCGCGCAGCGAGAACCAGTGATAGTGGCCGTCGGCACCGCGTAGGCGGAAGTTCTGTGACACCCGGCCGCGCCGGTGTTCCAGCACCACGTCGAGCGTCGTTCGGAAGGTGTCGCGGTCGTCGGCATGCAGCACCGGCAGCCAGTTGCGAGCGGCACCGCCAAGGCTGTTTGGCGCCAGGCCGAGCTGGATGCTGACATCGGGCTTGGTGACGACGCGGTCGCGCAGCACGTCCCAGTCCCACACAGTATCGCCCGATCCGGCCACTGCCAGCGCCTGCCGCTCGAGGTCGGAGAACAGGCCCTGGTGCAGCGCGCCGCCGGCAAAGGCGTGCTGCATGACGGTGAAGCCGATCAGAAGGATGATCAGGATCAGCCCGCCACCCAATGCCGGCTGGGCGATGTCGTTGTCGAGCATGCCGGTGATCGCCATCCACGACCCGCACAGCCACAACAGCACCATGACCCAACTGGGCACCAGCATGATGGCGCGGTCGTAGCCGCGTATGCCGAGGAAGATGATCAGGCCGAGCCCGGTCAGCGCGGTGGCGGCGAAGGACAGCCTGGCGATGCCGGCGGCGACGGCCGGATCGACGATGGCGACGCCGGCGATCAGCAGCAGTCCAAGGATCCAGACCAGCGCGCCATAGCTGAAATGGCCGTGCCATCGGTTGAGGTTGAGATAGGCGAACAGGAACACCACGAAGGTTCCCGCCAGTGCCACCTCCGTTCCCGCTCGCCACATCTGCTCGTTGCCGGGCGAGATCTCGATGATCTTGTTGAGGAAGCCGAAATCGACGCAGATATAGGCCAGCACCGCCCAGGCGAGCGCCGCGGTCGCCGGGAACATCGAGGTTCCCTTGACCACGAAAAGGATGGTCAGGAACAGAGCCAGCAGGCCGGCGATGCCGATGACGATGCCGCGAAACAGCGTATAGGAATTGACCGAGTCCTTGTAGGATTCCGGGTCCCACAAATAGACCTGCGGCAGTTTCGGCGAAGCCAGTTCGGCGATGAAGGTGATCACCGTGCCCGGGTTCAGCGTCACCCGGAACACGTCGGCGTCGGGGCTGGTCTGGCGGTCGAGAGCGAAGCCCTCGCTGGGGGTGATCGCGGCGATGCGCGTCGAGCCGAGATCGGGCCAGAAGATGCCGGAATTCACCAGTCGGAAATGCGGCGCGACGATCAGCCGGTCGAGCTGCTGGTCGGTGGTGTTGGCCAGCGCGAAGACCGCCCAGTCGCCGGTCGAACGCGCATCATTGGCCTCGACCTCGATGCGCCGCACGATGCCGTCCGGTCCGGGAGCGGTCGACACCTGGAAATTCTCGCCCTGGTTCCGGTAGATCTCGACGGCGCCCGAAAGGTCGAGCGCGACGTCGTCGCGGGCAATCTTGATCGGTTCGACGGCGAAGGCCGACGATGCCGCGCACAGCGTCAGGATTGTCGCGAGGACAAAGGCGAACAGCGGCCCTTTTCGCAGGAAATTCGTCAAAATCAGTCCTTCGTTCCAGCGCCCGGCGGATCGTCCGAGATCCGGGCGTAGAGGTAGTGGTCCTGCCAGATGCCGTTGATCCTGAGATAGGATCGCAGAAGTCCTTCGCGCCGGAATCCGGCTTTTTCAAGCACGCGGATCGACCGGGCGTTGTCGGGAATACAGGCCGCTTCGATCCGGTGCAACCTCAGCGTATCGAAGGCGAAGCGCGTCACCACCTTGACCGCGTCGGTCATCAGGCCACGACCGCCAAAGCGCTCGCCGATCCAATAGCCGACATGGCCGCTTTGCGAGACGCCATGGCGTATGTTGCCGAGCGTGATGCCGCCCGCCAGCTTGCCGCTGCTCTTTTCGAAGATGAAGAMGGCGATCGCAGTTCCCTGCGCATAGTCTTCGCGGTAGCGGCTGATGCGCAGCCGCCAGGCGGTGCGGTCGAGTTCGTCGGGAGTCCAGCGTGGCTCCCATGGCTCGAGAAAGGCACGGCTTTCGCCACGCACCGCCGCCCATTCGCGATAGTCATTCGTGAAGGGCACGCGCAGCATGACGTGGTCACCCTTCAGCGCCGGCAGGTCACGGCGAAAGAAAGGGAGCGCGAACACGACGCTTTGAGGGACTTAGACGGCGAGCTTGCGGGTCGCGGTCTGCGTGCCCGCAAGCGAATCGAGGATCGCCTCGTATGGCGCCAGCGTACCCACAGGCCCGACAGCTGTAAGCGTCGGCTTGGTCGAGAACAGCCGCGACGACAGGTCGGTCAGCCGCTCGATCGTGAGCGCCGACAGCCGTTCCATCAGTTCCTCCTTGGCGATCGGCCGGCCGAACAGAAGCAGCTGCCGCGCGATCTGCGAGGCGCGGCTGGCCGGGCTTTCGGCGGACATGATCAGCCCGGCGCGATATTGGGCGCGCGCCCGGTCGAGTTCTTCCTGCAGGATCTTCTCGCCGGCCTTCTGCAGTTCGTCGATGATGACCGGCACCAGTTCGGCGATGTCGCTCTGGCCGGTCGCGGCATGGACGCCGAAGACGCCGGTGTCGGAAAAGCCCCAGTGGAAGGCATAGACCGAATAGCACAGGCCGCGCTTTTCGCGGACTTCCTGGAAAAGACGCGACGACATGCCGCCGCCGAGGATCATCGACAGCACCTGCGAGGCATAGAAGTCGCGCACATGATAGGCGCGGCCCTCGAAGCCCAGCACGATCTGCGCGTCCATCAGGTCGCGGTCCTCACGGAAGTCGCCGCCGACATATTGCGCATATTGCGGGATGGTGCTGTCGGCCTTGCTGCGGAAGCCGCCGAGTTGCTTTTCGACCTCGCGCACGAAATTGTCGTGCTTGATGTCGCCGGCAGCGACGATCACCATGCGCTCGGCGCCGTATTGCCGTTCGATGAAATCGTGCAACTGCTTCGATGTGAAGGATTTGACGGTTTCCGGCGTGCCCAGGATCGAGCGACCGATCGTCTGGTGGCGGAAGGCTGTCTCGGTGAAACGGTCGAAGACGATGTCGTCGGGCGTGTCGTGTGCGGCGCCGATCTCCTGCAGGATCACATGCTGCTCGCGTTCGAGCTCCTGCGGGTCGAACTCGGACTCCTGCAGGATGTCGGCAAGAATGTCGACGGCCAGCGGAACGTCGTCGGAGAGCACCCTGGCATAGTAGGAGGTGGTCTCGACGCTGGTGGCGGCGTTGATCTCGCCGCCGACGTCCTCGATCTCCGAGGCGATTTCGAAGGCGCTTCGCCTTTTCGTGCCCTTGAACGCCATGTGCTCGAGCAGATGGGCCATGCCATGCTCTTCGTCACGTTCATTGCGGGCACCTGACTTGACCCAGGCACCAAGGGCAACCGATTCGATGCTTTGAAGGGTTTCGGTGGCGACTGTCAGGCCGTTCGACAGACGGCTTACCTCAACACCCATATGGCTACTACTCCCTAACGCGCCGCCCGCGCGCGGCGGCCGACGTAATCTTCCACCATTTTCAGGTCGGATGGAAGTACCGTGTATTTTTCCTCCGATGTCATCAACCCACCTAGCCATGCGGGCAGTGCGGGCGAGACGCCGCTGGCGGCTTCGACTGCGGCCGGGAACTTTGCCGGATGGGCGGTCCCAAGCACCACCATCGGCACCGCGCCTGAAGCCTTGCCCGCCGCGACATGCACGGCTGCCGCGGTGTGCGGATCGAGCAGGTAGTTGCTGCCGGCGAGCGTCGAACGGATGGTGGCGGCGACCTCGTCCATGGTTGCGCGGCCGGCGTCGAATTCCGACCGCATCCCAGAGATTTGCTGGGTTTCGATGGTGAAAGCGCCCGACTGCTTGAGACTGTCCATGTAGCGCCGCACGGTCGCGGCGTCACGGTTGGAAGCCTCGAACAGCAGGCGTTCGAAATTCGACGACACCTGGATGTCCATTGACGGCGAAGTGGTCGCAAAGACGCCTTTGGTGCGGTATTCGCCGGTTGCGAAAGTGCGCGCCAGGATGTCGTTGTCGTTGGTGGCGATGATCAGCCGCTCGATCGGCAGGCCCATCTTTTTGGCGGCATAGCCGGCGAAGATATCGCCGAAATTGCCGGTGGGCACAGTGAAGGAGACTGGCCTGTCCGGCGCGCCCAACGACAGCGCCGAGGAGAAATAATAGACGATCTGGGCCATGATGCGGGCCCAGTTGATTGAATTGACGCCCGAAAGCGCAACCCGGTCGCGAAAGCCGTGATCGTTGAACATGTCCTTGAGCAGGCCCTGGCAATCGTCGAAATTGCCTTCGATGGCCAGCGCATGAACATTTTGCGCGGTCGACGTCGTCATCTGCCGCTGCTGCACCGGCGAGACGCGGCCATGCGGGAAAAGGATGAAGATATCGGTGCGGCTGCGCCCGGCAAAGGCATCGATGGCGGCCCCGCCGGTATCGCCCGAGGTGGCGCCGACAATGGTGGCGTGCTGGTCGCGTTCGGCAAGCACATGGTCCATCAGCCGGGCCAGAAGCTGCATCGCCACGTCCTTGAAGGCGAGCGTCGGCCCGTGGAAGAGTTCCAGGATGAAGGTGTTGGGGCCGGTCTGCACCAGCGGGCAGACGGCCTCGTGGCGGAAGGTGGCATAGGCTTCGCGGACCAGGCGCTCGAAGACGGGCGCCGGGATTTCGTCGCCAAGGAAGGGCGACAGCACGCGGATTGCGAGATCAGGATAGGCAAGGCCGCGCATGGCGCGGATCTCGGCAGCGGAAAACTGCGGCCACTCGCGCGGCACGTAGAGCCCCCCGTCGCGCGCCAGGCCAGCCAGCACGGCGTCCGAAAATCCAAGCACGGGCGCTTCCCCGCGGGTACTCACATAGCGCATGTCACAAATCCGTTACCGTTGGGTTTTCCGTTCACCACAAGGTGGTTAATTTCTGCGCTGGCTCAGTCGCATTTTTGCCGCGCGGTTGATATACGTCACCAGCTTTGCGAGAGGGAAGTGCAGTTTCATGGCGTTTCGTACATTCAGTGGCCGCTTTTTGGCGGGTCTTGCGCTTGCCAGCTTTATGCTCGCCGCCGCCGGCTGCCAATCGAGCGACAATGGCATCCTGGACCTCGGCTTCGGCAAGAAGGATCCGACAGCGCCGCCGCCGCCACAGGATCCCAAGGTCCTGTCCAGCCAGTTGCAGGCCTATTGTCCCAGAGTGACGGTGCGCGACGGCACGGCCTTCTTCAACACCTATGCCAAGGGCGTGCAGAAGCCCAAGTCGAAGGCCATGCGCAAGCCGAGGAACCAGGCCGAGGCCGAGCAACAGGCGCAGGAGGCGCAGGCCGCGGCTGACGCCGCTGCGACACCGCCGGACGAGTCTGCGAACATCATCTACCAGGCGTCGATCAGCGACGTGACCCGTGATTGCCTGCGCGCCAACGGGCAGTTGACGATGAAGATCGCGGTCGCCGGCAAGGTTGTGCCCGGACCGAAATTTTCCCCCGGCACCATCACCATGCCGATCCGYATCGCSGTSATGCAYGGCACGGAYGTKCTCTAYTCGCAGATCCAYCCSTATCAGATCCAGGTCACCGACCCGTCGGTCGCGACGCAGTTTGTCTTCACAGATTCCAATGTCGTCGTGCCCGAACCGTCGGCGCAGGACTATCAGGCCTTTGCCGGATATGATGAAAACGCGCCGAAGGGGACGACGGACAAGCCGAAGAAGAATCGCAAGAAGAAGGCTGTCGAGACGAACTAGTCTCGCGCGTTGCCACACACGTCTCTCAGGCGTCAGCCGACCACTCCGACAGCGCGGCAATCACGCTTTTCAGCTCCGCCCAGCGCCGAATGACCGTCTCGGCGCCGGCTTCCGTCAAGGCGTCGGCATGACCGGGATAGCTGTGGCCGGCGCCGGTGAAGCCGATCACGCGCATGCCGGCCGTCCTGGCGCCGTGGACGCCGTGCACGGAATCCTCGATGACGAATGTGTTCGCCGGCTTGGCGTTGAGTTTCTCCGCAGCGAACAGGAACACGTCGGGCGCCGGCTTGGTCTTCTTGCTTGGTATCTCCAGGGCCGAGAAGATCCGGCCGGTGAAAAACGGCAGTAGGTGCACCTTCTCTAGCATGAATTCGATCCGCTCGGAGCGYGAATTCGAGCAGACGCAGTGCGGAGCGGTGACCGCGGCGACCGCCTCGCGCACGCCGTCGATGGCGCGGACGTCGCTGCGCAATTTGCGATCGACGAGGTCTTCGGCGCGGTCGATCAGCGAGGCCTGGAACGGGATGCTGGACTTCTCCTCGACCCGCATCATGATGTCCTTGAAGGTCAGTCCGGCGTAGGTCTCGGCGAGTTCCTCAGCCGATATTTCGTAGCCGGCCAAGGTCAGCAGTTCCGCCTCGACCCGCGCGGCGACGATTTCGGAATCGACGAGCACGCCGTCGCAATCGAAGATGACAAGGTCTGGCTGGGGCATGGTGATCCGGACGGTTGGGAGAAGGAAGGGCCAGGGAAGGCTCAGGCGGCGCGGCATACACCAACAGGGCCGCCTTCGCAAATTTGGAGATCCGCAGTGGCCTTCACCGAATATTTACGCTGATCGGTAACCATAACAGAGAGTAAAACTGTAACGCGTGCCTCGGGTGTCAGAATGTCTGCCGTGCGTCTTCTCGACGAGCTATCCCACGCCCCCCAGCAATCCGAATGGCTGGACACGATCCTCAAGGGTGACTGCGTTGCCGCGCTCGATCGGCTGCCGGAAAAGTCGATCGACGTCATTTTCGCCGATCCGCCCTACAATCTTCAGCTCGATGGTGACCTGCACCGGCCCGACCAGTCGAAGGTCGATGCCGTCGACGACGATTGGGACCAGTTCGAGAGCTTCGAGGCCTACGACGCCTTCACCCGCGCCTGGCTGCTGGCGGCGCGGCGGGTGCTGAAGCCCAATGGCACCATTTGGGTCATCGGCTCTTATCACAACATCTTCCGGGTCGGCGCCAAGATGCAGGACCTGGGCTTCTGGATCCTCAACGACGTCGTCTGGCGCAAGACCAATCCGATGCCGAATTTCCGTGGCCGTCGGTTCCAGAATGCGCATGAGACGATGATCTGGGCGTCGCGCGACCAGAAGGGCAAGGGCTACACCTTCAACTACGAAGCCATGAAGGCCTCGAACGACGACATCCAGATGCGCTCCGACTGGCTGTTTCCGATCTGCACCGGCGGCGAGCGGCTGAAGAACGACAATGGCGACAAGCTGCATCCGACGCAGAAGCCGGAAGCGCTGCTCGCTCGCATCATGATGGCCTCGACCAAACCGGGCGACATCGTGCTCGACCCGTTCTTCGGCTCAGGCACCACCGGCGCGGTGGCCAAGCGGCTTGGCCGCCATTTCGTCGGCATCGAGCGCGAGCAGGCCTATATCGATGCCGCCAACGAGCGCATCGACGCGGTGCGTCCGCTGGACGGCGCCGACCTGACCGTGCTCACCGGCAAGCGCGCCGAGCCGCGCGTCGCCTTCGTCAGCCTCATCGACACCGGGCTAATGGCTCCGGGCGCCACGCTCTACGACGCCAAGAAGCGCTGGGCGGCCAAGGTGCGCGCCGACGGCACCGTGGCGATCGGCGACAGTGCCGGCTCGATCCACAAGATCGGCGCCGAAGTGCAGGGCCTGGATGCCTGCAACGGCTGGACCTTCTGGCACTATGAGCGCAGCGGCGGCCTGACCCCGATCGACGAGCTTCGCCGCATTGCCCGGCTCGGCATGGAGCGGGCAGGGGCCTGAACCCCTGCCAATTGCCACCATTCTCGCTGACGCAAGGTATCAACGGATCGCCGGAAGCGATTCAAATCACGCCATGATTCCGAGGCGTTCAAGGTCTGCCTGAAGCGTCTTGGCATCGGTGAACAGCACCGCTTGCCAGCCGGCCGCCTTGGCGCCGTCGACGTTCTTCTGGCTGTCGTCGATGAACAGCGTGGCCGACGGCTCGAGCCCGAACGCGGCGACGTGATGATCGTAGATGCCGCGATCCGGCTTGATCATCCTGACTTCGCCGGAGATGGTGACGCCGCGTGGCCGTTCGAGAAAATCGAAGCGTTTGCGCGCCTCGGCCAGCGTGTCGGTGGCGAAATTGGTCAGCATGGTCACGTCGTGGCCGCTCTCGATAAGGCCGACCATGATGGCGACACTGTCGTCATAGGCGTGCGGCACCATGTCGTGCCAGTGGCGGCGGAAATTGCGGATGTTTTCCGCGTGATCGGGATGCTCCGCAATCAGCAGCGCCTCGGCCTCTTGCCATGTCCGGCCGCGATCCTGCTCGATGTTCCAGTCATGCGTGCAGACATTGTCGAAGAACCACTTTCTCTCTTCGGCATCCGGAATGAGGCGGCTGAACGGAATATTCGGATCGTAGTGGATCAGCACCCTGCCGATGTCGAAAACGATGTGGCGGATTTCAGTCATGGGGCCTCTTTGCACTGTGTGGCGACGGTTTTTTCGTCGCGCCGGGTATCGCAGCCTCGATTGCCTTTTTCATGACAGTGGGCAGCGCTTCGCCCGAAATGTCTGATGGCAGCGACCAGAAATGGCCGGCCGGCGTCTCGCCATTCGTGTGGGCGAGGAACACGTCGAGCTCAAGCGCGAAGTGCGTGAAAACATGGGCGATCCGCCCCGTGGGCTTCCAGTTGCCGGGAAAGGGTGCCGCCGCTTGCGTGGTGGCGCCATCGATCCGCGCTGTCCAGGCGGTCGTCGGCACTTCGGTCATGCCGCCAAGCAGGCCTTTCTCCGCCCGTTTGCGCAGCAGAACGGCGCCGTCGCCCCGCACGGCGACGAAGGCCGCACCGCGCCGCAGCGGCTTGTCGGCCTTGGGCAGCCGCACCGGGAAATGTTCGGGGTCACCTGAACCCACCGCGCTGCAATCTTCGCGCAGCGGGCACAGCATGCAGCGCGGCCGGCGTGGCGTGCAGATCGTGGCGCCGAGATCCATCATCGCCTGCGCGAAATCGCCCGGCCTTGTCCCTGGCACCATACGCTCGACATGGGCGCGTATCTCGGCCTTGGCTTCGCTCAGCGGTGTTGTGATCGAAAACAGCCGGGAGATGACGCGTTCGACATTGCCGTCGACGACGGCGGCGGGGCGGTCGAAGGCGATCGCGGTGATCGCCGCCGATGTATAGGCGCCGATGCCGGGCAGCTCCCTGAGGCCGGCTTCCGTGTCGGGAAACCGGCCGCCGCGCTGGGCCACCAGGTCGGCGCAGGCCTTGAGATTGCGCGCGCGGGAATAGTAGCCGAGCCTGGCCCAGGCCTTCATCACGTCCTCGGTCGGTGCCGCGGCAAGCGCCCCGACATCAGGCCATTTCTCGACGAAGACGCGAAAATAGGCCTTCACCGCTTCGACAGTGGTTTGCTGCAGCATGACTTCGGACAGCCAGATGCGGTAGGGATCGGGCCGTATTCCGCGCGCATGCTCACGCGGCGTGATGCGCCACGGCAACTCGCGATGATGCACATCGTACCAGCCGAGCAGGCGGGACGCGATGTCGGCACCGAATGGGGGTGTGGTCTTGCGGGTCTGGTCTGCTGGTGCCATTGATCGGGAATTGGCCTTGGCCGATGCTGGTGAGGCTGGAGAACGTACATGGCAGGGAGAACGCCCTACGGCAATCCCGTCCCGGTCAGCGATCTTGCGACCAAAATCCTCGACCCGGTGCTGCGCAAGCGGGCCGGCATTTCGATCGGCCTCGTCCAGTCGTGGGAAGAGATCGCCGGGCCACGCCTTGCCAGCCGCTCGCGTCCCGAAAAGATCCAGTGGCCGCGCCGCATGCATGAAGACGATCCGTTCGAGCCGGCGGTGCTGGTCATCGCCTGTGAAGGCATGGCGGCGCTGCATCTGCAGCACGAGACCGGCGAGATCATCAACCGGGTCAACGCCTTCCTCGGTTTCACCGCCATCAGCCGGATCAGGATCCTGCAGAAGCCGGTGACGGCGGACCAAGGAAAGCGCAAACCGACCTTCAGGCCGCTGACCGCGGCCGAGAAGTCGAAATTGTCCTCGACCGTCGGCCTGGTCGACGATGATGGGCTGCGCGCCTCGCTGGAAAGGCTCGGCGCCACCATTCTGGGCGAAAGGAAGTCATAGATTTGTCGTCAATATCTCGCATTCGTGATCGCCCCTGTCAGGTTTGGCGATTGGATTGGGGATGGAGATGCCTTAATTCGCGCCAACTCTCGCCTTTTCGTGCCTTTGCATTGCAAAATTCAACTCTTGTCAGGTGATTCGTATGAACCGTCCCCCGTTTGGCCAAAGCTTGTCTCGCAGAAACGTCCTGACTTCGCTGGCCGCCATTCCGGCGGTCGCCCTGCTCGCCGCCTGCAGCGACTCTGACGAGCAAGCCAAGGCGGCGGATGTAAAGCCCGCGGACCCGGCCGCGCCTGCGAAGCCGGCCACGCCGGCCGCCGCGACTGCACCGGAAGCCCAGGGCACCGTGGATATGGCTGAACTGCTGAAGCCGGGTGCGCTGCCCGACAAGCAGCTTGGCAAGGACGACGCCAAGGTCACCATCGTCGAATACGCCTCGATGACCTGCCCGCATTGCGCGCATTTCGCCGAGACCACCTTTCCGGACCTGAAGACCAAGTACATCGACACCGGCAAGGCCCGCTACATCCTGCGCGAATTCCCGTTCGATCCGAGCGCTGAAGCCGGATTCATGCTGGCGCGCTGCGCCAAGGATAACTATTTCCCGATGGTGGATGTGCTGTTCAGGCAGCAGGCGAACTGGGTTGGAGTGCCCAATACCAAGGATGCGCTGCTGCAGATCTCCAAGCTGGCCGGTTTTACACAGGAGTCCTTCGAGGCCTGCTTGACGGACCAGAAACTTCTGGACGATGTGAGATCGGTCCAGAAGCGCGGCGCCAATGAATTCAAGGTCGACTCGACACCGACCTTCTTCATCAACGGTAAGACCTACAAGGGGGCGATGTCGATTGCGGAAATGTCGGCCATCATCGACCCCCTGCTCTGACGCTCAGGCAGCATCGAAGCGGCCGCGCCCGGCGCTGGTCGCCCATTTGCCTTGCCGTGGATTTTCCCCGCAAAGCCGCGGCACAACTTTGCTGAATCCGCTTAGCGGGCGGCGCGAATGAAGTTTTCGCGCCTTCGCCTCCTTGGTTTCAAGTCCTTCGTCGAGCCCGGCGAGTTCGTCATCGAGCGCGGCCTGACGGGTATTGTCGGGCCGAATGGCTGCGGCAAGTCGAACCTGGTCGAGGCGCTGCGCTGGGTAATGGGCGAAAGCTCCTACAAGAACATGCGCGCGTCCGGTATGGACGACGTCATCTTCTCCGGCTCGGGCACGCGCCCGGCACGCAACACCGCTGAAGTCACGCTTTTCCTCGACAACAGCGACCGCAGTGCGCCCGCTGCCTTCAACGATGCCGACGAGTTGCAGGTGTCGCGCCGGATTGAACGCGAGGCGGGCTCGCTCTATCGCATCAACGGCAAGGAAGCGCGCGCCAAGGATGTCCAGCTCCTGTTCGCCGACCAGTCGACCGGCGCGCGCTCGCCGTCGATGGTCGGGCAGGGCCGCATCGGCGAACTGATCCAGGCCAAGCCGCAGGCGCGCCGCGCCTTGCTCGAAGAGGCTGCTGGCATTTCCGGCCTGCACACCCGTCGCCACGAGGCCGAGTTGCGGCTGAAGGCGGCCGAGCAGAACCTGGAGCGCCTGGACGACGTCGTCGGCGAGCTGGAAAGCCAGATCGAAAGCCTGAAGCGCCAGGCGCGCCAGGCATCGCGCTTCAAGAACCTGTCGGCCGATATCCGCAAGGCGGAAGCGACGCTGCTGCATCTGCGCTGGACACTGGCCAAGACACAGGAAGGCGAGGCGCGCTCGGCGCTGGCTGTTGCCACCGCGCTGGTCGGTGACCGCGCCGCAGCCCAGATGGCCGCCGCAAGGGAGCAAGGCATCGGCGCCCACCGGCTGCCGGAGCTGCGCGACGCGGAAGCCGCCGCTGCCGCCGCCTTCCAGCGCCTGTCGATCGCCAAGTCGCAGATCGAGGAGGAAGCCGGCCGCATCCGCGCCCGTCAGGGGGAACTCGAGCGCCGGCTGCAGCAGCTCGACGGCGACATTGCGCGCGAGGAGCGCATGGTCCGCGACAATGCGGATATTCTTGAGCGACTTCGCACCGAAGAAGCCGCGCTCAATTCCGAAAATGCCGGTGCTGCCGAGCGCGAAGCCAGCACCCGCGCGGCTTTCGAACAGGCGGCATCGACGCTTGCGGCAAGCGAAGCCAAACTCGCCGCGCTGACCGCCGAGCGGGCCGAGGCTGCCGCCTCGCGCAACCAGATCGAACGGACGCTGCGCGACACCGCCGAGCGCCGCGACCGTTTCGGCCGTCAGCTTGCCGATGTCGACCGGGAACTGTCTGATATCCTCTCCAAGGTCGCCGGCCTGCCGGATCCGGCCGAGAAGCGCATGCTGGTCGAACAGGCGATGGCGCTGCTGGATGAGGCCGAGGCTGCCGTGGCGCAGGCCGAGCAATCGGTCATCGATGCCCGCGCCAGCGAAAGCGCTGCCCGGCCGCCGCTGCAGGATGCCAGAGCCGAGTTGGCACGCATCGAGACCGAAGCGCGCACGCTGGCCAAGATCCTGAATGCCGCCAGCGGCGATCTCTTCCCAGCCGTGCTGGAGCAGATCAGCGTCGAGCGTGGCTTCGAGACGGCGCTGGGTGCGGCGCTTGGCGAAGATCTCGACGTGCCGCTCGACCGCAGCGCACCGGTGCATTGGGGCGAAAGCGAGATCCAGCCCGGCGACGCGGCTCTGCCTGAAGGCGTCAGGAGCCTTGCCAGCGTCGTTCACGCGCCGGCACAGCTTGCCCGCCGCCTGGCGCAGATCGGTATCGTTGTATCAGGCGATGGCCGCCGGCTGCAGGCGCTTCTTGCTCC
The DNA here is from genome assembly GCF_056404455.1 of Mesorhizobium sp. P2_D1. NCBI lineage: Bacteria > Pseudomonadati > Pseudomonadota > Alphaproteobacteria > Hyphomicrobiales > Phyllobacteriaceae > Mesorhizobium > Mesorhizobium sp. P2_D1. The sequence goes on from NZ_JBFUDZ010000006.1 coordinate 73,944, forward strand.
CGGCCAGCGGCTGGTCAGCCGCGAGGGCGCGCTCTGGCGCTGGGACGGCTTTACCGCCAGTGCCGATGCGCCCACCGCGGCCGCGCAAAGGCTGGCGCAGAAGAACCGGCTGGCTGAACTTGATGCCGAAGCGGTGCAGGCGACGCTCGTCCTGCGCCAGGCCGAGGAGGCACTGGCCCAGGCCGAACAGGCGCTTCGCCTGGCGAGCGAGACCGAGCGCAACGCGCGCCAGGCTGGGCGTGACGCCCAGCATCGGCTGGACGCCGCCCGCAACGCGCTGGCCGAGGCCGAAAAGGCCGGCGGCGAATTGGCGAGCCGGCGCGCGGCACTGGATGAGGCGCGCGCCCGCATCGTCGATAGCCATGAAGAGACCTCGTCGGCCTTCGCCGAGGCCGAAATGCTGCTGCAGGACGCGCCCGATCTCGGCGATTTGCAATTGCAGCTCGAACAGTCCGCAGCCAATGTCGCCCGCGATCGCGCCACGCTTGCCGATGCGCGTGCCGTGCATGAGGGGCTGCGCCGCGAAGCCGAGGCGCGCACGCGCCGGCTCGATGCCATTGGCGCCGAGCGTAGCAACTGGCTGGAGCGGGCCGAAAACGCCTCGACGCAGATCGCATCGCTTGGCGAACGCAAGGCCGAGGCCGAGGCCGAACGCGAGCGGCTGGCCGATGCGCCCGATGAAATCGACGCCAAGCGGCGCGCCTTGCTGTCACAGTTGACGGAGGCCGAGACCTTGCGCAAGGCCGCCGCCGACCGTCTGCAGGAAGCGGAAAACCGGCAATCCGAAATGGACAAGGCGGCCACCGGCGCCATCCAGTCGCTGGCCGAGGCGCGCGAGACCCGCGTCCGCGCCGAAGAGCGGCTGACCGCGGCCGACGAACGCCGGCTGGAGGTCGAGGCGCGCATCCAGGAAACGCTGAACACGCCGCCGCATCTGGTCATCCGCCACACTGGTCTGGAGGCCGACAGCCCGATGCCGGAGATGGCCGAGATCGAGCGCCAGCTCGACCGGCTGAAGATCGAGCGCGAACGGCTCGGCGCCGTCAATCTTCGTGCCGAGGAAGAGCAGAAGGAGCTTTCCGACCGGCTGGAGACGATCGTGTCGGAACGCGAGGACATCATTGAGGCGATCCGCAAGCTCCGGCAAGCGATCCAGAGCCTGAACCGCGAAGGCCGCGAGCGGTTGCTTGCCGCCTTCGACGTGGTCAACAGCCATTTCCAGCGGCTGTTCTCGCATCTGTTCGGCGGCGGCACGGCGGAATTGCAGCTGATCGAATCCGACGATCCGCTCGAGGCCGGGCTTGAAATCCTGGCCCGCCCGCCCGGCAAGAAGCCGCAGACCATGACGCTGCTGTCTGGTGGCGAGCAGGCGTTGACGGCGATGTCGCTGATCTTTGCTGTGTTCCTGACCAATCCGGCGCCGATCTGCGTGCTCGACGAAGTCGACGCACCGCTCGACGATCACAATGTCGAGCGTTTCTGCAATCTGATGGACGAGATGGCCGCCACCACCGAGACGCGTTTCGTCATCATCACCCACAACCCGATCACCATGGCGCGCATGAACCGGCTGTTCGGCGTGACGATGGCCGAGCAGGGTGTCAGCCAGCTCGTCTCGGTCGACCTGCAGGCCGCCGAAGCGATGCGCGAAGCGAGCTGAGCCGTCGCGCGACGCGCCGGCGATCTATAGCGCGTCGCGTTGAAGCGGATTAAGGCGACGCGCTTTAAGCCTTGGTTTTATGCATGTCGTTGCCCCAAACCGGGGCCACTTTTGGGCGACATGCGTCAAAAATAGGTTCTTGGCTCGACAAGGTTCTTCTGCTGGCGAAGGTAGAAACAATAGAAGCCGAACGCGGCAGCGAGCCACATGAAGGCCTCGCCGATAGCCAGCCGGTTGTTCGAATTGCTGAGGACGGTGAGGGCGAAGAAGACCAACGTTGAGATGTAGCAGGACCATACGGCCGGAGCGACAAGCTTGGCCCGCACGGCCAGCACGACCTGCCTGGACGACCAGGCGTAGAGAAAGCCGAAGAACGCCAGCCCGACCACGCCGTAGCGCACGGCTATCTCCAGATAGCCGTTGTGGAAGACGTTGAAGATCATGGGGTGGTAGGTTCTGTTCTGCCATTCGGTGAGCCAGCTGGAACTGGCTCCGAAGATCGGGTGGCGTTTCCAGACCTCGATCGCATCGGCCCACAGCATCAGCCGTTCCCTGGCCGCAACTGGAACCGTATTGCTCGCGATGGCGCGGTCGAAGGCCGGGAGGACGCCATGGCTCAAAGCATCCGAAACCAGGTTCTTGACGAAGATCATGGTGTCGCCGGCGGTGGACCAGAAGATGTTGTGCATGGCGACAACGCTGGCTGCAACGATTGCCAGCACGCCGCCTCCGATCATCAGCTCGCGGCGATGACCTCTCGCCAGCGTCATGATCGCCAGCAGAAGCAGGACGAGCGCGAGCGCAAGCCAGACGCCCTTCGACCGCAGCGCAATGATGTTGGCGAAGGCAAACAGCAGGACGGCTGTCGACAGCGCCCAGTGCAGGCTCCTGGATACCTTGTTCAGGTCCGTTCTTTGGGCCGTGTATGCCATGAATTGCAGCGTGCAAAGGAAGATGAAACCAGCCGCCACCGACGCGTGAATGGGATTGTTGAAAAGCCACGGCTCCGGTCTGGTTCCGTGAAGGATGTCCGAATAGCCGGTGTCCGCCGCCAGGAAGACAAGGCTGAGGATCATGAACCAGAGGACGAGCTGCCCAGGCCGCCTGACAAACAGCAAGAGCGCGAAGCCGGTCGTCGCATAAAACAGCGGAAACAGGTAGATGCCTTCGGCGGCACCCAACTGGTGGGTGCCGAAATAGACGATCGCCAGTCGGATGAAGACATAGAGCGACCAACCCAGGCAGAGCCCGCCGACCCATCCGATCAGTGGCTTGCTGTAGGTCCACAGGTCCCGTCTGAACCAGCGGATGGCCGCGACCGCGGCGAGTGCCATCCCCGCGAAGCGGTAAGTGTCAGCCTCGCGCCAGACCGCGGAGGCCATGGCGAGAATGGCGAATACCGCAAGGACCAGAAGCACTGTGTAGCGCGGCGCGTCGGCCCTGGCATAATCCGGAATTTCGCGCGGCAAGGGCGGCCGCAGCAGGACGTGATGCAGGCGGCTCAACTCGTCCTTGGCCCGGAACGCCCCGGCGTCCAGCCGGCTCGGCCAGGCAAGCCGCGCGAATTTGTAGCTGCCCGAGGGGCCGGCTATGCCGGAAATCTTGCTGCTGGCGGCGAAGCCGAGCACGTTTTTGCGGACCGAATAGACTTTCAGGCCGGTATCCCAAAATCGTTCGAGTGCGACGTCCCACGGCATTTTCATCACCGCGAGCGCCGACAACAGCCCTTGCGCGCCCTCCCGCGTCACCAGATAGGCCGCGGCCGAGCCCTGCGGGCCATGCAGCGCGCGACCGATCTCGTCGCCTTCCGTCGTCTCGACGGCGCGCATGAAGAAGCTCATGCGATGGTTGTTTAGCTTGATGACGTCGAAATCCGGCACCGCGGCGATGATGGCCTGGATGCGCCGCATGGTGTTTTCGCTGAAGAGGACGTCGTCCTCTACAATCAGGCCATAGGCGCTGCCACCGGCCAGGAACGTTTCCAGCGCCTGGATGTGGCTGCGGTAACAGGCATATTCGCCGGGCAGAATGTCGCGCCCGCTCAACTTGCGCGCGGTTGGAAGATCGATCTCCGTCCAGTCCGCCTTGGCAAGCGCGCGGCCGTCGATAGCCGCAATGCGCTGCAAGGTCAGGCCGGCCGCTTCGGCGCTGGCGAGCAATTCGCTCCAGCGACCGGTCTCGCGATCGAGGTTGATGGCGAAGATGGGAAGGTTCATTGAAGTTCCATTTTGACCGCCACCCGTCTTGGTGGAATCTTCGATGACCTTGTATGGAAAAGAGGGAGATGTTCAAGGCTATACTGTTGAGGCTATGTGCATGCTTTCGAACGGCCAGCTTGAAGAGATCGTCCGAGTTCGCGTGCGCCATCACATGGCCACCACGCATCATGGTCGCCGAAAGGCGGTGCTGAGTGGGGCGGACGATGCACAAGCCCTCCGTGCATGACTATGGAATACGGGGGCCGGCGCGTCCGCTTGCGGGGGGTGCGGGACGGACGCGCCGACGTCACCAACAACGCCGAGCCATCTTTCTGACTCGCACGACCGCGGTCGGTACGCCGGCAGTCATGCCGTTGCCTCGCCGAGATGGTCTTAGGTTGTAGGTCCGGTCCGGAGGGTGGGACCGCCCCTAAAATATAACATCCGCGCAGGTGACTTGGCTGTTCCACACAGAACAGTCCTCAACGGTCCCTGTCCCTTAGGTGAGGATTGTCGTGCAGGACCACGTTCAGGAGGGAGTTATGAACCTCCAGATCTCCATTGTAATGGATGAACCCGAGCTTGCGGAACTTGTTCATGAACGTGCTGACGCGCGACCTGGTGGTGCCAACCATCTCCGCGAGCGTCTCCTGGCTTATCTTCGGGATGACAGGCTGAGGGTTCCCCTCCCTGCCAAAGTTTGCCATCAGAAGGARCAATCTCGCCAGACGCTTCTCACTCGAATTGAAAAGCTGGTCTACCAGGTCCTCTTCGACGCGGGCGTTCCTCGCCAGCAAATAGGACATGAACATCTCTGAGAACTTCGGCTCCTCCCGCAGCACCCGCGTGATTGATGCTTTATCAAGCCGCGTAATGACGCTGTCCAACATCGCGGAAACTGTAGCCAACCGCAGCGGCTGGCCGGACAAGCAGCCTTCGCCGAAGAAGTCCCCGCTCTCATGGAGAGCGACGATCGCTTCCTTGCCCTGCTCCGATACGATGCAGACTTTGACCTTGCCCTTCTGGATGTAGAAGACGGAATCCGCCGGGTCGCCCTGCGAATAGACAGTCTCATTCTTGCGATACGTCGCCACAGTCCTCCCGCCGTCGACCGTATTGAGGAAGACGTTCACGTTGAATGGGCGCTTGTCGGTCCTGGCCACGACGGGTCTCAACTTCGGTAAGGTGATATTTTAGCGCAGGTCGCGCGTTCGGAAAATCACCTGGATTAATGAGGGCAGCCCGCTTCGGCGACTGTCATGCCACACGTGGGAACTGGCCCTGGTCATTGGCCGGACAGATCATAAATCGCTGCTGCCCTATCCGAGAGATGGGTGATGTTCCAGGATGGCCAGAAAAGTATGGCTGGGGCGCCAGGATTCGAACCTGGGAATGTCGGTACCAAAAACCGATGCCTTACCACTTGGCGACGCCCCAATTGCCGTCAGAGTCGCTTGTGCGGCGCGTTCTTAGCAGAGCAGCCGAAAAGCACAATCCTTATGAGCGACGATGGGAACGTCCAAAATGGGCAGGCAACGCAGCGCTGCCAGATGACATGCGATGGCTATTCGGCCCACACCGCCATCTCGTTTCCGGCCGGATCGACAAAGTGAAAGCGCCGGCCCCCGGGGAACGAGAAGATCGGCTTGACGATCGTGCCACCGGCACTTTCGACGGCGTCGAGTGTCGCTTCCAGATCCCTGCTGTAGAGCACGGGCAGCGGCTTGGCGGGGGCTTCCGCCGCGTCGGCCTGGAAGCCTCCGTCCAACCCCTCGGCAAAGGCTGAGTAGGTCGGTCCATAGTCGGTGAACGACCAGGCAAAGGCAGCGCTGTAGAAAGCCTTGAGCCGGTCCAGCGTTCCGCCGGTCGCCGGCATTTCCAGGTAATCGAGTTTTCCGTGTAGTTTCATGGCGCACCTTTGTTCCTGTTATGTTCTATTCCAAAAGCTCCGGAATGGCAAGTCTTTTTGCCGCATCCTTGGACAGAGCTTTTGCTTAATCGATTGTAGCGGCCGCACAACTTTGCCGACGCCTTGCGTTTCGCACTGCAGCATCATATCGCTCCACAGTCGGACACGGCGGAACTTTCCGTTTCGCCAATCTTTCCAATCTCCTGCAACCGGAGAGCAAAGCATGACCAAATGGGTTTTCACCTTTGGCGATGGTGCGGCGGAAGGCCGTGCCGGCGACAGGAATCTGCTGGGTGGCAAGGGCGCCAATCTGGCCGAGATGTGCAGCCTGGGCCTGCCGGTGCCGCCCGGGTTCACCATCACCACCGAGGTCTGCAACGCTTACTACGCCAATGGCCGCACCTATCCGGCAGGGTTGGAAACGGATGTCGCGGTCGCGCTCGATCACATCGGACGGCTGACTGGCCGCCGGTTCGGCGATCCGTCGAAACTGCTGCTGGTCTCGGTGCGTTCCGGTGCCCGCGCCTCGATGCCCGGCATGATGGATACCGTGCTCAATCTCGGGCTGAACGACGAGACGGTCGAGGCGCTGGCCGCCGATTCGGGCGATGCGCGCTTTGCCTATGACAGCTACCGCCGCTTCATCCAGATGTATTCAGATGTCGTGATGGGCCTTGACCATGAGGTGTTCGAGGAAATCCTCGAAGACCAGAAGGGCGGGCTCGGCTATGAGCTCGACACCGAACTGACGGCTCTCGAATGGCAAGGCGTCATCGCGCTCTATAAGGCCAAGGTCGAGGAAGAACTCGGCAAGCCGTTTCCGCAGGATCCGAATGAGCAGCTCTGGGGCGCCATCGGCGCGGTATTTTCGAGCTGGATGAACAACCGCGCCATCACTTACCGGCGCCTGCACGACATCCCCGAAAGCTGGGGCACGGCGGTCAACGTCCAGGCCATGGTGTTCGGCAATATGGGCGAAACCTCGGCCACCGGCGTTGCCTTCACCCGCAATCCCTCGACCGGCGAAAAGATGCTCTATGGCGAGTTCCTGGTCAACGCGCAGGGCGAGGACGTCGTCGCCGGCATCCGCACGCCGCAGAACATCACCGAGGCGGCGCGCATTGCCGCCGGATCGGACAAGCCGTCCTTGCAGAAGCTGATGCCGGACGCGTTCCAATCCTTCGTCACCATCTCCGATAGTCTGGAGAAACACTATCGCGACATGCAGGACCTCGAATTCACCATCGAGCGCGGCAAGTTGTGGATGCTGCAGACCCGCTCCGGCAAGCGCACCGCCAAGGCTGCGTTGAAGATCGCCGTCGAAATGGCAAGGGACAAGCTGATTACGAAGGAAGAGGCGGTCGCCCGCATCGATCCGGCCTCGCTCGATCAGCTGCTGCACCCGACCATCGATCCCAAGGCAGCGCGCGACGTCATCGGCGTCGGGCTGCCGGCCTCTCCCGGTGCTGCCACCGGCGAGATCGTCTTCTCCTCTGCTGACGCCGAGGAGCTGAAGACGCAAGGCCGCAAGGCGATCCTGGTGCGCATCGAAACCAGTCCTGAAGACATTCACGGCATGCATGCGGCCGAAGGCATCCTGACCACGCGCGGCGGCATGACCAGCCATGCCGCGGTTGTCGCCCGTGGCATGGGCAAACCTTGTGTGTCTGGCGCGGGCTCACTGCGCGTCGACTACAAGGCCGGCACGCTGATGGCGATGGGGGCGACCTTCCGCAAGGGCGACATTGTCACCATCGACGGCGGCAATGGCCAGGTGCTGAAGGGTGCCGTGCCGATGCTGCAGCCGGAACTGTCCGGCGATTTCGCCGCCATCATGGAGTGGGCGGACGCCGTTCGCCGCATGAAGGTGCGCACCAATGCCGAAACGCCGCTCGATGCGCGCATGGCGCGCTCCTTCGGCGCCGAAGGCATCGGGCTTTGCCGCACCGAGCACATGTTCTTCGATGGCGACCGCATCGTCGCCATGCGCGAGATGATCCTGGCCGACACCGAGAAGGACCGGCGAACGGCACTCGCCAAGCTGTTGCCGATGCAGCGCTCGGATTTCCTCGAACTGTTCGAGATCATGGCCGGCCTGCCGGTCACGATCCGCCTGCTCGATCCGCCGCTGCACGAATTCCTGCCGAAGACCGAGGAGGAGGTGGCCGAGGTTGCCGCCGCCATGAAGGTGTCGCCCGACAAGCTCCGCCAGCGCACCGACGCGCTGCATGAATTCAACCCGATGCTCGGTCATCGCGGCTGCCGGCTTGCGGTTTCGTACCCCGAGATCGCCGAGATGCAGGCGCGCGCCATTTTCGAGGCCGCAGTCGAGGCGGGCAAGAAGGCCGGCGCACTTGTCGTTCCCGAAATCATGGTGCCGCTGGTCGGCCTGGTGAAAGAACTCGACTACGTCAAGGCGCGCATCGATGCCGTCGCCAAAAGCGTCATGCAGGAAACCGGCGTCAAGATCGACTATCTGACTGGAACCATGATTGAACTCCCCCGCGCGGCGATCCGCGCCCATGTCATCGCCGCTACGGCCGAATTCTTCTCCTTCGGCACCAATGACCTGACCCAGACCACATTCGGCATCTCGCGCGACGATGCGGCCTCGTTCCTGGAGACCTACCGCCAGAAGGGCATCATCGATCAGGATCCGTTCGTCTCCCTCGACATCGACGGGGTTGGCGAACTGGTGCGCATGGCTGCCGAAAAGGGCAGGGCGACACGGCCCGACATCAAGCTCGGCATCTGTGGTGAACATGGCGGCGATCCGGCCTCGATTCGGTTTTGCGAAGAGGTCGGCCTCGACTACGTGTCCTGCTCGCCCTATCGCGTGCCGATTGCGAGGTTAGCGGCCGCGCAGGCGGCGGTGCTGGTTGCGAAAGCAATTCCCGGAAAAGTGTGAAGCAGTTTCCGTCCCGAATTGCGTCAAAGCAAAGAGCTGGAGCAATTCCAGGAAAAGTGTGATACGCTTTTGCTTCCGGAATTGCGTCAAAGCAAAGGAGATTCGCCGTTTCCGTGAACGGTGAATTGCTCTAAGGCCGGCCGCGGATAGGATCCATCCGGTCGAGCTTACCGTTTTGTAAAGCAATTCACACGAACGTGCTGACGGCATTGCGTAATCATTGCGTAATTTCGACATCCCGCCAATTGTCCTGGGAAACAGATGTTGCAGACTGCACCCGCGCCGATTCGCTCGATCCTGGTCATTCAGACGAAGTACATTGGAGATCTCGTTCTCGCCTCGGTGCTCTCAGAAAACCTGCGGCTCGAATTCCCCGATGCCAGGCTGGTGTTTCTGTGCGACGCTCGCTTCGCGAGCTTCGTAGTCGCCCATGACATTGCCTCCGAGGTGGTCACGTTCAGGCGTGCCCACCTGCGCGGCACCCCCCTGCAGCGCGGCAAGGAGCTTTACGCCGTCGTGCGGGCGCTGCGCCGTTTCCATTTCGATCTGACGATCGACCTGGCCGATTCAAAGACGTCACGCATGCTCACCGGGCTGGTCAATGCAAAGACCCGTGTCGGCTACAATCCCACCGAGAGGCCATTGCGTCTGCTGGAGCGGCAGCCCGCCAACGTGTTTGCCAAGCCATTTGGCTTTGGTGAGGAACATTTCGTCTACCGCTATCTTTCGCCGCTCCAGGCGCTTGGCATCGGTCTCCATGTGACGGTTCCAAACCTCCAACCGCTGCCGCCCGAGACGTCAAATGCGTTGGCGCTGCTGGGCAAGCATCATGTTCATCCAAACGCTTTCATCGCCGTGCACGCCGGCGCAAGCTTTGAAGGGCGACGTTGGCAGCCGGAGCGGTTTGCCGAGGCGATTGGAGAGATTGCCGGCGAAACCGGTTTGGACGTCGTTCTGGTCGGCGGCCCGGACGAGCGCGAGATTGCCGAACGCATCGTCGCCAGGACGGCGTCGCCCGTCGTCAATCTCGTTGGAGCGCTGTCGCTTGAGACGTTGCTGGCGGTGCTGAAACAGGCCCGGCTGTTTCTCGGCAATGAGAGCGGCCCGATGCACATGGCGGCTGCAGCCGGAATCCCGGTTGTCGGGCTGTTCGGCTTGACGCCGCCGTCGCAGTGGGGTCCCGTTGGCGTGCCCAATATCGCGCTTCAACCGCCGATGCCTTGCGACTGCGTGGCCAACGACCGTTGCGGCCGGCCGGATTTCGGCAGGGCCTACTGCGTCTGGCGACTGGAGGTCAAACCAGTCGTCGATGCGATGCGCGAACTCCTGTCGCGCACCGACGTGAAGCTCGAACGCGCCATCTGAGTTCATGCGTCGCGCGGACAACGGCCATCGCGGGCCGCGGAACTAGCCGCTCGCACCACGGACAGTCAAATTGTCGCGCCGGGCGCTTTCTGCTATGCACCATCCCGATTTTCGCCTTCATGCGGGTCTTGGGATACCTGCCTGAAAGCACCGGTCGGGAAGTCGGTTTGATGCGCCTGCTGCAAAGAAGTCTCTGCGTGATCGCCATGTCGTTGGCCGTGGTGTCCAGCGGCCACGCCGCGCCGCTTGTCGAGCCGACATTGCACATCAGGCCGGAGGCAAGCGGAGCCGGCCGCGTTGCGCTCACGCTCGATGCCTGCGGTGGACAGACCGACACCCGGATACTTTCGGCGCTGGTCGAAAACAAGATACCCGCCACCATTTTCGTGACAGGCATCTGGCTGAAGCGAAACGCCGCCGCGGTCGAGGTCATGCGGGCGCATCCCGACCTGTTCGAGCTGGAAAATCACGGCGGCCATCATATCCCTGCCGTCGACACGCCGCAAAAGATCTACGGCATCCGCAGCGCCGGCAGCCCCGACGCCGTGCTGGCCGAGGTCCAGTCGGGTGCCGCCGCCCTTGCCAAGACCGGCGAGCCGGCGCCGAAATGGTTTCGTGGTGCGACCGCCGAATACAGCCCGTCGGCGATCGCCATGATCCGCAAGCTTGGCTTCAAGATCGCGGGATTCTCCATAAACGGCGATGGTGGCTCATTGCTCGGCGCCAGGGAAACCGCGCGGCGCATCGCGGCGGCCAAGGACGGCGACGTCATTATCTCGCACATCAACCAGCCGACCCATGCGGCCGGCGAAGGCGTGGTGCAGGGGCTTCTGGCGCTCAAGGCCAAGGGCCTGACCTTCGTGCGGCTCGACGATGCCGACGGCTTCGGCAATCACGGCACCACGGACTAGAGCAATTCCAGGAAAAGTGTGAAACGGTTTTCCGTCCGGAATTGCGTCAAAACAAAGAGTTAGAGCCGTTCGCCGTTTCCGTGAAACGGTGAACTGCTCTAGGTGCGTTGATATTCGGGTGATGTCGGCCCGACCTGACTCCCGATGCACCTGAGAGGCAAGTCGAAGTTCTCAGCCCGCTTTTGCTTCGATGCTGACCTTGCTGGCGTAGAATGCGCCGTGGTCGCGGATTTCAGCCATTTCGTCGAAAGGCTGCTCGTAAGCCCACATCGCGTTCTGGCCGGTCTCGCCCGCAGGCAGCACGCTCCAATAGCTGGCATCGCCCTTGTAGGGACAGTGGGTCGAATGTTCCGTGCTGCTGAGCTTGCCGAAATCGATGTCGGCGAACGGAATGTAGAAGGCCGCGGGATAGGGGGGCTCGGTCAGCACCTTGGCCTTCGTCGATGAAGCTATGACCGTGTCTCCGACACGCACCGTAACGGTCCCGACATAAGGCTCGATGGTGATGACCTTGTCGGGATTGCGTTGGAACCCGGGTGCCGGGTTGACGATCTGATCCATGCGGGTTCTCCTTGCCTCGGCTTTAAGGTGTGTCGCGCAAACGCGTTGCGCAAGGCCTGCTGTCGCCACGCAAGGCACAAACCGTTAGCCCAGGCCGGGTGCAGGCCCGATCACGGTTTCGAAGATTGCCTGAGATGGTCAGGCGGCGGTCTTGAACGCATCCATCAGCCCGGCATAGGCGGCTGCGATACCGGCCACCGGATTGCTGCTTCTCGACGTGGTCTCGACCTTCAGGGGGCCGCCACCGGTTGGCAAGGTGAGCAGCAGGAGCTGACGATTGCCACCGTCGCCGATGGATGCGGCTGCGACGTGCTGGCCTTCGCCTTCGTTCTGGACGCACATCTTGAACAGCAGTGTGCCGCCGACCGCTTCCAGCGCGCCGCCGACAACTTCAACAAATTCATCTTCGGAAACGGTCTTTGTATCAGGGCCCAGATCGGCCAGACTTTCGGCAAGCGTATTCTCAAGGGACTTGTCGTCGAGCTGCGCGTCCATGCGAACCTCTTTCAGTCGCCAATCGCCCCTTGCCCGTTAACTAACCTTAATGCCGACGATGGCCGGATTGTGGCGGTCTTGTCCGTCATGCCGATCAATACTGGGCTTGCCGGTGCTGGTGGCTGGACAATCCGCCGGTTCGCTCCACAATGGCACGAAAAAGCACGACGCAAAGCGCAGGGGAGGAACGAATGCTGGGACTGATGCAGGAATGGCCGCTGCTTTGCCACAAGCTCATCGACAATGCCGAGCGGCAGCATGGCGTGCGCGAGATCGTGTCGCGCTCGATCGAGGGGCCGATCGTGCGCACCAGCTACGCGGACATCCATCGCCGCGCCCTGAAGGTCGCCCAACGGCTGGAACGCGACGGCTATCGCCTGGGCGACCGCATCGCCACACTCGCGTGGAACACGGCGCGCCACATCGAGGCCTGGTACGGCATCATGGGCATCGGCGCCATCTACCATACGCTCAATCCACGCCTGTTTCCCGAGCAGATCGTCTGGATCATGAACAATGCCGAGGACAAGGCTGTCTTCGTCGACCTGACCTTCATGCCGTTGCTCGAGAAGATCGCCGGCGCCGTCAAGTCGCTGAAACAGGTGATCGTGCTGACCGACAAGGCGCACATGCCGCAGACGACACTGCCGAATGTGGTTGCCTATGAAGAATGGCTTGATGAGGTGGATGGCGACTTCGCCTGGAAGACCTTCGACGAAGGCACGGCTGCCGGCATGTGCTACACGTCGGGGACCACGGGCGATCCGAAGGGCGTCGTCTACAGCCACCGCTCGAACGTGCTGCACGCCATGATCGCCGCCATGCCTGACGCCATGGGGCTGTCGGCACGCGATACGATCTTGCCGGTCGTGCCGATGTTCCACGCCAATGCCTGGGGCCTTGGCCAGAGCGGGCCGATGATCGGCGCCAAGCTGGTCATGCCCGGCTGCAAGATGGACGGCACCTCGATCTATGAATTGCTCGACACCGAGAAGGTGACCTTCAGCGCTGCCGTGCCGACCGTCTGGATGATGCTGCTGCAGTATCTGGAGGAGACCGGCAAGAAGCTTCCCTATCTGAAAAAGGTCGTCATCGGCGGCTCGTCCTGCCCGCGCGCGATCATGACCAAGTTTCAGCAGAACTACGACGTCCAGGTCATCCACGCCTGGGGCATGACCGAAATGTCGCCGCTCGGCACACTGTGCACCTTGAAGCCGGACTATGCCGGTCTCCAGGGTGAAGCCCGGCTCGATGTCCAGCAGAAACAGGGCTACCCACCCTTCGGCGTCGAAATGAAGGTGACCGACGACGACGACAACGCTCAGCCCTGGGATGGCAAGACATTTGGCCGCTTGAAGGTGCGTGGACCTGCCGTTGCCCGCGCCTACTATGGCGGTGTTGGCTCGGAGCAGTTCGACGAGGACGGCTGGTTCGACACCGGCGACGTCGCCCACATCGACGCCGGCGGCTATATGCAGATCACCGATCGCGCCAAGGACGTCATCAAGTCCGGCGGTGAATGGATTTCGACCATCGATCTCGAGAACCTGGCTGTGGGTCATCCCGATGTCGCCGAGGCAGCAGCCATTGGCGTCCATCATTCGAAGTGGGGCGAGCGGCCGTTGCTGGTCGTTGTTCGCAAGCCGGGCAAGGAACCGACCAAGGCCGACATTCTCGACTTCATGGATGGCAAAGTTGCCAAATGGTGGATGCCGGACGATGTCGCCTTCGTCGGCGAAATACCGCACACCGCCACCGGCAAGATCCAGAAGATCACCTTGCGTCAGCAATTCCGGGACTATCGCTTGCCGACGGATTGACGGGAATGTTGCGTCTTTCGGCTTCAAGCCGCCAGCAAAAGGTTCTAGAGCAATTCCGGGAATTGCGTCAAAACAAAGAGATAGAGCGGTTTATCGTTTCCGTGAAACGACGAACCGCTCTAAGTCTCCGTTCGGGTTGGGGTGGTGCGGCAATCGATGGCAAGTATTCCTGAACGGCAGACCTCGAAGGCGGCCGGATGGTCGCGACGCACGGCCGCCTTTTCGGCGGTGCTGCTGCTGACCGCTTTCGTCGGCCATCGCATCGACCTCGTCGAAACGCCTGTCTTCCTGTGGGTGATGGGTATTGTGGCGCTGCTGGCGGCCCTGGCGCTGTTGTTTGCCGGGTTTGCCTTTTCGCGGCTGTGGAACTTCGGCGACCTTGGCGGTCGTGACCTGACAGTCGGCGCCTTGCTGGCGCTGCTGGTGCTCGCGCCCTATGGCGTTGCCGCCTACTGGGCGACGATCTATCCGCCGCTCAGGGATATCTCGACGGATTTCGACAATCCGCCCGCGCTCGACGTGAGCGACCGGACCAAAGACATGAACGTGCTCTCCCCATCCACGCCTGGCGAACAGCGGCTGCAGACGGAGAGCTATCCGCTGGTCAGCGCACGCAGCTACGATCTGCCGTTCGACACCGTCGTGGATGCCGTCGAAACCGTGCTCGACCGGCGCGATTGGGACCTTTCCGAGCCCTATCCAGACCTCAGGGGGCAAACCGAGGTGACGATTACCGCGGTGGCCAAGGGCTTTGTCCTTGGTCTTCCCGCCGACGTCGCGATCCGCGTGGCCGACGACGGCGACACGATCATCGTCGACATGCGGTCGGCCTCTCGCTACGGCCGTTACGACCTCGGCGACAATGCCGCTCGTATTGTCGACTTTCTCGCCGAACTCGACCAGGAAGTCGCCGGTCAGGTTGGCGCGGCTCCGGCCGAATGAGGCTTGAGGCCGGATGAGCGACGGCAAGGGACTGATGATGCGCACGCTTTGAGTTGTGAATCTGACAGTGTCGACACCTATCTGGAACGAATAACTTCGGCGCGTTTTACCTCGGTTTCTAAGTGAGGGATACCAGATGGACTCCTTAAAACCAATATTAACGGTAAACCCGCCCATCAATTGCCTCAAGATTATTTTGGGTTATTGTTTTTGTTTTACTAGTCTGATGATCATCAACGTCAGTCCCGTGAAGGCCGATACCGCTTTTGGCTCCGGTCCACTGTTTGTGCATATGATTGAACATATGGCCTCGTCTGAGAATAATTTCTCATGCACAGTATACTTTCTAGAGCAATATCAGCTCTCGGAGGATGCAAAGTGTAAACAAACAAACGATTTCATAAAGTATAATTTTGACAGAAAACATATTGATTTAGATGATAAGAAATATATCGGGATTTTGCTAGAGAGAATGCTGAGAGTTCTCATTAGAAACGGCGCGATTGCTAGCAGTTTAAGGCCGGAAGGGGAGTAAGATGTGTATGTCATAGGCGGAACTCGACCAGGAAGTCGCCGGCCAGGTGGCGCGGCTCCGGCCGAATGAAGGCCTATCTGGCCGGCGTGAAATTGCCGTCAATGGCTGGTGCGGCGTTGGTCACGACCAGGCCGCGTTCCACCAGGTCCTCGAGATGGGCAAGCACCGACAATCCGGCAGCGCCATGCAGCCGCGGGTCGGTATCGCGATAGATCGCCTTGACCATGTCCACGATCGTCCGATCGCCGGCTCTGACCCGCTCCAGGATGGCGCGCTCGCGCATCTTACGATGCGTCTTCAACCCGCGCATGAAACGGCGCGGTGCGGTCACCGGCCCGCCATGTCCCGGCAGCAGCAGGCGGTCCCCGCGTTCGATCAGCCGGTCCAGCGAGGCCATATAGTCGGCCATCGCCCCATCCGGCGGCGCGACGATCGACGTCGCCCATGCCATGACATGATCGGCCGAAAACAGGATCCCCGTTCCTTCCAGCGCGAATGTCGCGTGATTGGCGGTGTGGCCCGGGGTCAAAATCGTCCTGATCGACCAGCCGTCGCCGTCGACCACCCTGTCGTCGGGCAATGCGATATCGGGAACGAAAGCAGTGTCGGCACTGGCGTCGAGTGCGTTGGTCTCGCCGATATGCAGGGGCCTTGCAGGGCGATGCGGTCCTTCCGCCAGCAGGGCGGCGCCGGTGCGTTCTTTCAGCCGGGCCGCCAGCGGGGAATGGTCGCGGTGCGTGTGGC
Organism: Mesorhizobium sp. P2_D1; assembly: GCF_056404455.1. Classification (NCBI taxonomy): domain Bacteria; kingdom Pseudomonadati; phylum Pseudomonadota; class Alphaproteobacteria; order Hyphomicrobiales; family Phyllobacteriaceae; genus Mesorhizobium; species Mesorhizobium sp. P2_D1. The sequence goes on from NZ_JBFUDZ010000006.1 coordinate 89,992, forward strand.
TGACGAAGATATGGCTGACCGGCCGGCCTGCGATCACCTCGAGCAGGGTTTGCAGATGCGCCTCATCGTCCGGCCCAGGATCGACCACCGCCAGCGTATCGCGGCCAACGATGTAGCTGTTGGTGCCGTGAAAGGTGAAGGGGCTTGGATTGCGGGCGGTGATGCGCTGGATATCAGCCGCGACGCTCACCGCCTTGCCATAGGCGGGATCGAAGCCGGTTTCGAATTTGAGAGCCATGGCAGATGCATCGGTGCCTTGTTCGAGGAGACGGCAAAACCGATTGCCGCATAACACACAAGCCAATATAGGAGAACGCGAGGCCGCGAACATGAGATAGCGGCAATCGGATTGGGGAAATACAATGGCAATTGCAACAACGATGCGTCCGCTTGTGTCTCTGGCTTTGCCGCAAGAGGGCGCGGCGCGGCTGGCAACGCAGCTTCTCCTGGCGATCGCCGGAACGCTGCTGCTGACCCTGTCGGCCAAGACCAAGGTGATGCTCGGGCCAGTCGACATTTCGATGCAGACGCTGGCCGTGTTGCTGATCGCCGCTGCCTTCGGGATGCGTCTGGGCGTCGCCACCTTGCTGCTCTACATGGCAGAGGGCGCAATGGGCTTTCCGGTCTTCCAGAGCACCCCGGAAAAGGGTATCGGCATTGCTTACATGCTCGGCTCGACCGGCGGCTATCTCTTGGGTTTCGTGGCCATGGCGGCGATTGTCGGCTGGGCCGCCGATCGGGGCTGGGACCGTCATCCGGGCAAGCTTTTCAGCGCGATGCTGGTTGCCGAAGTCGTCATGATGGCGATGGGCTTTGCCTGGCTGGCGCTGCTGATCGGTCCCGAAAAGTCGTGGCAGTTCGGCGTCGTGCCATTCATCGTCGGCGATCTGATCAAGGTTGCCCTGGCGGCAAGCCTGGTGCCGGCCGTGTGGTCGCTGCTGAAGCGCTCCTGAACACCGGGAGAGATCGAGGACTGGACGGGCGCTTCTGATGAAGGTCCTGGTCACCGGCGCCGCCGGCTTTATCGGCTGTCACGTATCGAAGCGCCTGCTGGGGCGCGGCGACGAGGTTGTCGGCATCGACAGCGTCAACAGCTACTATGATCCGCAGATCAAGGAGGCGAGGCTGCGGCTGCTGGAGGAAGCCAGCCGCAAGACCAATGCGAGCTATCATTTCATCCGCGGCAATCTCGCCGACAAGGGCGTGGTCGATGGTTGCTTTGCGAACCACACGTTTGACCGGGTGATCCATCTCGCCGCCCAGCCAGGGGTTCGCTACAGCCTGGAAAACCCGCATGCCTATGTCGAAAGCAACATCATCGCCTACACCAACATGCTCGAGGCCTGCCGCAGCAGCGCCGTTGCGCATTTGACCTATGCCAGCACCTCGAGTGTCTACGGCGCCAACACCGACATGCCGTTTTCCGAGCATCGGCCGGCCGACCATCCGCTGCAGTTCTACGCCGCGACCAAGCGCGCCAATGAGCTGATGGCGCATAGCTACAGCCATTTGTTCGGGTTGCCGACCACCGGGCTTCGCTTCTTTACGGTGTATGGTCCCTGGGGGCGTCCGGACATGGCGCTTTTCCTGTTCACCAGAAGCATTCTTGCCGGCGAGCCGATCAAGCTGTTCAACAACGGCAACCACACGCGCGACTTCACCTATGTCGATGACATCGCAGAAGGCGTCGTCCGGGCCAGCGATAGCCCGGCTGTCGGCAATGCAGCCTGGGACTCCAGCCGTCCGGATCCGGCCACCAGCAGCGCGCCCTGGCGCATCTTCAACATCGGCAACAGCAAACCGGTGAAGCTGACCGCCTATGTCGAGGCGCTGGAAAGCGCGCTTGGCAGGAAAGCCATCATCGAAATGCTGCCGCTGCAGGCCGGCGACGTGCCCGATACCTTTGCCGACACATCGGCGCTGGAGCAGGCGGTCGGCTACCGCCCGGTGACGACGGTTGCCGATGGGGTAGGGCGGTTTGTGGACTGGTACCGGGCGTATTTTGGACTGATCTAACTGAGGCGCGCTTGGCGCGACATAGTCCGGCTGTTTGTCGATCGCCGAGATTGACAAGCCATTGCATGGAACCTAAGCACGAGCGCGGTTTATGTCAGGGCTGGGGGTTTAGGCATGTCAAGGAGAACTTCTTGAAAGGAATTATCCTTGCTGGAGGCAGCGGAACGCGGCTCTATCCGCTAACGTTGGCAGTCTCCAAGCAAATCCTCCCGATATACGACAAGCCGATGATCTATTATCCGCTGAGCGTTTTGATGCTCGCGGGTATCCGCGAGATTCTGATCATTTCAACGCCGCGTGATCTGCCGGTTTTCCGCGAGTTGCTTGGCGACGGATCGGAGTTTGGGCTTGATTTGTCCTACGCCGAGCAACCGCAACCCAACGGACTTGCGGAAGCCTTCATCATCGGCCGGAATTTCATCGGCAAGGACAGCGTGTCGATGATCCTCGGCGACAACATCTATTTCGGCGAAGGCCTGTCGCAGCTCTGCCGTGCAGCGGCTTCGCGCGAGACGGGGGCTTCCGTATTCGCCTATCATGTCGAAGATCCCCAGCGTTACGGTGTCGTTTCCTTCGACAAGGTCACCGGAACCGCCCTGACGATCGAGGAAAAGCCAGACAATCCGAAATCCAACTGGGCGGTCACYGGCCTCTATTTCTATGACAACGATGTCGTTGACATTGCCCCGGCGATCCGGCCTTCGGCACGTGGCGAACTTGAGATCACGGCGGTCAACAATGTCTATCTCGAGCGTGGTCAGTTGCATGTGCATCGATTGGGGCGTGGTTATGCCTGGCTCGACACCGGCACCCACGACAGCTTGCACGAAGCGTCTTCGTTCGTGCGCACGATCGAACATCGCCAGGGCATAAAGGTTGCCTGCCCGGAGGAAATCGCCTTCGAACAGGGCTGGCTGACGGCGGACGATGTCCTCCAGCGCGCCACCCGCCTGGGAAAAAACGAGTATGCCGTCTATCTGCGCCGGCGCGTCGTCGAGCGGTTGGAGGAGTAAATGCTGGAGGTCAGGTCCCTTGGCATCGAAGGCGTGCTGGAAATCATTCCGAAACGACATGGCGATGCGCGTGGTTTCTTCGTCGAAACCTATCATGCCGAGCGCTTTTCGCAGGCCGGCATAGGCTTGAGTTTCGTCCAGGACAATCAGTCCTATTCTGCCGCGGCGGGCGTTCTGCGCGGGCTGCACTACCAGCTTGCGCCGCGAGCCCAGGACAAGCTGCTGCGTGTCGTGCGGGGTGCGCTGCTGGACGTGGCGGTCGACATTCGCCGCAGCTCGCCAACCTTCGGAAAATGGGTTGCGCTCGAAATTACCGCCGAAAAGGGCAACCAGATTCTGGTGCCGAAGGGCTTTGCGCATGGCTTCGTGACGCTCGTGCCGGACACCGAAGTCTTGTACAAGGTGACCGATACCTATTCGCCCGAGCACGACCGCTCGATCCGTTTCGACGATCCTGCCATCGGCATCGAATGGCCGTCATTGGCTGGCGGATTCCAGCTTTCGGACAAGGACCTCAAGGCGCCGGTGTTGGCCGCCGCCGAAGTGTTCGCCTGATGGGTTGCATGAGGACAGCAACATGAATTTTCTAGTGACAGGCGGTGCCGGTTTCATCGGTTCTGCGGTGTGCCGGCATCTGTGCGCCAACCCGGCCTATCGCGTGACCAATCTCGACAAGCTTACCTACGCGGGCAATCTGGCCTCGCTGCGGCCGATCGAGAATGCCCACAATTACCGCTTCGCTCATGCCGATATCTGTGACGAGAGGGCGGTGCTCGACATTCTGCATCGGGACGAAATCGACATCGTCATGAACCTTGCTGCCGAAAGCCATGTCGACCGATCGATCGACGGACCTGGCGCCTTCATCGAGACCAACATCGTCGGCACCTATAAGGTGCTGAATGCTACGCTGGAATATTGGCGCGGCCTTCCTGACGACAGGAAAAGCCGCTTCCGCTTCCATCATGTCTCGACCGACGAAGTGTTCGGCGATCTTCCCTTTGACGGCGGTCTGTTCGTCGAGGAAACGCCTTATGCGCCGTCTTCGCCCTATTCCGCTTCGAAGGCGGCGTCGGACCATCTGGTGCGGGCCTGGCACGAAACCTATGGCCTGCCGGTCGTGCTTTCCAATTGTTCGAACAATTACGGACCCTACCACTTTCCCGAGAAGCTGATCCCGCTGGTCATCCTCAATGCGCTCGACGAAAAAACGTTGCCGGTCTATGGCGCCGGCGCCAATGTGCGCGACTGGCTGTTCGTCGAGGACCATGCGCGTGCGCTGGAGCTGGTTGCCACCAAGGGCACGCCAGGCGAGAGCTACAATGTCGGCGGCAATTCGGAGCGCACCAACCTGGGCGTCGTCGAGACGATCTGCGATCTGCTCGACATCAGGCGTCCTCGGGCCGGCGGCAAGAGCTATCGCGATCTGATCTCTTTCGTCACCGATCGTCCAGGCCATGACCGCCGCTATGCCATTGACGCCTCCAAGATCGGTCGCGAGCTTGGCTGGGCGCCGAAGGAGAATTTCGACAGTGGCCTGGCGAGAACCGTGGACTGGTTTCTCGAAAACAAGTGGTGGTGGGGGCCGATCCGCGAAGAGCGCTATGCCGGTGAGCGATTGGGCGAAGCGCGCAAGGGGGCCGCGTGAGGCTCGTTGTCACTGGGCGCGAGGGCCAGGTCGCGTCAAGCCTTCTTGAGGCCGGCCAGAGGCACGCCGGCGTGGAAGTCATCGCCATCGGCCGTCCGGAGCTCGACCTGGCAAAGCCCGATACCGTCATCGATGCTATCGCGGCCGCGAAGCCGGATATCGTCGTGTCGGCTGCCGCCTACACCGCCGTGGATCAGGCCGAGGATGAGCCCGACCTGGCATTTGCTGTGAACGCTGTCGGCGCCGGCAAGGTGGCCGAAGCCGCAGCGCAGCTTGGCATTCCCGTCATTCATCTTTCGACCGACTATGTCTTCGATGGCAGCGCTTCCGGTGCCTATGTCGAAACCGACGCGACCGCACCGCGCAGCGTCTATGGTGCCTCCAAGCTCGCCGGCGAACAGGCGGTGGCAGCCGCCAATCCGCGCCATCTGATCCTGCGCACGGCTTGGGTCTACAGCCCGTTCGGCAAGAATTTCGTCAAGACCATGCTGCGGCTTGCCGCCGACCGGGATGAGATATCGGTGGTCGCCGATCAGTGGGGAAATCCCACCTCCGCGCTCGATATCGCCGACGCAGTCCTGCATGCGGCGGCGACGCTGCATGGCAACAAGAGCTTCGCTGCGTTCGGTGTCTATCATCTGGCCGGCACGGGCGAGGCCAACTGGAGCGGCTTTGCCCGCCATATCCTGGACACAAGCCGAGTGTCTGGTGGCCCTTGGGCGCGAGTACGGGACATTGCTACGAAGGACTACCCGACCAAGGCGCGACGCCCCGCCAATTCCCGGCTATCAAGCGCGAAATTCTCCTCCGTCTTCGGATGGAATGCGCCTGACTGGCGGCAATCGACTGAAGCGGTGGCGCGTCGTGTCCTGGTCTGAAAGACGGGATGGGCTTGAGGCATGAAGAAGGACCTATCGCCGAAAGACATGCGCGATGCAGAGGCCGCCTCACAGGCGGTCGACCCAGACGCGCTCGGCCCGGAGGCGGTCGGAGACGTGCCGCAGGGCGTTCAGACCGAGGGCCATGCCGCGGCGGTTAAGGCGCACGCCCCTTCACTTCACGACCTGTACAATGCCCATAGCGGCAAAGTGTCGGACAAATGGTCAAGCTATCTGGATGCATATGACCGCGTTTTTCTGGACTATCGGAAGAAGCCGGTTCGACTCCTGGAAATTGGCGTCCAAAACGGTGGCTCTCTCGAAATCTGGCCGCGATATTTCCCGAATTCGGAACTCATTCTTGGCTGCGATATCGACACGGCCTGCAGCGGTCTGGTCTTCGACGATCAAAAGATTGCTTTGGTCATCGGTGATGCCAATACTGATGAGATAGAAAGAAAAATTGTTGCGAAATCCGCGACATTCGACATCATAATCGATGACGGATCGCATACATCATCAGACATAGTGCGCTCTTTCGCCCGTTATTTCCCTCATCTTTCTGATGGCGGGGTTTTCATAGCGGAAGATTTGCATTGCAGCTACTGGCAGGAATTCGAAGGCGGTCTCTATGATCCGCTTTCGTCGATGTCGTTCTTCAAGCGCTTGCTCGATGTGATCAACCATGAGCATTGGGGACTGCCCCGCTTTCGGGCGGATGCCCTAGCCACGTTCTCCGACAGGTATAAGACCGTATTCGGGGAAGCCTCGCTGGCCTCCATTCATTCCGTCGAGTTTTTGAACTCGCTCTGCATTGTGACCAAGCGTCCAAGTCCGGAAAATGTTCTTGGGACTCGCAATGTGCAAGGCCGGATCGCGCTCGCCGAAAGGGAAATGATTTCTCTTGCCGGCACGACAAGCAAAGCGTTCGATCAAGCCGGAAATCCATGGTCTCTAGCGTCGACGACCATGGAAGAGGAAATCGAGACCAACAGGGCGTTGGTGACGAGCCGCGGGGCGCGGATACAGGAACTCACCCGCGAGGTGGCCGAGATACGTGAACAGCTCCAGAGCGGTCACGCCCAGATCGCACGGATGGAGTCGGATCTCGTCGAGAGGGCCGAAGAGATTTCAGCCGCGCACGCGACTGTTAGTGCGCTGCAGACCGAGCGCGACAACGAGATCGCACATGCGCAAGCGCTCCGGGAAAGAATGGAGCAAAGTGAACGGGTCGTTCAAGAGTTCAAGGACTCAACGAGCTGGCGAATAACCAGCCCCCTGCGAGCGCTGTCTGCGATTGTCACGCTGTTGCTGAAAAGGATCGCCGCAGTTTTTCGTTGAAAGCGAAATTCAATTGGAGAGAGGCGGGCTCTGCTCTTGGCCTCTCCATCGGAAATCCGTTTCTTCAGAACAGGGGCAACATCAAGCCACCGGATATGCTTTCTCATTCATGCGACGGCTGATCGTTCCAATCGCGCCAACTTGTGGCGTTTGAGACGCACACCGGACCTATCCGGTGGTCCGCTTGCCAAGTCGTCGAATTTTTGTTGCGCAGTCTGGCGGTGTGTGCGAGGTGCCACCTACGCCAACGCAAGGCAATACGCAGCAAACGCAGGACTAATGTCGGCCACCGTTCGCACCCTCTCTGTCAGCCGTTCAACCCCCGCTTTCGCGGTTGCGTTTGTTGGTCCGATCGCTGTGTTCGTTGTTGCGCTCCTGCTCACGGTGCAGGCGAGAGGTGTTCCGGATAACGACTATTGGGGCATTCTCCCTTCAATGGTCGGATCGCTGGACGGGGTGCCCGCGCTGAAGGACCTGTATGTGACGGCAAACGAGCATATCATTGCTGGCGCAAAACTGTTTTATCTGCTGAATTTTCATCTTACCCAAGGGGACAATATCGGCCTGTCGGTCACTGTTGTCGCGTTCTCCCTTCTCATAGCGTTGGTTTTTTCAGGCGCACTATCGCTCTTTGCGCGATCCTGGTTTGAAGCATTTGTCGTCGGGTTAGCAGTATCGGTATTTGTATTCAGTCCGCTTGCCGCACACAATTTCTTTGTTGGCATGAGTGGAGTAGCCTGGATCGGCGCAAATCTCTTCACCGTGCTGGCTGTATTGGCTTTTTGGCAGTCGACCGAAAAAGAGATGCCGATAGGTTATGTCGTTGCGATAGCGTTGGCTGTTTTTGCCACGCAATTCTACAGCACGGGCCTGACCGCATTGTGTGTGATCGGCATCCAAGGATTTTGCACTGCCAAAACACGGCGGCTCGGCATCTTGATTTTCGCGGCGGGCTTGGCCCTCGTGATTTTTGTCGCGATGAATCAGAAAGTCCCCGATTATCACGCCGCACGCAGTTTCGATCCAATTGGGATTTCGCTGTTTTGCCTGACATTCATTGGTGGCGGCATCGTAACAACGGAAGCAGCTGCAATTCCGCTGGGCGCAATCGGAATCGCAGCGGCCGCTTTGATCGTTGGGTTTTGCCTTTTGCGGCCTGGCGAAAGCAGGTACCGATCAGCCTTCTGGATTGCGATCATGGCCTATGCCGTCATGTCGGGCGTGCTGGCCGCTATTGGTCGATCGAACATGGGAGGAGACGCGGCGGCCTTAGCCAGCAGATATGCAACCCTTCCGGCGCTTTTTTGGGTCGGACTGTTTGGAGCTGTTTCGTGTCTGGTGTGGCAAGTTGATTTCAAGCGTCGTCTGTCGATCGCCATATTCGCGGCGGTAGCCGCACTGATCGTCGTCAACGGCATGCCGAGGCTGAATGACGCTCTTGTCAGGGCTGAAGGAAAAGATCTCGCAACATTGGCATTGTCGCTCGGCGTCAAAGACCCCGACTTGATGCGATACGTTACATTGGCTGGGGTCGATTACTATAATGTCGAACACAATCTGAAGAAATTCAATCACGTCCCGTTCAACGGCAGAGACTTCGGCTGCCCCTCGCTCGGCGCCGGGCTGGCAATCCCTACCCAGCCGAACAGCTTGACGGGCCACATTGATGTCGTGTCCAAAATAGAAGATCCGCAGTGGGGACGCGTCTCCGGTTGGGTCGCGGACACCTCGAACAAGTGGCCCCCACTGCTGGGCAGCGATATTCTTACCACCTACCGCTGCATTGCCTTCGTTGACGGCACGGGAACAGTCGTGGGGTTGGGATTGGGAGGAGCGCATCGGCCGGACGTGGCGAAGTTCCTCGGGCGAGGGCGTGACGACTATGGCTGGAGTGGCTACATAGATCTTCGACGTGTGCCGGCTAGCCCTGCTTCTCGATCGATATATGCAGTTTTGCTCACGCCGTCCGGGTGGACGAGATTGCAGGCACCTGGGGTTGGATTTCAGTTTTGAAAAGTACCTATGTAAGCGTCGTCAGATTCGCCCGGAAAGTAGCTGAGCGCTGTGGATTGCTTGCGGCGTTGGAGCGGTCGAACAACCGCTTTGCCCTCTGGATCAGAAGTCTGTTCGGCATATACGACAGCGCTGACCTGGTTCGGCTTGACATGCCGTGGTGGACATTCTCCGCGATTGATGCCGTGAACAGTTTTCTGGCCTCGCGCAATCACAAGGCCCGCGTTTATGAATTTGGTGCCGGCGCCAGCACAGTTTGGTTGGCGAAACGAAGCGGCTCAGTCGATTCCGTCGAGCATGACGCTCCGTTCGCGCAAACAATGGGCGGCATTTTTGGCGCCTATCCCAACATCGCCGTGCGAGTTGTGGAGCCGGTAGCCGCCTCTGCTTCCAGCAAGGCCAGGTCCAATCGAAAGGGATATACGCAATGCTCTTTCGATCAATACGTGTCATCGATCGACCGGGTCGACGGCACCTTCGACCTCATTGTGATCGACGGCCGGGCCAGGGTTTCCTGCTTGGCGAAGTCAGTTCGCCGTCTGTCTCCGGGCGGTATGATTCTGTTCGACAACAGCAACAGGCCCGAATATCGCCAGGCCATCAATTCTTGCGGCCTGCAGGAGCGCGTGACACGGGGGCTTGCGCCTGCATTGCCATTCCCCAGCCAGACCTCCATTTTGACGCAGAGGGCCTGACGTGCAGACAGTCTCGATACTGGTGCCTGTAAAGGACGAGCAAGACACTGTTCAGGCTTTGATTGCCCAGATCGAGGCCGCCTTCGAGCAGATCGATGCCGCCTCGCTCGAGGAGGTCATCTTTGTTGACGACGGCAGTCGGGACAATACCTGGAAGGAGATTCTGGCCGCCACCAAGGCTTACCCCCATGTAAAGGGCGTTCGGCTTCGGAGGAATTTCGGCAAGGCAGCCGCGCTGCAGGCAGGGATCTCCAACGCGTCGGGCAATATCATCGTCACGATGGATGGAGACCTGCAGGACGACCCGAAGGAAATTTCACGTTTTCTGGACGAAATCCGAGAGGGCTCCGATGTCGTTTCGGGTTGGAAGCAGGTGCGCCACGATCCGCTCGGCAAGACGCTGCCCTCAAAGCTGTTCAATCGAGTGACGGCCAAGGTCACCGGCGTCAGCCTGCACGATTTCAACTGCGGCTTTAAAGCCTATCGCTCCGAGGTCTTTGACAACATCCGCCTCTATGGCGAGCTTCATCGCTTCGTTCCAGCCCTGGCCTACGCGACTGGTTTCAAGGTCAGTGAGATCGTCGTGCAGCACCACCCGCGCCGATTTGGAAAATCCAAATATGGGGTTGGTCGCCTGCTCAAGGGCTTCCTGGACTTGCTCACAGTCGTGACCATCACGAAGTTCAATTCGCGCCCCGGCCATCTTTTCGGTGGCTTGGGTGTGGCCGTCTTCTCGATCGGCTTCCTGATTTTCCTGTTTCTCTGTGCGCGGTGGTTTGGCGGTGAAGCCATTGGCGGCCGGCCGTTGCTGCTTGTTTCGACACTCTTGATGATCGTCGGGGTGCAGTTCACGCTGTTTGGCATGGTCGCCGAGTTGATTGTTGCGACCCGTGGCAATCGCGACCCGGGCATTGTCGCCGAAATTGCAAGTTCCGACGGCAGGCTGCCTGTGAAGCCGATCGGCGCTCGTGCCGAACTCTAGGATCATTCGCGCCGGCGGTACCGTCATTGCCATTGCGGCAATGTACTTTGTCATACGCTCCGTCTACGGATATGCCGATCAGCTCGCCGATATGCTGCAGCGTCCTCGGTTCGTTGCTGTGGTCGTGTCCTGTGCGCTTCTTTACGCGCTCGCTCTGCAGCTGGTGGGCTTTGCCTGGTTCACCCTGTTGGTTTCGGTCGGAGAAAAGGCAATCTCCGCGGTCCGTGCAATGCGCGTTTTCGCGCGCACCCAAGTCTACAAATATCTGCCGACCAACGTCATCCATCTCGTCGGACGCTTTGTCCTGGCGGCCCGATATGGTGCTGCAAAGGATGCGCTTTCTTACGCGCAGGTGATGGAGATTGTTTTGATGGTCCTCGCCTCCGGAAGCGTGGCACTGCTCTTCTCCTTCTCCTTCCTGCTCAAGATCGGTGAGGACTACGGAATAAGCCGCTATCTGGCATCAGCAGTCTATATCGGCGCCGGACTGGCGGCCCTTATGCTGGCCCCCCTCGTTGCGGGCCGATATTTCAAGCAGAGCCGAAAACACCTCGCATTTTCGATGGCTGCGATCAGCGTCGCTTGCTACGGCCTATTTTTCCTTGCGAATGGCCTGATCGTCGTCCTCCTTGTCCATGTGCTGTACGGACCCACGATCGAGTGGCAGATGGTGATCGGGGTCTCAGCCGCCGGCTGGTTGCTTGGTTTTGTTGTGCCTGGGGCTCCCGGCGGTTTGGGTGTGAGGGAAGCGGTTTTCATCGCGGGCCTTTCCTCGATCGGCATACCCGCGGCCGCGGCCACCGCCGTTGCGGTTACGCATCGGATTATCACCCTTCTGGGCGATGTTCTGTTGTCGGCTGGCGAGTTTGGCTATCGAAAATGGACCGCAGAACCAGATTAGCGCATGGCATTGCGCGTGGCTGCCCGAATGCGACACCTCAAATCCAATTCCACCGGAGAGGTGCTCTATACCTGTTCAAATGAGGTTGACGCTGATAACGAACAGCCTGGTTAATGGAACACGGAATGCTGCTTGAATGCCCAAGACATGTATGGTTACCGGTGGAGCCGGATTCATTGGATGCGCGTTGTCCACCAAATTGGCAGATCGCTTCGATCGCGTAGTTGTCATCGACAGTTTGCATCCGCAGATTCACGCTGAGCGAAAGCGCCCTGCCGAACTTGATCCTCGCGTTGAGCTCATGGTTGCGGATGTGACGGAGGCTTCCACCTGGGCGCAGGCATTGGAAACCACCCGACCTGAAGTTGTCGTGCATCTGGCGGCTGAAACGGGCACGGGACAGTCGCTCACAGAGGCTTCTCGCCACGCGATAGCAAATGTCCTCGGCACAACCCGCATGTTGGATGCCTTCGCCACGGTATCRCATGTTCCCGAGCGCTTTGTCCTGGCTTCGAGCCGCGCCGTCTACGGAGAAGGGGCATGGCGGTCCAGAAATCCGGGAGAGGTAACCTATCCGGGTCAGCGATCGAAGCAGCAGCTTGAACGCGCGGAATGGGATTTTCCCGGGCTTGAGCCTCTGCCGATGGACGCGGAAAAAACGATACCGAATCCAACCAGCATCTACGGAGCCACCAAACTAACCCAGGAACAGATATTGCGAGCTTGGGCTCTTTCGTTCGGGACAACCGTCAACGTGCTCCGCCTCCAGAACGTATACGGTCCTGGCCAGTCCTTGACGAACAGCTACACGGGAATTGTGTCGTTGTTCATCAGGATGGCCAAGGAAGGCAAGAGCATTCCGATCTACGAAGACGGGGATATCGGAAGGGATTTTGTCTTCATCGACGATGTCGCCTCGGCGATTGACAAGGCCACGAGAACAAATCTGTCGCAATCGTTCGCCTATGATGTCGGCACTGGCTACAAGACCACGGTTCTCGATCTGGCGAGGATCATCGCAAAGCGGTATGGGGCGCCGGAGCCGCACGTCAACGGCATGTTCCGCAACGGCGACGTGCGGTGCGCTGTCGCCAATATCGACAGGACGGTCCGCGAACTGGAATGGCGACCTTTGAAAAGTGTGGGCGAGGGGATCGACCAGCTTTCCGAATGGATAGATGCACAGCTCGGCTAGAATTTGGGCTCTGCTGGTTTGGAAAATCTGGATTTCTTGAGGGGACGACGAATGAGCTCTGTATTGCGTCGTGTTGCTGTGTTTTCTCTGTATAATGAACGCGGCATCGCGGACGAGTATGTCATATTTTTACTGACCAAACTGAGAGAATTGGTTGAAAGAATTGTCGTTGTCTCCAACGGCAATCTTTCAAAACATTCTGAAGTGGCGGTGGCAAAAGTATGTGATCAGCTCCTGATTCGTAAGAACGAGGGATTTGATGTCGGTGGATACAAGGCCGGAATCGAAGCCATCGGCTTTGATGAGCTTTCCAAGTATGACGAACTTATCCTGCTGAACGATACTTGCTACGGACCTCTTTTCCCCTTTTCAGAAATGTTTTCGGAAATGGAAGGGCGGAACACTGATTTCTGGGGCGCTTCTGCCCATCGGGAAATGACGCCAAACCCATTTACCGGAACAGGCCATCTGCCCCGTCATCTCACGGCAAACTTCATTGCAATTCGCAACGAGATGCTGAAGTCGCGCGCCTTCAAAAGATATTGGGAGAACCTGCCGGAGATAAAAACCTACACCGATGCTGTTCTGCTTCATGAGTCGCAGTTTACCAAGCATTTTACAGACCTTGGCTATTCCGCGGAAGCATATGTTGATCCGGATCAGTATGGCTCGCACTATCCGGCGTTCATCAACGTCGACGAAACAATCATCAACCGCTTCCCCCTGCTGAAGCGGCGAACGTTTTTTCACGATCCGACTTTTCTGGAGCACAATGCCGTCGATCTGCCGCGCGCTTTGCGGATACTTAAAGAGACGTCCGACTACGACGTTAATTTGATTTGGCGCAACGTTCTGCGCGTTTCGGAATTGAGGAACCTCAACAGCAACGCGGCGCTGATGAGCGTCCTGCCGGACAAGCGGATCAAGGATGACGACGCTGCTGCCGACTACGGCAAGGTGGCCGTCTGCGCGCATATTTACTACACCGAGTTGCTCGACGAGTTGCTGGCGCTGACCGAGAACATTCCGGTTCCCTATGACTTCATTGCCACCACGAATACGCCGGAAAAGAAGGCCGAGATCGAAGCCGCCTTGGCAAAGCGACCTGGCGTGAAGAAGGCCATCGTCCGCGTTGTCGAGCAGAACCGCGGTCGTGACATGTCGTCGCTTTTCATCTCCTTCCGAGATCTGTTCATCGACGATCGCTATGACCTCGTCTGCCGTTTGCATACAAAAAAATCGCCTCAAGTGCAGTCGTCGAGAGGCAATCTGTTCAAGCGGCACATGCTCGACAATCTGCTGAATACCCGCGGTTACGTGCAGAATGTTTTGGACATGTTTCACGACAATCCTTCAGTCGGCGTCGCCATTCCGCCGATCTTTCATATCTCTTACCCGACCATGGGGCACTCGTGGTTTGTCAACAAGCCAAGGGCCGAGGAAACGGCGCGCCTGTTGAACATCGACGTCAAGTTCGATGACACCACTCCGGTGGCAGCCTATGGCACCATGTTCTGGTTCCGGCCGCGCGCGCTGCGCAAAATGTTCGAACACAAATGGAAATGGGAAGAGTTCAATGCCGAGCCCGATCATATTGACGGAGGCTTGGCTCACGTGCTGGAGCGGCTGATCACCTACTCTGCTCAGGATGCCGGATTTACCACGCAGCACATTATGTGCGCGCATCAGGTGGCGCACAACTACAGCATGCTGGAGTTCAAGATGCAAAGGCTTGTCGGCATGCTGCCACTGCACGACTTCCCGTGGCATGCTCATCTGTTGTCTGAGTGGAAGAACGCCGGTTATCCCTTGGGGGCGTCAACGATGCAGATTCCAATGACGCCAGCGACGCAGACGGCGCTGACGTCAGGGCCGCAGACGTCAGTGAAACACGCTCTGGCCAGACTCAATTTCGCCATCAAGAGCTCTCTGAAGTTCAGATCGCCTATTTTGTTCAGAATCCTCAGACCGTTCTATCGCGGCATAAGGGCGGTCCTGAAGCCAATTCTCGGCGTACTTCTGTAGCGGAAAAGAGTGGCGCTTTTCCTGCAGCCTACATTGATGCGCACGCTTGGCAATTCACCGCCCCGATGTTCCGATCCGGAACAGAGGCACTTGCCAATCTCGGCCTCATTGGGCTGGACATGCAGCAAGTCAATGCCACGCCGCACCTTTTGAATTTCGCGCAATCTTAGAGCGACGGCTGGGGCCGAAGGCGCGGGAACAGATTTGACCGCAGCCAATGGTATGCTGTCCGCCGCCGATAGTTCTCCCGGTGTCGACGGGTGGCGCCGGCCTTGACGTAGCGCCTTTGCCGATGCCCCTCGCAAAGCCGACAGGTTGCGTAGCCGCCTTGTTCCAAGTAGGGGTGCTGCTAAAATCTCCGTGAGGTCCTAAATTGGCAGGCAGGTACAACGCAGCTCCAAATCGGGTGCCCTTCTTGGACGCCTTGCGTGGGCTGGCAGCCATTTGGGTCGTCGTTGTGCACGTAGCGATGCTTCCATCTCCGCGTCTTCAAGTTGCACCGTTTCTCGATCTGTTTGTCGTAAACGGCACCATGGGAGTGGAACTGTTTTTCGTGGTGAGTGCGTTTTCACTCTGCCTCAGTATGCCGGTTCATGATCGGGAAGTTCGACCGATTCTGGGGTTCGCGCTTCGCCGTTTTTTTAGGATTGCTCCCCTATTTTACTTGATGATCCTGGTCATGTGCATTCACAATTTCAGCGGCGTAAAGATCGACGGCAAATCGATCCTATTGAATATGACATTTCTGTTTAATCTGGTTCCAGGCTACCAGACGTCCATTGTTCCGGCGGGTTGGACGGTTGGCGTGGAAATGGTATTTTACATGATATTCCCCTTGTTGTATCGGTTTTCTAATGGTGTAATTCTATCGGTTTCGGTATTTTTTGTTTCAATATGCATAGCCACCCTTTTCTTTATGAATATAAATTTATTTGTTGCTGATCCATTCAATTACTATCTGTATTCAATTCTTTATCGAGCTCCGATTTTTACATTCGGCCTTATCGCTTTCTATTTGCTGCCGATATTGGAAAAGCGTCCGGAAAGGAAGCAGATAGGGTTGGCCCTACTGACGTTTGTGCCTGTGATGTTTTTTGCAATCACCGCAAATAAGGTTGCGATATTCGACAAGTATTATTGGGAAGGGGTGATGTTTGGTGCGTTGGTGGTCGGGCTCGGCCTTCTCCCCGTTGCTGTCATCGTCAATCCTGTTTCGGCATGGCTGGGGAGAATCAGTTACTCGGTCTATCTGCTTCACAGCATTTTTATCGTCGTGCTCATTCCGACCATGAGGTCGATCCAGGGGATGGTCGAGAGTCCAACGATTGCTTTCATACTCAGTCTGACGATGACTTTAGCCTTGGTGATCCCGTCTGCCTTCCTGCTCAATTATTTCGTTGAAGATCCAGTCAACAAATGGGGCAAGCGCTTTTCGTCTCGGGTCGCCGGCCGCAAAAACGTCGGCGCGCTTGCAACGGGGGAGCCGGTTCTCGCTGAGTCTTCAAGGGGGTAGGCCGCTTGTCCATTCCCAAGGCTTCTTTGGAGGTAACTCCGGTTACCTTCTGCATGGCTTATGTGTGGGGTCATTTGGCACGCCGCATGTCTGCGCCGGACAGGATCGCGTCCCTCCGGCCTTTTTTATCGGCATCGAATGGTCTAATGCGTGCACCTGATGTCCTCTGCAGGATAGCGCCCATATCACGGACTTCGACGAGACGACCCGGAGACATCATCCCTCGATGACGCCTGGGTGGCAGGATGCGGTCAACGCCTCTTTCGGTCCGGTATCGGGGCGCTCCAATTTCAAGTGCTATATGCACCAAAGAGAGATACGTCGATGAGGCGTCTGGCTATCGCATTTTACTACGACCAGCACGGCAAGATAGATGAGTATTATTTTCACCTGATTGCATCGATCAAACCTTTTGTTGAGAAGGTTTTGGTGGTTTGCAACGGTCCGGTGGACAAAGAGGCCGAATCTCGCCTTTCCGAGGCCGCCGACAGCTTCCTGATCAGGGAAAACAAAGGGTTCGATGTGTGGGCCTATCGGACTGCGCTCGAACATATCGGGTGGGACGAACTTTCGAACTTCGACGAGATCTTGCTCTTCAACCACACCTTCTACGGGCCGATTTTCCCTTTCTCGGAAATGTTCTCGGAGATGGACCAGCGTCAGTGTGATTTCTGGGGGATCTCCGCTCACGGGGCGATGAGGCCCAATCCGATCGACGTCAGAAAGGCGGAGCTGCCCTTCCATCTCAACTCCCATTTCATCGCGGTGCGGCGGTCCCTGCATCAGTCAAAGGCGTTTCGGGATTATTGGACCAAGATGGGGCCCATCAACTCCTACATGGACTCAATCGCGAAGCATGAGACGGTGTTCACAGGGCATTTCCAGGCCCTGGGCTATGCCTGTTCGGTTTTGCTCGATCCCGCACGATACAAGACGTCATATCCAGTGCTGATGGAGCCGGACAAAACGCTGGAGGATCGCAGCCCGATCCTGAAGAAGCGGCTGTTTTTTCATGACACGCTGTTCCTCGAGCGCGAGGCCATCAATCTGCCGCGCGCGCTGGAGATCATAGACAACCAATCCGATTATGATCTGTCGCTGATATGGAAGAGCGTTGGCCGCCTGGGCCCGCCTCGTACGCTAAATGGCAACGCTGCGTTGCTCTCCGTCCTGCCGGATGTACAGGTCGGTCCGCAAAGGAACTGGGACGACTATCGGATAGCGGTTCTCGCGCACGTATATCACGTCGACATGATCGACGAGATTCTAGGCTACACCGAAAACGTGCCGAAGGGCTACGACCTGATCATCACGACCGACAATGCAAACAAGCAGGCGTTGATCCAGCAAGCAATCGCAAAGGCGCAGAACGTCGGAAATGCCGTCGTTCTGGTTGTCGAGAACGACGGCAGGGATACCTCCGCTCTCCTCATCGGGTGCCGCGATTACGTGCTCGAAGACCGTTACGACCTGATCTGCCGGATACATTCCAAGCAATCTTCCCAAGACGGCGCCAAGGGGGAACTGTTCAAGCTTCACACCCTTGAAAACCTTCTTCACACGCCTGGATATGTCTCGAATTTGCTTGAGCTTTTTGCCAGAAATCCGGCGCTTGGTCTTGTCATGCCGCCAATGATTCATATCGGCTACCCGACCATTGGAAACTCATGGTTTGGCAACAAGGACAACGTCCAAAAGATAGCCAAACAGCTGGATCTGATCGTGCATCTGGATGCCAATTCGCCCGTGGCGCCTTACGGTGGAATGTACTGGTTTCGTCCTGCCGCTCTCAGCAAGCTTTTCGAACATAAGTGGACCTGGGACGACTTCGCCAACATGGATTATCGGGATGGGAGTTTGGTCCACGCCATAGAGCGGATCATTGCCTATGTCGCGATCGACGCCGGATACACCTTCCGGCATGTGGTGACCGCGAGGAATGCGGCTCACAACTACGTCATGTTGGAAGCCAAATTGCAGGCATTGTTAGCGGACGGAGCGCCAGCGGAATTCGGAAACTTGGGAGTGGCAAGGTCCTTTCGTGGCCTTCTCTTCTCGATCAAGAGATCGATCGTGACCACATCGCCAACTGCGTTCAGGATCCTCAGGCCGATCTACCGCGGTCTGCGAAGGATGATCACGCTTGGTCGCGGCGCGACAAACTAAGCTCACCCCATGGCCAATTCACTCGGGAAAGGCTCCAGGCGACCTAGGTGAATTTCGCTCAGGCGATATCCCATTTGAGGTTTCGGCACCCGAGGATAGGAGGCCAATCAATCGCGAGGCGCTGTTAAGTCAGCGACTCTACCCGGCCAGCTCGAAGCGTCATCTTCTTCGTGCAAACGCGCTGGATGAGCGACTCGTCGTGGCTGGCCAGCACGATGATACCGGCCTTTTCCGCCAACTCGTCCATGCGTCGCTTGGCTTTTTCCTGGAATGACGCGTCGCCGGCGCCGATCCATTCATCCATCAGCAGAATTTCAGGTTCAAGCGCGGTCGCCGCTGCAAATGCCAGCCGTGCCGCCATGCCCTGGCTGTAAGCCTTGAACGGCAGGTCGATGAAATCGCCCAGCTCGCTGAAATCGATTATTTCTTCCATCTTCTCTTCGATCTCGGCCAGCGTCCAACCGCTGATCAGCCCCCTCAGCACGATGTTTCTGCGCCCGGTGGCCTCTGGACGAAACCCTATGCTGATGTTGAACAAGGCATCGACCTTGCCCGCGATCGATATCGTGCCGCCCGATGGCTGGTAGATTCCGTAGAGAACCTTGAGCAGGGTGGTCTTACCGGCGCCATTCGGGCCGACGAGCCCCAGCCGGTCGCCCGCCTTGAGTTCGAAACTGACATCGTCGAGCGCCTGCACGACCTGCTTGGTGCCCGACTTCGATATGTTGCCGCCGAGAGCGCTCCGACGCCGGCCAGGCGCCGAAAGCGTCAACTTTTCGAACAGGCGATAAACGAGGCTGACATTGTTCAGTTTGATGGAGGTCATGGAACTCAGATCAGGAAAACGATGCGCTTGCGATAAAGGCCCAGCAGCAGCAACGCAAGGGCCCAGACGCCGAGACAAACGTAGCCTGTCACCGTCAACGCATGCGTCGGAAAGATGCCCGCCGTGATCGGCTCACGCACGCCCTCCAGGAAGTAGGTGAACGGGTTCCAATGATAGGCGTATTTTTGAACGCCCTCTTGCCCGCTGTAGACCCAGAAGACCGGCGTCAGGAACATGCCCACCCGCATCAGGTTCCCGACGATGAACTCACTATCGGGAAAGAAGGCGCCCAAGAACGCAAAGACCGTGACAAGCGCAGGAGTGGCCACGACGATGAGCAACAGGCCCAGCAACGACAGCAGCCAGTTTGTGTTGATCCCGTAACCGGCCAGCAGCAAAATAAGAACGCAACCCGCCAACGAATAACCAGCCCGGATGATGCATTGCATCGTCAATCGCATCACATATACGAACAACGGCAGCGTCGTGCCTTGAATGAAGCTCGCCTCGCGCTGGAAGAGTGACACGCTCATGGTGATGGTTTCGGTGAGGTAGAACCACACCAGCATGCCGATGGCGACATAGGCTATGTAGCTTGGGTCGCTGGCGTCCTTGGTCACGAAAACGAAGACAAATGTGCCGACGAAAGCAAAATAATTGACCAGCATCCAAAGCGGACCCAGGGTCGTGCGCCTGTGCTGGTCGCCGATGTCCTCATGGGCGAGCGCGACCCAGACCCGGTGCAACCGCACGGCCTTGGAGATATCGTCAAAAGCGCCGTTTAGTGCCGCAATCATCGTTGGGAGTATCGCAATCTGCTTTTTTCCAGCGCTTGGTTTTTCCGGCGCTTCATCGCTTCAAGGCCCGTGACGAACCACCACGGAGCTCTTAATAGCCATTGCGACGTGCTTATGGCAACGCACTGCGTTTTAATGTCGCGAGTTGGGCGTCGGGTCCGATCGCTTGCCCTCGCGCTCTCTTGAAAAAACATCTAGCTATGACTTCGAGGCCGCAGTATGCGATACAACAGGGCAGGGGCCAGGGATAGCACTTTGAAAGAGCGATCGGCCACGAAGCATATTCGTGCTCGCACCTTGGTGATGTTGATGTCCGTGAGCCTGGAGTCTAGTGCAGTCCAATGAATTCTTACCTCGAAGCTGTATTCGGACTCAGGCCGGAAATGCGGCGCGCCTTCATCATGGTCCAGGACGTGGTCATGGTCCTTGTCGCTGTGGCGCTCAGCCTTGTGCTTTCGCGGTCGAATCTTTCGTTCGATCCGCTCTCCAACCAGGGTTTGGGAACCTGGGGGGGCATTGTCGTCATCAGCCATCTCCTGTTCAGATATTGTGGTCTCTACAAGACCGTTTGGCGCTTCGCTTCGACGCCCGACTTTTTCAATATCTTGAAGAGCTGCGCAATTTTGACGTTGGCTCTGTACGCCACGTCAATGCTGGCTCGTTCCTTCCAGCCTGTGCAGGGGCTCAACGAGCGCCAGTTCATCGTCTTCTTCCTCGTCTCCTTCACGATCATATCGGCGCCCCGGCTGTTCTACCGCTTCCTGCGTGACGGCGCGAGCTGGGGCATTCTGAGCACCAAGACCGGCAAGACGCAGGCCAAGCAGGCGTTGTTCGTTGGCCGGCTCGGCGAAGCCGACCTGATCATTCGCTTCACGCGCACGGCGGAGCCGGCGGACTATTCCATCGCCGGGATCATGGCGACCGAGCGCGCCGTACAATTGGGCACGCGGATTCAAGGTGTTCCCGTGGTGGCGACCCGACCGCGGCTGATCGACGTCCTGGAAGACTATGCGACAGGCACCGAAAGCCTGGACTTGCTGATTTTCGGCAGTGGCGCCGAGCACGAGATCGAGGAGTATTCGGAACTCGTCCGCGTCGCCCGGCATGGCGACATAAGTGTGGTGCAGTTCTCAGGTCTTTCGGAACTGGAACAGCAGGGAAAACTGGTTCTCGACGCGGTCGAGATGGAAACGATCCTACGCCGCCCGACAGTGCCTTCCGATGTCGAGCGTATCGGGACCTTTATTGGCGGCAAGCGCGTTCTGGTGACGGGCGGTGCCGGGTCGATCGGCCGAACATTGGTCAAACGGTCGTTGGAACTGGGGGCGGAGGCGGTGCTCGTCGCCGACAACTCCGAGTTCGGCATCTTCCAGTTGAGCCAGTACATTGACGAGAAGGACCACGACCGCCTCAAGGTCCGCATCGTCGATGTCGCGGATCGGCGCCAGATAACGCGTGTCGTCACGGAATTCAGACCGGACATCGTCTTTCACGCCGCAGCGCTCAAGCATGTTCCGCTGCTCGAGGAAAACTGGGATTCGGCCATCCAGACCAATGTCTTCGGCACGCTTGTCTGTGCTGAAGTCGCCGCCAAATGCGGGGTTGCCCAGTTTGTCCTGATATCGAGCGACAAGGCGGTGGATCCCTCATCGGTGCTTGGCGTGACAAAGCGGGCTGCCGAACAGATCATCAGCGCCTTGCATGGGCCCCCCACAAGCGAGCCGGGCGCGCGTCGTTCGGTCACCAAGTTCGTGGCCGTTCGCTTCGGCAATGTCTTTGGCAGCAACGGTTCGGTGGCGACCATATTCCAGGCGCAGATCGAGGCCGGAGGGCCGGTCACCATCACGGACCGGCGCATGACACGCTATTTCATGACAGTGGCCGAAGCCGTCGATCTCGTCATCATGTCGGCCGCCGATGCCGCATCGCGGCAAAGCGGGGACGATTATGCCGTCTATATGCTCGACATGGGCAAGCCGGTGCCGATCCTTGAAGTGGCCGAAACAATGATCCGCCTGTCCGGAAAGAGCCCTTACACGGACATCCCGATCCGGTTCACCGGTATAAGGCCGGGCGAGAAACTCCACGAAATGCTGCATGGCGAGGATGAGGAACTCGTCGAACTCGGCATTTCGAAGATCTTCGGCCTGAGCACGGATGTCGTGGAATGGTCGGATGTCCAGGCCGCGCTGACAGCGCTGCAGCAGTCGGTCAAGAACCAGGACAAGGATGGTGCGCTGGCCGTGCTGGCAGGCCTTGACCAGGCCAAGAAGGCCAGGGGGAGCATCCATCAGGCCGTGATCCCGAAAACGGCCCGCCAAGCGACCTAGCCCGATCCAGAAGCGATCTTGATCGTGGATCGGACAAACCTAGAGCAATTCCAGGATAAATGTGAAAACGGTTTTCGATCCGGAATTGCGTCAAAACAAAGAGATAGAGCAATTCCAGGAAAAGTGTGAAACGGTTTTCCGTCCGGAATTGCGTCGAAACAAGAGATTGAGCGGTTCTGCGTTTGCGTGAAACGATGAACCGCTCTAGCCATTCCAGGCATTTGCAGGGTGTTTGAAGCTCGTGAGCAAAGAAGATCCGCGCATCGCAGTCCTGATGGGCACGAAAGACGGCGCCGCCTTCATCGATGAGCAACTGCAATCCGTGCTCGCGCAGTCGCACCCTCTGATCGACCTGTGGATCTCCGACGATGGCTCCGTCGATGACACGATTGCTATCATCGAGACGTGGAAATCCCGCTGGCCCAAGGGTCGAGTGACCCTGGTGGAAGGGCCGCGGCAAGGCTTCGCCCCCAATTTCCGGTCGATGATCCTTGATCGGCGTATCGATGCGGACTGCTATGCCTTCTGTGACCAGGACGATATCTGGGAGCCCGACCGGCTGGAGAGCGCTGTCCGCTGGATGCAGGCTTATGACGCAAGAATCCCGCTGATGTTTTGCTCGCGAACCGCGACCATGACCGAATCCGGAAGCCTCGTCGGCCATTCGCCGCTGTTTCGCCGGGCGCCATCCTTTCGCAACGCGCTTGTGCAAAGCATCGCCGGCGGCAACACCATCCTGCTCAACGCCGCGGCCCGCGACCTGCTGGCCAGGGCCTCAGCGCAAACCGAGTTCGTCAGCCACGACTGGTGGGCCTATCTCATCGTGACCGCCGCCGGCGGCATCGTCCGCTACGATCCGCGGCCGCTGGTGCGCTACCGTCAGCATGCGGCAAACCTGGTTGGCGCCAACGTATCGTGGAGGGCGAGGGTCTCCCGGCTTGGCCGTCTGTTCAAGGGCGACTTTGCCGGCTGGACGGATCGCAATCTTGACGGACTTGCCGTCAACCGAGACCTGCTGACCGAGGATGCAGCGGCGTGCGTCGACCTGTTCACAAAAGGGCGGCAGGGCAATCTTTTCCAGCGTTTGGGCGGCTTGCGCAAAAGCGGGGTCTATCGGCAGACACTTGCCGGCACCCTGGGGCTCTATCTCGCATTCATCCTGGGGCGCATCTGAGCATCGAACGGATGCATGGTGTGCTTGGCCAGGAGATGACCTCATGCTACGTCGACCGTATTGACGGGCTTCGTCTGCGGCGTTGTCTCGGGGCTTTGGCAGGGAGCGCTATCGGCCGTTCATGAAGGCAACCAAGCAAATCTTCGATCTTGCCGGCGCGGCTCTGCTGCTGGTGATCACATCGCCTGTTCTCGTGCTCGCCTTCCTTGCCGTTCGCGCATCATCGCCTGGTCCGGCCATTTTTTCGCAGACGCGGGTCGGTCGCGACGGCCTGCTTTTTCGCTGTCACAAATTGCGCACGATGTATGTTGGAACGCCGTCATTGCCCACGCATGAGGCGCCTACGAATTCCGTCACCTCGGTTGGCAAGGTCTTGCGGAAATTCAAGCTCGACGAGTTGCCCCAGTTCTGGAACGTTCTGAAGGGCGAGATGAGCCTGGTTGGGCCGCGTCCCTGTCTGCCGACGCAAACGGAATTGATCGAGTATCGCAGGCGGCTGGGGGTCTTGGCGGCACTTCCAGGCATAACAGGTCTCGCCCAGATCAGGGGCATCGACATGTCGAACCCCGAGCTTTTGGCCAAAACCGATGCCGCCTATCTCAGCACGGCATCGTTCTGGCTCGACCTTCGGATCCTGTTTGGAACGCTCTATCGAAGCTGAGCAGGCCATGATCTCAAAAACCGAAGCCGGTTTTGGGAAGAGGTCATGGTCAAGCGAGAAGTCGACGTTCACGGAGCCGCGCGAGTTCGGCTAGCCGCTCCAGCGTACCGGTTTCCGGTGCCCAGCCCTGCGATATCAGCAGCGAAGGGTCGCATATCTGCGTCGCGGTCATGCTGTCCCAAAACGCCCGCTTGCCCAGTACGGCCGCGGCCGGCCGCATCAGGCCGGCCGGCACCGTGATCAGGCGCGTCGGCCGTCCGAAACCCCTGCGAAAGGCGGCAATGACGGCAGCGACCGTGACCGGTGGCACATCAGCGCCGACATAGATCGGGCGAAGCGGTTCCGAATGGCTCAGCAGGTGCGACACGGCTCGCGCCGCGGCTTCGGAGGACATCAGCGAGCGGATTCCCGCCAAGGCGCCTGTCGGCAGCGGCAGCGCCGTATCGGCCAGGCGCATCAGCGTCGCCAGGTTTCCCCTCATGCCGCTTCCATAGACCGGAGGCAGGCGCAACACGGCGGCATCGGAACGGCCGTGCGACGCATAGGCGCTCAGAACCTTGATTTCGGCTTCGCGCTTCGAGCGCCCATAGACGCATTGCGGGGCAGGAAGCGTGTTCTCGTCGATCGTTGCGCTGGCGCGAGCGCCGATCACGGCGCGGATCGACGAGAGGTGGATGAAACGTCCGCTGACCTGCGCGGCCGCTGCCTGCGCCAGCCGCGCGCTCAATTCCACATTGGCCGCCCGATAATCGGCTTCGGTGGCGTCGCCCTGATCATTGTTGAGGCCGGCGCAATGGACGACATGGGTCACATCCCTGGTCAGCGCCAGGAAGGCCGCGGCAGGCGCATCGAAACCGGGCATCGCCACAGCTTCGCTTCCCGAACCCAGCCTCTCCGGGTGACGGGAGGCGAGGCGAAGCTCGGCACCTGCGTCGCGAAGGT
The DNA here is from genome assembly GCF_056404455.1 of Mesorhizobium sp. P2_D1. Taxonomy (NCBI): domain Bacteria; kingdom Pseudomonadati; phylum Pseudomonadota; class Alphaproteobacteria; order Hyphomicrobiales; family Phyllobacteriaceae; genus Mesorhizobium; species Mesorhizobium sp. P2_D1. The sequence continues at coordinate 115,108 of NZ_JBFUDZ010000006.1, forward strand.
GGTGCACGACAAGACGTCCGATGAAACCTGCCGCACCTGTCACCAGGACTCTCATTGCCTTGCTCGCGACAGCTCTTGGGTGGCTGGTGGAAGCGCCTGTCCTTCCACCTCTGGTGGAAGTACTTGCCCTTCCGCCAACGGAGCCTGACGTCCGGAGGCAAGATATGTCCCGCACACCAGGAAGACCATCAGCACGGAGTCTAGAATGTCATGGCCGATCAGGATGCCTGTCATCCCGGCTGTGAGATAGGTGATCACAACGATGACAATCATGGTCGCGCCGAACCGTTCGACCGGATCGCGGCTGTCTTGCAAGACCCGGACGGCATTTCCAGCGGCAAAGACAAAGATCGCCGCCAGCGTCATGGCGCCCAGAATTCCTGCTTGCACCAAGGCGGTCAGGAAGCCGTTGTGGAAATGGTTGAAGCCTGTGTCCATTGCGAACTGGTCATGAAAGCCCTGCTTGATCAGAAGCTGGCTCGCGCCCACGCCATGTCCGAACACCGGCATGTCATGGAATGCCTTGAGGCCGATGTCCCAAAGGGCAACACGTATCCCCAACGAGGTGTCGTAGTTGTCGTGGGTCCCAAGCGCATCCCAATCGGAGCGCAGAAAGTCGACGCGCCCGGATATCGCCTGGGAGCCGAAAGCCGCGATGACGACACCGACTGCCGTTAGCAGCAGCAGCACGCGAACGGCATTCCTGCCTCTGAGCCTCTGATGGTTGATCAAAAGAACAGCGATGCCGGCAATCAGCAGCGCCAGCCAGACAATACGCGAACCGGAATAGATGATGGCGATCGTCCCGGCCAGTGCGGCGTAGAAGAGGGGGTTTCGGGCTCGCTCTATGCCTGACAAGGCACCGGCCACGCAGACCACCACGGCAAGGCAGACGACGGTTGCGAAGACGATCGGATTGCCGGCCCCGCCCTCGGCCCTGACCCCAATCCAATATTGCTGGATGACGGCCATCAGCAGTGCGACAAAACAGGCGGCCATGCTGCTGAGCACGATAGTACGGGCAAGCGTGGCTTTCTGCGTGATGCTCCAGGTCGAATAGGAGATTGGGAAAAACAGGAAGGTAACGAGCGGGATCAGGTGTGGCGCATCTCTGGCGAACGCATTGTTGACGATGGAAGCCATGAGATTGGCCGCGCAATAGGCATAGATCGCGACCGTCAGCCAGATCATGGGCCGGTCGATGTTGAAGCGCCTTTTCCCGGCGGCAATCAGCGCGAGGGAGGCGAGGGCTCCGCCATTGAACACAAAACTGACCAACGATCCCAGAACCGGTGGAAAAAAGAAGCAAAGGATGGAGAAGTAGACATTCACCCGCGAGGCAGTGAATTGCTGTCTTATCGATGAAAACCGGTTCAATGCTCTAGGTCACAATTCTCTGGGAGCGATAGGTGTCGTCGGCGGCAACGGATATCGCCTCGAAATAGCACGTGTTCCATCATGCGTCGTGCTCGTCTTCAGCAGCCGGTATAGCGGCTTGGCCCTTTTTTCGATAGTGCGGCAAGGTAGGATTGCCGCCAGAAATCGATGGCCACCGACGATGGCCTGGGTGAGGCTCTCACGTAGCAATTTGCATGTTCAGCCAGGCAATATTTTCCCTCGCTTTTCCTAGCGGCTTGCCCTGTGAGCAGGAATTTCCGGGTTTTGCCGCGCCCATGGAAAATTCATTCCCGAACCGTGCGCCGCGGGGCCAGTCCAGCATTGTTCTCTCCAACGGCGATCTGCTAGAACGCCGGCACGAGAGAGATTGTCCAGAAGCAAGGCTTGAACCGGGCGCAAAAAGCCCGATGATTTGAGGCAAGGTCTTCTGTCGGAAGGCACGAAAGAACGCTTACAGTCCATGACCATTGCGCTTACGCATCTTCAACGGCTTGAAGCCGAGTCCATCCATATCTTCCGCGAGGTTGCGGCTGCCTTCGCCAAGCCTGTCATGCTCTATTCCGTTGGCAAGGACTCTTCGGTGCTGATGCATCTGGCGATGAAGGCGTTTTATCCCGCCAAGCCGCCATTCCCTTTCCTCCACGTCGACACGACATGGAAGTTCCGCGAGATGATCGCTTTTCGCGATCAGATGGCGCAGAAACTCGGTTTCGATCTGCTGGTTCATGTCAATGAAGACGGCGTGCGCGATAACATCAATCCGTTCGATCACGGTTCGAACACCCACACCCATGTGATGAAGACCGTGGCGTTGCGCCAGGCGCTCGACAAATACGGTTTCGACGCGGCCTTTGGCGGCGCCCGTCGCGACGAGGAGAAATCGCGCGCCAAGGAGCGCATATTCTCCTTCCGCAACGCGCAGCACGTGTGGGACCCGAAGAACCAGCGGCCCGAGATGTGGAAGATATTCAACACCCGCATCGCATCGGGTGAATCGATCCGCGTCTTCCCGCTGTCGAATTGGACCGAGCTCGACATCTGGCAGTATATTCTGCAGGAAAGCATCCCGATCGTGCCGCTCTATTTCGCCAAGCAGCGGCCGGTGGTCGAGCGCGACGGCATGCTGATCCTGCGGGACGACGAGCGCATGAAACTGCGTCCCGGCGAGACGGTGGAGAACCGGCTTGTGCGGTTCCGCACGCTCGGCTGCTATCCGCTGACCGGCGCCATCGAATCGGATGCCGACACGCTGGAAGCCATCGTCGGCGAAATGCTGACCGCGCGCACCTCCGAACGGCAGGGTCGCCTGATCGACCGCGATGAAGCCGGCTCTATGGAAAAGAAGAAGCGCGAGGGGTATTTCTGACCATGCGCCACATCATGGCAAAGAGCCTCGCACCCACCGACGGCGTCCGCGACTACCTGGCGGCGCAGGAGAAGAAGTCGCTGCTGCGTTTCCTGACCTGCGGTTCGGTCGATGACGGCAAGTCGACGCTGATCGGGCGCCTGCTGTCGGACACCAAGCAGATTTTCGAGGACCAGCTCGCCGCGCTCGAACGCGATTCGCGCAAACACGGCACGACCGGCGACGACATCGATTTCGCCCTCCTGGTCGATGGTCTCGAGGCGGAGCGCGAGCAAGGCATCACTATCGACGTCGCCTACCGCTTCTTCGCCACGCCGAAGCGCAAGTTCATCGTTGCCGACACGCCCGGCCACGAACAATACACGCGCAACATGGCGACCGGCGCCTCGACCGCCGACCTGGCGATCGTGCTGATCGATGCCCGGCAAGGGGTATTGCCGCAGACGAGACGTCACTCGATCATCGCCTCGCTGCTCGGCATCCGCCACATCGTGCTGGCGGTCAACAAGATCGATCTCGTCGGGTTCGACCAGGCGGTCTTCGAACGCATCACCGAGGCCTACGGCCAATTCTCGCGCGATCTCGGCTTCCAGACCATCGTGCCGATCCCGATGTCAGCCCGCTACGGCGACAACGTCACCAGCCGCTCGGACAGCATGGCATGGTATTCTGGTCCGACGCTGATCGAGCATCTCGAAACCGTCTCCGTCGAGGAAGCAGTGGTCGAACTGCCGTTCCGTTTCCCGGTCCAGTATGTCAACCGCCCCAATCTCGACTTTCGCGGCTTTGCCGGCACGATCGCGTCCGGTTCGGTTGCACCCGGTGACGAGGTCGTCGTCGCCAAGTCCGGCAAATCCTCGCGCGTCAAGCGGATTGTCTCCTATGGCGGCGACCTGGCCCAGGCGGCCGCCGGCCAGGCCATTACGCTCGTCCTGGACGACGAGGTCGAGATCTCGCGCGGCAACATGCTGGTTTCGCCGGCCGCACGGCCGCAGGTCGCCGACCAGTTCGCCGCCAACATCGTCTGGTTCGACGAGCATGCGCTGCTGCCCGGCCGCTCCTACATCCTGCGCACCGAGACCGATCAGACCAGCGCCACCGTCACCGACCTGAAGTACCGGATCAACGTCAACGACTTCGCCCATGAAGCGGCCAAGTCGCTTGACATGAACGAAGTCGGCATTTGCAACATCTCGACACGGACGCCGATCGCCTTCGATACCTTCGCCGAGAACCGCACCACCGGCGCCTTCATCCTGATCGACCGCATCAGCAACGCCACGGTCGGCGCAGGCATGATCCTGCACTCGCTGCGCCGGGCCGAGAACATCCATTGGCAATCGCTCGATGTCGGCAAGCGCGTGCGTGCCGACATGAAGAACCAGCGGCCCGCCGTGTTCTGGTTCACCGGACTGTCGGGCTCCGGCAAGTCGACCATCGCCAACCTGTTCGAAAAGAAGCTGTTCGCCACCGGCCGCCACACCTACATCCTGGACGGCGACAACGTCCGTCACGGCCTCAACCGCGATCTTGGTTTCACCGACGCCGATCGCGTCGAGAACATCCGCCGCGTCGCCGAAGTGGCGCGTTTGATGGCCGATGCCGGATTGATTGTCATTGTCTCGTTCATTTCGCCGTTCAGCGCCGAGCGGCGCATGGCGCGCGAATTGATGGCCGACGGCGAATTCATCGAGGTGTTTGTCGACACGCCCTTCGAGGAATGCGCCAGGCGCGACCCGAAGGGCCTCTATGCCCGCGCGCTGAATGGCGAGATCAAGAACTTCACTGGCGTGGATTCACCCTACGAAGCGCCGGAAAAACCGGAAATCCATCTGCAGACGCTCGGCAAATCGGCCGAACAGATGGTAGACGCCCTGGAACACTGGCTGAACGAGCGCGACATTGCCGAAGACCAATACGACAACGGCGGCGGCATCTGACGACAGGCTGATGCTCGAAATCTTCGAGCGGCTGGCCCTGGCGGCCGGCCGCGAGGTCATGCGTGTCTTCCATGCCGGCTGCGCGGTCGACCGCAAGTCCGACGCCTCGCCGGTGACCGAGGCGGACCGCGAGAGCGAAAAGATCATTCTCGCCGGGCTGCGCGCCGCATTTCCCGACATCCCCTGCGTGGCCGAGGAGGAAGCATCCGCCGGCATCGTGCCGCCGGATCTGGATGGCCCGTTCTTTCTCATCGATCCGCTCGACGGCACCAAGGAATTCGTCAACCGCCGCACCGATTTCACCGTCAACATCGCGCTGGTCCGCCATGGCGTGCCGGAAGTCGGTGTCGTCTTCGCGCCCTGCAGCGGCCGTTTTTTTTCGGGCCGGCCGGGCAGGGCGGAAGCCATCGAGGTCGACAACGACTACCGGATCACAGGCCGCCGGCCGATCTCAGTGCGGACGGCCGTGGAACCATTGGCCGTCGTCGCCAGCCGCTCCCACAACACACCGGAAACCGAGGCCTATATTCGCGACCTCGGTGCTGCCGAGATCGTCTCGGTCGGCTCGTCCTTGAAATTCTGTCTTCTCGCCAGCGCCGAAGCGGATGTCTATCCGCGCTTCGGCCGCACCATGGAATGGGACACGGCGGCGGGCGATGCCGTGCTGCGCGCGGCCGGCGGCATGACGCGCACGCTGGACGGCCAGCCCCTGGTCTACGGCAAGCGCCAGCAGAGCGATGACGAGGATTTCGCCAATCCGCATTTCATTGCCAGCGGCAAAGTTGGCGCCAGCAGCAGGGCAGGCGAGGCCAGCCGCAGCTGAGGCGGGCTGGCAGCTTACTCGGCTGCCGCCTGTGCCGAATTCGAGCCGATATAGTTGCGGATCGTCTCGATGATCCGGTCCTGGTCGGCTTCGCCGAGATAGGGGTGCATCGGCAGGCACAGGATCCGCTTCGGCAGGTCCTCCGACACGGCAAGGCCGGTCGGCGTGCGCGGGTAGTCGCGATAAGCAACTTGGGTATGCAGCGGCTTCACATAATAGATGACCGATGGAATGCCCTTTTCGCCGAGATGCGCCTTCAGCCCGTCGCGCTTGGGCGTCTCGATCGCATACTGTGCCCAGGCCGACCGGCTGCCGTCCAGATTGCGGGCCGCGGTGACGATATCGCCAAGCCCTTCGGCGTAGCGGTTGGCCACCACCTGGCGGGCCAACATCTCGTCTTCGAGGATGGCCAGCTTCTCGATCAGGATCGCCGCCTGTAGGGTGTCGAGCCGCGAATTGATGCCGACACGGACATTGTCGTACTGCGTCTCGCCCTTGCCGTGGAAGGCGAACGACCTGAGCTGCTCCGCCAGCGCATCGTCATTGGTGAACATCGCGCCGCCGTCGCCATAGCAGCCGAGCGGCTTTGCCGGGTAGAAGCTGGTCGAGCCGACCGTGCCGAACGAGCCGCACATCTTGCCGTCGCTCGAGCCGCCCATCGACTGGGCGGCATCCTCGATCACCATCAGCCCTTCGCGGTTGGCGATCGCCATGATGGCATCGTAGTCGGCGGCAAGGCCGAACAGATCGACGGGAATGATCGCCTTCGGCTTCAGCCGGCCTTCTTTCTTGATCATGGCGATGGCCGCCTCGAGGCTGGCAATGTCGATGTTGTAGCTGTGCGGATCGACATCGACGAACACCGGCTCTGCCTTGGCCAACGCCACCACTTCGGCCGTGGCGGCGAAAGTGAAGCTTGGCACGAATACCGCGTCACCCGGGCCTACGCCGGCCGCAAACAGCGGCAACAGCAGCGCATCGGTGCCGTTGGCGCAGGCCACGACATGCTTGGTGCCGACATAGGCGGCGAGCTTGTTCTCGAATTCGGTGACTTGCGGGCCGAGTATATAGCGGCCTTCTTCGACGACACGGTCGATCGCGGCCTTCAGCCGGTCGCGGATTCGTTCGCGCTGCGCGCCAAGATCGATGAACTGCATGTCGGCCTCAAAACGGGTTAGCCAGATAACCGGCCGCTGGTATCAGAGTTGTGCCGGGCGAGAAAGCCGCAGGAGCAAAACCGCGAATTGCGCAAGTGTCGCAGTCTGTTACCTGTATTTTCCGGCGTGTTCTTCGCGATATGCCGGAAATCCGGCTTTCGTCGGGCCCGATCCCACCTTGATAATCCCTGAGATCGGCCCTGCGAAACATAAAGTGATCGAGAAGCCCGATCTGTCTTTAGCCCTTCGAGACCTGGTCAGGCGATCTCATGCCGCCAGGGCGGATTGGCGCCGGCCCGCGAGACGGTCACGGCCGCCGCCTTGTTGCCAAGCGCCAGTGCCTTGCCGATGGCGTCCTGCGAAAGGCCGGCGATTGCCGTCTTTGTCARCAGGCCTTGTTCCTGCAGCGAAGCGAGGATGCCGGCATTGAACGTGTCGCCGGCCCCGACCGTGTCGACCACCTTGACCTTCTCCGTCATCACCGTCACGGCGTGTTCCTTGGTGTAGCCGATGGCGCCCTCGCTGCCACGCGTGACGACGATCAGCTTCGGGCCGCGGTCGAGCCAGTTGCGGATGACATCCTCGTGCGATCCGGCTTCGCCGAACCAGTTCAGGTCCTCATCCGACAGTTTCACGATATCGGCCATCGCCATCATGGCGCGGATGCGCCTGAGGTGCTTGGCCTTGTCAGGGATGAAGTTCGGCCGAATGTTGGGGTCGAGCATCATGACGCGGCTGTCATGCTCGCGCTTCATGAACTCCTCATAGGCACTGCCGGCCGGCTCGGAGATCAGGCTGATGGCGCCAAACAGCATGGCTTCGATCTCGTTGCCGAGCTGCGGCAGGTCGTCGACGGTCAGCATGCGGCCGGCGGTGTTTTCATCATAGAACGTGTAGGTCGCCTGGCCGTTGTCCAGCTTGACGAAAGCAAGCGTCGTTGGCCGTGGTGACGTGTGCGCATAGGTGGAGCTGACCTTGCTCGCCCCAAGCGCATCCCTGAACTGACCGCCGAACAGATCCGACGACAGGCCGGAAAAGAATCCGGCCGGCGCGCCCAGCCGCCCGAGCGCGATGGCCGTGTTGAACACGGYGCCGCCGACATAAGGGGCAAAGGCCGGCTCGCCGTTGGTCGTCGTGCGCGGCAGCATGTCGATGAGGGCTTCGCCGCAGCAGAGGATCATGGCTTCCTGGTCTCCGGCGGATAGATCACGCCCTTGCGGATGATGATGTTGGCGTAGAGCCGCGGCTCGCTTGTCGCGACGATGGCGTGTGCCGATTTGACCCGTGCATAGAAGTCGGCGCCGGCCAGCGCAACCACCTTGCGGCCGGGCGCGCGTTTTGCGCATAGCGCCTCGATCTCGTGATGCACGGGATCGGCAAGAGAGGGATCTCCCTTGACCGAGGCGCGAAACAGCGCCTCTGGCACGGCATCGTCGACCGGCAGCACGCTCAAGATCGCGTCGAGCACCGGCAGGAGATGATGACCGTCGGCTCGGATGAGCCGGTTGGCCTGCTCTTCCGCCGGATAGTTTCCGTCGACAATGGCGATCTCGTCGCCATGGCCCATGGCGCGCAACGTCGCCAGAAGCTCCGGACCAAGCAGCGCCGGGATCCCGATCAGCATCAGGCACTCCTGGAAATCGTCGTCGAACCGATCAGGAAGCGCTCGGAGAGCGGCAGGCTGGCGCCGCCGAGCGCCCGGGCATGGATGCCGACGGTTCCCTCGCGGACGGCTGGGAGCTTCAGGCCTTCTCCGTCGATCGTGGCGATGGCCGCGATGATGGCGTCGACCAGCCGGCGGCGCACTGCCTTCGGCATCCATCCGTCGATCACCGCTGCTTCGAAATCGATGACCGAGGACGCGGCAACGATTGCATAGGCGAGCGCCCGCGAGGCGCTGGCAATCCAGTCATCGAGTTCGGGGCCGATCTCGCCCCAGTCTTCCGGCGATGTCCACAAATGCGAAGCCTCGACGCCGCGCGCATTGAGAGCCTTTTCGAGCATGGCGATGGACGCCACATCGATCAGCTGGGTCGGCTTGCCATTCGGCCCCGGCACGGGCATCGAGCCGAGTGCTCCGGCATTGCCGGTTGGCCCGCCGAAAAGCCGGCCATTCAGCACGATGCCGCCACCGGCAAAGGCGCCGATGTAAAAATAAACGAAGTCGCGAGCAGCACCGGTCTGGCCGAAGACGAGTTCAGCGCCGCAGGCCGAAGTCGCATCGTTCTGCAGGTAAACCGGAAAATCGCACTGTGCCTGGATGTCCGCCCTGATGTCGCGATGACGCCATTCGTCCATGGCGTCGCGCGGGGCGCCTGCGGTATCGGCCCAGTTCCACAATTCGAACGGCATGGCGATGCCAAGACCGGCGATGCGCTTGTCCTGCGCGGGCGTCAGCTCGCCACGCATCTTCTTCATTCCGGTGGTGACGAACTCCACGGTCTCGCGTGGCGCCGGGTAGCGGTAGGAATGCTGCAGCATCGACCGGACTTGGCCAAGGAAGTCGATCAGCACGAGTTCGGCGCTGCGGCGGCCGATCTTCAGGCCAATGAAGTAGGCGCCGTCGGGGTTGAGCGCCATCGGGATCGAGGGTTGGCCGATCTTGCCGCGCAACGGCGCCTGCCGCAGCAGGAGGCCTTCTTCCTCCAGTTCGCGCATGATGACCGAAACCGTCTGCGCCGAAAGCCCGGTCATGCGGGCGATGTCGGACTTCGCCAGGCTGCCGTGCTGGCGCACCAGCGAGAGCACCAACCGCTCGTTGTGGTCCCGCATGCCGCTCTGGTTGGTGCCACGGTGCAGACGGCTCTCGGCTGCCTCAGGCGAACCGTGCCTCGCAATGCCGGTCTCCACCTTTGTTCCTCCCGTCGTTTCCCCTCACTGCTTTTGGGTCAGAATGGGTGAATGGCGCAAGGCTGTCAATAATAAATAAGAGTGATTTAATTATTGACAGCAATCGTCGACTGGTGTCTGTTGCGATAAGGCGTCCATGCTGGGAGAATGTCGTGGATGCCATGGAGGCCGGTTGGCCGGCACCCGAAAATGCATCATTGGGAGGAAGTCATGGGTAAATGGAATATCATGAAGGCGGCTGTTGCCGGCCTTGCCTTTTACGGCGCGATGGCAGGCGCCTCGTATGCGGCCGATACCGTCGGCCTGATTACCAAGACCGAAACCAATCCGTTCTTTGTGAAAATGCGTGAGGGCGCTCAGGCCAAGGCTAAGGAACTTGGCGTTACCCTGATCGCCGCCGCCGGCAAGTTCGATGGCGACAATGACGGCCAGGTGGCGGCGATCGAGAACCTGATCTCGGCCGGCGCCAAGGGTTTTGCCATCGTGCCGAGCGACTCGAAGGCGATTGTGCCGACCATCAAGAAGGCGCGCGACGCAGGCCTCAAGGTGATTGTGCTCGATACGCCGCTCGATCCGATGGACGCTGCGGACGCGACCTTTGCGACCGATAACCGCAAGGCCGGCATGCTGATCGGTCAGTGGGCTGCCAAGACCCTGGGCGACAAGGCAGCGGACGCCAAGATCGTATTTCTCGATCTCGCGACCAACCAGCCGACCGTCGATTTTCTGCGCGATCAGGGCTTCATGCAGGGCTTCGGGATCGACGTGAAGGATCCCAACAAATACGGCGACGAAGACGACAAGCGTATCTGCGATCACGAAATCAGCCAAGGCGACCAGGAGAAGGGCCGCACGGCGATGGAGAACGCGCTGCAGAAGTGCCCGGATGTAAACGTGGTCTACACAATCAACGAGCCCGCCGCGGCCGGTGCGTGGGAAGCGCTCAAGGCAGTAGGCAAGGATGACGGCAGCGTGATGATCGTTTCGATCGACGGTGGTTGCCCTGGCGTGAAGAACGTTCAGGCAGGCGTAATCGGCGCGACCAGCCAGCAGTATCCGCTGAAGATGGCGGCGATGGCTCTAGAGGCGATCGTCTCGGGCAAGATTCCGGATATCGACCCGAAGATGGGCTTCCTCGACACCGGTGCGCAACTCATTACAGCCAAGCCGGTTGAGGGCGTGACGTCGATCTCGGTCGAGGAAGGCCTGAAGCTCTGCTGGGGCTGAGCGCCTTTCAACATCGTTCCATGAAGACTATTGTCCAGAACTCAAAGGGGGCGCACGTGGCGCCCCCTGACAGCGAGGCGTTGGGGAGGATTGCCTGATGAGCGACGATACCGCGGGTTCGGTCACCGCCGAACGCGGGCTGAAGGGTGCCACCGAAGCCCTGGCCAGTTTTGATGAGTCGGATGCCGGCGCGATCCGCCGCCTCCAGGCCTTCCTTCATCAATTTCCCACGTCCATTCCCTTTTTCGTTCTGCTGTTGGGTGTGGTCATCTTTTCGATTGCAGCGCCGGACAAGTTTTTTGCTCCGTTCAACTTTTCGTTGGTGCTGCAGCAGGTGACGATCATCGCTGTGCTCGGTGTGGCGCAGACGCTGATAATCCTTACGGCCGGAATCGACCTGTCCGTCGGCGCTATCATGATCCTGTGCTCGGTGGTGATGGGGCGGACCGCGGTCGTCTACGGCGTTCCGGTATTGATCGCATTTCCGCTCGGGTTGCTCTGCGGTCTGGCATGCGGCGTCGTCAACGGCCTGATCGTGACGATGCTGCGCTTGCCGCCCTTTATTGTCACGCTTGGCACCTGGAGCATTTTTGGCGCGCTGAACGTTTGGTATTCCCAGAGCGAAACCATTCGCCAGCAGGACATGGAGGCGGCGGCGCCATTCCTGCAGTGGACGGGTACGATCTTCAAACCTTATGATTTCTTCTCAAAAACGCTCGGGCTCGACTGGACCTTTTTGAAAGGCTGGGTGCTGACCTATGGTTCGCTGGTCATGTTGATCCTGGCGTTCGTTATTTGGTACGTGCTGAACAGAACGGCGTTGGGTCGACACATCTACGCCACTGGTGATGATCCGGATGCAGCCAGACTGGCCGGTATCAACACCAAACGGACCCTGATCGCCGTGTACGGGCTCGCCGGTTTCATCTGCGCGATCGCCGCCTGGGTGCTGATCGGGCGCATCGGTGGCGTAAGCCCGCAGGCTGGCCAGACCGCAAACCTCGACTCCATCACCGCTGTCGTGATCGGCGGCACCTCCCTGTTTGGCGGCCGCGGCTCGATCGTCGGAACGCTGATCGGCGCCTTGATCGTCGGCGTCTTCCGCAACGGCCTTGCGCTTTCGGGGCTTGAGTTGCTGTGGCAGGACTTCGCCGTGGGCGTGCTAATCATCGTTGCTGTCACCATCGACCAATGGATCAGGAGAATTTCGGCATGAACGTTACTCCGGTTCTCCAAGCTAGAGGCCTCAATAAGCGCTACGGCAGGGTTGTCGCCCTCGATAATGCCGATTTCGACCTGTTGCCAGGCGAAATCCTCGCTGTCATCGGCGACAACGGCGCCGGCAAGTCGACGCTGGTCAAGGCGCTATGTGGGGCGGTGATTCCGGACTCAGGCACGATCGAACTCAATGGCCAGCCGGTGCATTTCCGCTCACCGATCGAGGCGCGTGTGGCCGGCATCGAGACCGTCTACCAGAACCTTGCGCTGTCCCCAGCGTTATCGATCGCCGACAATATGTTTCTCGGCCGCGAGATCCGCAAACCGGGCTTTGTCGGACAGTGGCTGCGAAGGCTCGACCGCTCGGCGATGCAGAGGATCGCCCGTGAAAAGCTCTCCGAACTGGGGCTGATGACCATCCAGAACATCAACCAGCCCGTCGAAACGCTCTCCGGCGGTCAGCGCCAGGGCGTTGCGGTGGCGCGCGCCGCCGCTTTTGGCAGCCGCGTCGTCATCATGGACGAGCCGACCGCCGCCCTCGGCGTCAAGGAAAGCCGCCGTGTGCTTGAGTTGATGCTTGACGTCAAGAGGCGCGGGCTGCCGATCGTGCTGATCTCGCACAACATGCCGCATGTCTTCGAAGTCGCCGACCGCATCCACATCCACCGGCTGGGCCGTCGCCTCTGCGTCATCGATCCCAAGCAATATACGATGTCGGATGCCGTGGCCTTCATGACGGGAGCCAAGGTTCCGCCGGAGGCGGCACTGGCGGCCTGAACTGTCAAATTGCCGCAGGGTAACTCCGCGCAGGTTCATCTAAATCGATTGAACATGTGGGAGTATTGGCTAGCATGGGCTGGGAGGGACGATGAAAGCCGGTATGATCATGGCAACAGCACGAGAGGCAGCATGACGCGCGCTATGACATCCGAACCCCTCCCGCCACTGCTCAAAAATCCTGACCCCCAGACGCTCGCAAGGGAAGTCTTGATGGCCCTCAAATACAGGGTCGGCAAGGATACCACCGTCGCGACCCAGTRCGACTGGCTCACCGCCTCGATCAAGGTCGTGCGCGACCGTGTTGTCGATCACTGGATGCAGGCGACGAAAGAGGCGTACGACCAGAAGGAAAAGCGCGTCTACTATCTGTCGCTGGAGTTCCTCATTGGCCGTCTGATGCGCGACTCCTTCTCCAATCTCGGCCTGATGGACAATATGCGCGAAGCCTTGTCCTCGCTTGGCGTCGATCTGGACCTCATCGCCGCACTGGAGCCGGATGCGGCACTTGGCAATGGCGGCCTCGGCCGGCTCGCGGCCTGCTTCATGGAAAGCATGGCGACCGTCGATATTCCCGCGCATGGCTACGGTATCCGCTACGCCAATGGCATGTTCCGCCAGGAGATTCACGACGGCTGGCAGGTCGAACTGCCCGAGACCTGGCTCGATCACGGCAACCCCTGGGAGTTCGAACGGCGCGAACGCTCCTTCGAGGTCGGTTTCGGCGGCTCGGTGGAATCGATCACCTCGAAGGACGGCCGGCTCGAACGCCATGTCTGGAAGCCGACCGAGCATGTCCTGGCCGTCGCCTATGACACGCCCGTCGTTGGCTGGCGGGCCAACCGCGTCAACACGCTGCGACTGTGGTCGGGCATGCCGGTCGATCCGATCCTGCTCGACAAGTTCAATGCCGGCGACCACATCGGCGCGCTTGCCGAAAGCAACAAGGCTGATGCCTTGTCACGCGTGCTCTATCCCGCGGATTCGCACAAGGCCGGGCAGGAGCTGCGGCTCAGGCAAGAGTACTTCTTCTCCACAGCCTCGCTGCAGGACATCGTCCAGCGCCATCTCAGCCAGTATGGTGATCTGAAGTCGCTGCCCGACAAGGCGGCGATCCATCTCAATGACACCCATCCGGCCATCGCGGTGCCGGAGCTGATGCGTCTGCTGATGGACGTCCACGGTATGGACTTCGACCAGGCCTGGAGCATCACCAAGCGCACCTTCGGCTACACCAACCACACGCTGCTTCCCGAAGCGCTGGAAAGCTGGCCGGTGCCGCTGTTCGAGCGGCTGCTGCCGCGCCACATGCAGATCGTCTACGCCATCAATGCCGAAGTGCTTCTGGAGGCGCGTGCCTCCGACCAGTTCTCGGACGAGCAGATCAGCCGCATCTCGCTGATCCAGGAAAATGGCGACCGCCGGGTGCGCATGGGCAACCTGGCCTTTGTCGGCTCGCATTCGATCAACGGCGTTTCGGCTCTTCACACCGACCTGATGAAGGAGACGGTGTTCGCCGACCTGCACAAGCTCTATCCCGATCGCATCAACAACAAGACCAACGGCATCACGCCGCGGCGCTGGCTGATTCAGTGCAATCCCGGGCTTACGTCGCTTGCCCGCGAAGCGATCGGCGACCGTTTTCTCGATGACATCGACGCCATCAAGGATCTCGATGCCTTCGCCGACAATGCCGCCTTTCGCGACAAGTTCGCCGCCGTCAAACGCGCCAACAAGACGCGGCTGGCCAATCTCGTTGCCGACCGGCTCGGCATCAAGGTCGATCCCTCGGCGCTGTTCGATATCCAGATCAAGCGCATCCACGAATACAAGCGTCAGCTCCTCAACATCCTCGAAGCGATCGCGCTCTACGACCAGATCCGCTCACACCCGGAACGCGAGTGGATGCCGCGCGTGAAATTCTTCGGCGGCAAGGCGGCGCCCAGCTACCACAACGCCAAGCTGATCATCAAACTCGCCAACGACGTCGCCAAGGTCATCAACCGCGACCCGGCCGTGCGCGGTTTGCTGAAGGTGGTGTTCGTGCCGAACTACAATGTCAGCCTGGCCGAGATCATGATGCCGGCTGCCGACCTATCCGAGCAGATATCGACCGCCGGCATGGAGGCGTCGGGCACCGGCAACATGAAGTTCGCGCTGAACGGCGCGCTGACCATCGGCACGCTCGACGGCGCCAATGTCGAGATCAAGGAATGCGTCGGCGACGACAACATCTTCATCTTCGGCCTGACCACGGCCGAGGTCGCCGAGCGGCGCAACAATGGCTACAACCCGCGCGCTGTGATCGAAGCATCGCCCGAACTGGCACAGGCAGTCGCCGCCGTATCGTCGGGCGTGTTCTCGCCGGATGATCCGGAGCGTTACCGCGACTTGATCAACGGTCTCTATCAGAGCGATTGGTTCATGGTCGCCGCCGATTTCGACGCCTACACCGCGATGCAGCGCGAAGTCGATGCCGTCTGGCGCAACAGTCCCGACTGGTACGCCAAGGCAATCCGCAACGTTGCGCGTGTGGGCTGGTTCTCCTCCGATCGCACGATCCGCCAATATGCGAAAGAAATCTGGAACGTGCCCGTCTGATGTGATTGCATGAGGCCACGAACAATCGGTCTCGTTGCATGTCGCCCAAAGTGCATAGCCGTTTTGGGACAATGACAGGCACGAAACAAACATTGGTGCATGTCGCCCGAAAGTGCCTGGCGGTTTTGGGATAACGACATGCACAAGCACAAAGAGTCGTGCCCGGGGAGGGACACTGCCTGATGAAGAAGCCGCGCGCGACCGCTGCGACAAGCGGGCCGGACGGACTGGCGGCAGCCAGCGATGTCGCGGCGATTGTTGCCGGCACGCATGGCGATCCCTTCGCTATCCTTGGCGTTCATGAGGTCGGCAAGAGCCTGTTTGCCCGCTGCTTCGTCCCGCATGCGGAGTTCGTCACCGCCTATACGTTGACCGGCAACATCGCCGGTGAACTGTCGAGGCGCGACGACGGTGGGTTTTTCGAAGGCAAGCTGTCGATCCGCAAGCGTCAGCCGCTGCGCTATCACGCCAGGAACGCCGGCGGCGACTGGTGGCTGACGGATCCCTATTCGTTCGGTCCAGTGCTCGGGCCGATGGACGATTACTACATCGCCGAGGGCTCGCATCTGAGGCTGTTCGACAAAATCGGCGCGCATGTCATCGAGCACGAGGGCGCCACGGGCGTGCATTTCGCCGTCTGGGCTCCCAACGCGCGGCGCGTCTCGGTGGTCGGCGATTTCAACGAATGGGACGGCCGCCGGCATTCGATGCGCGACCGCCGCGACACCGGCATTTGGGAAGTGTTCATCCCCGATATCGGCGCCGGCCGGCCGTACAAATACGAGATCATCGGGCCCGATGGTGTCAGGCTGCCGCTGAAGGCCGACCCGTTCGCCTTCAAGTCCGAATTGCGGCCGGCGACCGCCTCGGTGACCGCGGTGCCGCCGGCGCATCCGTGGGGCGACGAGGCCCATCGCAGTTTCTGGCGCAATGCCGATCATCGGCGCGAAGCCATCTCGATCTACGAGGTCCATGCCGGGTCCTGGCAGCTTCGCGACGACGGCACGTTCCTGTCATGGGACGAACTGGCCGACCGGCTGATCCCCTATGCAGTCGAGACCGGCTTTACACACATCGAGTTCATGCCGATCTCCGAACACCCCTATGATCCGTCGTGGGGTTATCAGACAACCGGACTTTATGCGCCGTCGGCCCGCTTCGGCGATCCCGACGGCTTTGCCCGCTTCGTCGATGGCGCCCACCGCGCCGGCGTCGGTGTCATTCTCGACTGGGTGCCAGCGCATTTTCCGGTCGACGAGCACGGCCTCGTTCATTTCGACGGCACCGCGCTCTATGAGCACGCCGATCCGCGCAAGGGCTTTCATCCCGACTGGAACACCGCGATCTACAATTTCGGCCGCCGCGAGGTGGTGTCGTTCCTCGTCAACAACGCGTTGTTCTGGGCCGAGAAATATCATGTCGACGGGCTTCGCGTCGATGCGGTCGCCTCGATGCTCTACCTCGACTATTCGCGCAAGCAGGGCGAATGGATCCCCAACGAGAAGGGCGGCCGCGAGAACCTCGAGGCGGTCAGCTTCCTGCAGAAGATGAACAAGGAGGTCTACGCCCACCATCCGGGCGTGATGACCATCGCCGAAGAATCGACCTCGTGGCCGAAGGTCTCGGCACCGGTGCATGAAGGCGGGCTGGGCTTCGGCTTCAAGTGGAACATGGGCTTCATGCACGACACGCTGGAGTATTTCTCCAAGGAGCCGATTTTTCGCAAGCACCACCACAACGATCTCACCTTCGGCCTGACCTACGCCTTCTCGGAGAATTTCGTGCTGCCGCTCTCGCATGACGAGGTGGTGCACGGCAAAGGTACGCTGCTTGGCAAGATGGCCGGCGACGACTGGCAGAAATTCGCGACGCTGCGCGCCTACTACGCCTTCATGTGGGGGTATCCCGGCAAGAAGCTGCTGTTCATGGGGCAGGAGTTCGCGCAGCGCCGCGAATGGAGCGAGGCACGCGCGCTCGACTGGAACCTGCTTGAGTTCCGCCCGCATCGCGGCGTCTGGCAGACGGTGCGCGATCTCAACTATCTCTACCGTTCGCGCCCGGCGCTGCATGGCCGCGATTGCGAACCGGAGGGGTTTTCCTGGCTGATCGTCGACGACAGCCAGAATTCGGTTTTTGCCTGGCTGCGCAGCGCGCCGGGCGGCAGCCCGGTGGCCGTCATCTCCAATTTCACGCCGGTGCCGCGCGACAATTATCGCGTGCCATTGCCCACGGCCGGAAACTGGCGCGAAATCATCAACACCGACGCTGCGGAATATGGCGGTTCCGGCAAGGGCAATGGCGGCATGGTCGAGGCGCGGGCGGAGGGAGGCGGCATCTCGGCAACGATGCTTCTGCCGCCGCTGTCGACGATCATGCTCGAACTGGTTGCGGACTGAGCCCCGAAACTGGGTAACATGTCGAGACTGAGTAACTTGGGAGGGTAGAAATGGCAGAGTTGAAACGGACCCAGCCGCTGGCGCGCGATGCCATGGCCTATGTACTGGCCGGCGGCCGTGGCAGCCGCCTCAAGGAACTGACCGACCGACGCGCCAAGCCGGCCGTCTATTTCGGCGGCAAGACGCGCATCATCGACTTCGCGCTCTCCAACGCGCTCAATTCCGGCATTCGCCGCCTCGGCGTCGCCACCCAGTACAAGGCGCATTCGCTGATCCGCCATCTGCAGCGAGGCTGGAACTTCCTGCGGCCCGAACGAAACGAGAGTTTCGACATCCTGCCGGCCAGCCAGCGCGTCTCGGAAACGCAGTGGTATGAAGGTACGGCTGACGCGGTTTACCAGAACATCGACATCATCGAGGCCTACGGGCCCGAATACATGGTCATCCTCGCCGGCGACCACATCTACAAGATGGACTACGAGTTGATGCTCCGCCAGCACGTCGACGCCAATGCCGACGTCACCGTCGGCTGCCTCGAAGTGCCGCGCATGGAAGCTGTCGGCTTCGGCGTCATGCATGTCGATGCCAAGGACAACATCATCGCCTTCGTCGAAAAGCCCGCCGATCCGCCCGGCATTCCCGACAGGCCGGAGTTCGCGCTGGCCTCGATGGGCATCTACGTCTTCAAGACCAAGTTCCTGATGGAGCAGCTGCGCCGCGACGCCGCCGAGCCGGGCTCGAGTCGCGACTTCGGCAAGGACATCATTCCCTATATCGTCCAGAACGGTAAGGCGATCGCCCACCGCTTCGCCAAGTCCTGCGTCCGTTCGACCGCCGAGAACGAGGCCTACTGGCGCGATGTCGGAACGGTCGACGCCTATTGGGAAGCCAACATCGATTTGACCGACGTCACGCCGGAACTTGACCTCTACGACCGCGACTGGCCGATCTGGACCTACGCCGAATTGAAGCCGCCGGCCAAGTTCGTGCATGACGAGGATGGCCGCCGCGGCTCCGCCGTCTCCTCGCTGGTCTCGGGCGATTGCATCGTCTCGGGTGCCTCGCTGAAGAGAAGCCTGATCTTCACTGGGGCGCGCATCAATTCCTATTCGACGCTCGAAGAAGTGGTCATGCTGCCCGACGTTCATGTCGGCCGGAACGCAAAGTTGAAGCGCGTTGTCATCGACCATGGTGTTAGGATACCGGAAGGGCTGGTGGTCGGCGAAGACCCCGTCCTCGACGCCAAGCGCTTCCGTGTTTCTGAAAAGGGCATCTGCCTAGTCACCCAGGACATGATCGACAAGCTGGCGCTTTAGAGCAATTCCAGGAAAAGTGTGAAACGGTTTTCCGTCCGGAATTGGGTCAAGACAAAGGGCTCTAGGACAGACAGGATCGGATTGTAGGCGCATGCAGGTTCTGTCGGTCACGCCCGAGATTTTTCCGCTGATCAAGACCGGCGGGCTTGCCGACGTGACCGGTGCGCTGCCCATCGCGCTGGCGGCCAAGGGCGTGACCATGCGCACGCTTATTCCCGGCTTTCCGACCGTGATGGCGGCCTTCAAGAAAAAGAAGGCCGTTCTGCAATATCCCTTGCTGCAGGGCGCCAAGGCCTCCGTCCATTCCATCCAACTCGCCGGGCTCGAACTGTTCGTGCTCGACGCGCCGCATCTGTTCGACCGTCCCGGCGGCCCCTATGGCAATGCGACCGGCGTCGATTGGCCTGACAATTGGCGGCGTTTCGCGGCGCTGAGCCAGGTCGGCGGCGACATCGCCGGCGGGGCCATCTCCGGCTACCAGCCCGACATCGTCCATGCCCATGACTGGCAGTCGGCGATGACGCTGGCTTACATGCGCTACGGCAAGGCGGTCGGCGTCCCCTCGATGATGACCGTCCACAACCTTGCCTTCCAGGGTCAGTTCGGCGCCGGCATCTTCGGCGAGCTTGGCTTGCCGGCGGTGGCGATGGCGCTCGACGGCGTCGAATATTATGGCGGCGTCGGCTTCCTCAAGGCCGGCCTGCAGGCGGCCTGGGCAATCACCACGGTCAGTCCGACCTACGCGCAGGAGATCCGCTCGGCCGAATTCGGCATGGGCCTCGACGGCCTTATCAACATGCGCTCCAGCGATCTCTATGGCATCGTCAACGGCATCGACACCGGCATCTGGGACCCGGAAACCGACAAGCATCTGGTCTCCGACTATACGGCCGCGACGCTAAAGGCGCGCGCGCCCAACAGGGCTGCCGTGGAGGACCGCTTCGGCCTCGAGCGCGACGACAGCCCGATCGTCTGCGTCATCAGCCGCCTGACCTGGCAAAAGGGTATGGACATACTGGCAATGGTCGTCGACGGCATCGTTGCCAGGGGCGCGCGGCTGGCCATCCTGGGTTCGGGCGATGCCGGCCTCGAAGGCGCACTGCTCGCCGCCGCGGCTCGACATCGTGGCCGCATCGGCGTCGTCATCGGCTATGACGAGGGGCTGTCGCACATCATGCAAGGCGGCTGCGACGCCATTGTCATTCCCTCGCGCTTCGAACCCTGCGGGCTGACGCAGCTTTACGGCCTGCGCTATGGCTGCGTGCCGCTGGTTGCCCGCACCGGCGGCCTGGCCGATACGGTCATCGATGCCAACGAGGCCGCCGTCTCGGCCGGCGTCGCGACCGGCTTCCAGTTCGCGCCCAACAATGGCGGCGCCCTGCTGCACGCCGTGCGCCGCCTCGTCGACGCACATGCCAGTCCAGCGGTCTGGGAATCGCTGCAGCGCCAGGGCATGAAAGCCGATGTTTCCTGGGACAAGAGCGCCGAAAAATACGTCGAACTCTATCGCTTGCTGCTTTCGAAAAGGGTTGCCTGAAGCATGATACGGACCGTCCCCACCAAACCCTATTCCGACCAGAAACCCGGTACTTCGGGCCTGCGCAAGAAGGTGCCGGTGTTCCAGCAGGAGCACTATGCCGAGAACTTCATCCAGTCGATCTTCGACGCGCTCGACGGGTTCAAGGGCAAGACCCTGGTGATCGGCGGCGATGGCCGCTTCTACAACCGCGAGGTCATCCAGAAGGCGATCGCCATGGCCGCCGCGAACGGCTTCGGCAAGGTGATGGTCGGGCAGGGTGGCATCCTGTCGACGCCGGCCGCCTCGCATGTCATCCGCAAATACAAGACCTTCGGCGGCATCATCCTGTCGGCCAGCCACAATCCGGGCGGTCCGCACGAGGATTTCGGCATCAAGTACAATGCCGGTAATGGCGGTCCGGCGCCGGAAAAGCTGACCGACGCGATCTTCGAAAAAACCAAGACGATTGCGAGCTTCAAGACCACCGATATCGAGGCGATCGACATCGACAAGATCGGCACGGTCAAGGCCGGCGGCATGACGGTCGAGATCATCGATCCGGTCGCCGACTATGCCGAGCTGATGGAAAGCCTGTTCGATTTCGACGCCATCCGCGCCAATTTCAAATACGGCTTTCGCATGCGCTTCGACGCCATGCACGCGGTGACCGGCCCCTACGCCAAGGAGATCCTGGAAAACCGGCTTGGCGCGCCCAACGGCACCTGCCGCAACTTCAAGCCGCTGCCCGATTTCGGTGGTCACCATCCGGACCCCAACCTCGTCCATGCCAAGCATCTCTATGACGAGATGATGGGGCCGGACGCGCCGGATTTCGGCGCCGCCTCCGACGGCGACGGCGACCGCAACCTGATCATCGGCAAGGGCATATTCGTCACGCCGTCGGATTCTGTCGCCATGCTTGCCGCCAACGCCCGCCTGGCTCCCGGCTACCGCGAAGGCCTGAAGGGCATCGCCCGCTCGATGCCGACCAGTGGCGCGGCCGATCGCGTCGCCGAAAAACTCGGCATCGGCATCTATGAAACTCCGACCGGCTGGAAGTTCTTCGGCAACCTGCTCGACGCCGACATGGCGACGATCTGCGGCGAGGAAAGTGCCGGAACCGGCTCCAACCATGTCCGCGAAAAGGACGGCCTGTGGGCGGTGCTGCTGTGGCTCAATATCCTCGCCGCGCGCGGTGAGAGCTGCAAGCAGATCGTCACCGAGCATTGGGCGACCTATGGCCGCAACTACTATTCGCGCCACGACTATGAGGAGGTCGAGAGTGACCGCGCCAACGCGCTGATCGACGAACTTCGCGCCAAGCTCGGTTCATTGCCGGGGACCAAGGTGCGCGGCATGACGATCGCCAGCGCCGACGACTTTGCCTATCACGATCCGGTCGATGGTTCGACCAGCGAACACCAGGGCATAAGGGTGCTGTTCGAGGGCGGTTCGCGCGTCGTCTTCAGGCTTTCCGGCACCGGCACGTCGGGCGCGACTTTGCGCGTCTATATCGAGCGCTACGAGCCGGACACGTCGAGGCACGATCTCGATACCCAGGCCGCCCTTGCCGATCTGATATCGGCGGCCGATGATATTGCAGGGATTCGCAGCCATACCGGCCGCGCCAAGCCGAGTGTCATCACTTAATGAAATCTGCGATGCCGGCCGATCAGCGGCCGCGATTTGGCGGGCTTGTTTCGGAGGGCGGCATTCGCTTTGCCGCATGGTCGCAGGCCGCCCGTCGGCTCTGGGTCTCGATTTTTGACGAGCAGGGCAACCAGGAAATCGAACGGCTTGAGCTGCAGCTGGAAGGCGAGGGCGTGCATGCGCTCTTCGTCGCCGGTCTTGGCCCAGGCACCCGCTACGGGTTTCGCGCCGATGGCGACTATGCGCCGGATCGCGGCCTATGGTTCGACCCCGAAAAAATGTTGATCGATCCCTACGCCCTCGGGATCGACAGGCCTTACGCCTATGACTGGCAGCTGACCCGGCGCCGGGGCGAGGGCCTCGATACCGCGCCGCTGATGCCAAAGGCCATTGCCGCTGCCTTGCCGAAACCAGTGCCGGCAGCGCCGCCGCTGTTCCAGCCCGGCGGCCTGATCTACGAAGTGCCGGTGCGCGCCTTCACCATGCTGCATCCGGACATTCCCGAGAACCTGCGCGGCACGGTCGCTGCTCTCGCCCATCCTGTGGTTATCGAGCACCTGAAAAAGCTCGGCGTCAGTGCTGTCGAATTGATGCCGGTGACGGCGTCGATCGATGAACGGCACCTGCCGCCGCTCGGGCTGCGCAACGCCTGGGGCTACAATCCCGTCACCTTCATGGCGCTTGATCCACGCCTTGCGCCTGGCGGCATCATGGAATTGCGGAACGCGGTCGCCGCGCTACGGCAGGCCGGCATCGGCGTCATTCTGGACCTTGTCTTCAACCACACCGGCGAGAGCGACCGGCTCGGGCCAACACTGTCGCTGCGCGGTTTCGACAACCAGGCCTATTACCGGCACACGCCGGACGGCAGGCTGGCCAACGACACCGGGACGGGTAACACGGTGGCATGCGACCACCCGATCGCTGGGGAGATGGTCCTCGACACGCTTCGCCATTTTGTCCGCTATGCCGGCGTCGATGGTTTCCGCTTCGACCTGGCGCCCATTCTGGGACGGGTCGAAGGGACATTCGACGACGAGGCGCCGTTGCTGAAGGCGATGGGCGAGGACGTGCTGCTGGCCGATCGCGTGCTGATCGCCGAACCTTGGGACATCGGTCCGGATGGCTATCAGCTCGGGAATTTTCCGCCGCCTTTCCTCGAATGGAATGACAAGTATCGCGATGATATCAGGCGCTTCTGGCGCGGTGACGCCGGCATGGTCGGCGCACTGGCGACCCGGCTTTCCGGTTCGTCCGATGTGTTTGCGGCAAACGAACAAAGCGCCAGCCGCACGGTCAATTTCATCGCCGCCCATGACGGCATGACCCTGACCGACATCGTGCGCTACGAGCGCAAGCACAACCAGGCCAATGGCGAGCAGAACCGCGACGGCCACAATGAAAACCTGTCCTGGAACAACGGCGTGGAAGGCGATGCGGACAAGCCGGCCGTAGCTACGGCGCGCCTCAACGATCAGCACGCGCTGCTCGCCACCTTGTTTGCCTCGCGCGGCACCATCATGCTGACGGCCGGCGACGAATTCGGCCGCAGCCAGCAGGGCAACAACAATGCCTATGCGCAGGACAACGCGATCACCTGGCTCGACTGGGCCGGGCGCGACCAGGCGCTGGAGCATTACACGGTCCTGCTTTCGACGCTGCGCCGAGCGGTGCCGGCACTCTCCGACACGCGCTTTCTCACGGGCCGGCCACCAGGAAATTCCGACATAGCGGACGTCGCATGGCTGACCGAAACAGGCGCGCCGCTCGACCAACAAAGCTGGCAGGACCCGCAGCGGCACCGCCTGGTCATGATCCTGGGCGGCGACAGCGATGACGAACGCCGTCTTGCGGTGCTCATCAACGGCGACCGCCGGGCCTGCATTTTCACCCTGCCGCCTCGCGAGGGATTTTTCTGGGAGCCGGCCATTGAAACGGCTGAGGCGGCCGACATCGAGCGGCCGGTATCGGGGCGGTCGGTGATCTTCATGATCGAACGCGCAGCTGCACAGGCCGGCACAGGGGAGAAGCGCAATGGCGGCAGGTGACCGGATCGGATGGTGGCGTGGCTGCGTCATCTATCAGATCTATCCGCGCTCCTTCCAGGATACGACCGGCGACGGCAGCGGCGATCTGCGCGGCATCGCCAACCGCCTGGAGCATGTCGCCTCCCTTGGTGTCGACGCCATCTGGCTGTCGCCCTTCTTCAAGTCACCGATGGCTGACATGGGCTACGACGTGTCGGACTATTGCGCCGTCGATCCGATGTTCGGTGGCATGGAGGATTTCGATGCGCTGGTCGCCGAGGCGCATCGGCTCGGCCTGAAAGTCATCATCGACCAGGTATTGTCGCACTCATCCGACAAGCACGAATGGTTCGTCGAAAGCCGCTCCAGCCGCGACAACCCCAAGGCCGACTGGTATGTCTGGGCCGATACCAAGCCCGATGGCGGCGCGCCCAACAACTGGCTCTCCGTCTTCGGTGGCCCGGCCTGGGAGTGGGATTCGACCCGCCGGCAGTACTACATGCACAATTTTCTCGCTTCTCAGCCGGATTTGAATTTCCACAATCCGGAGGTCCACGACGCGCTTCTGGAAACGGTACGGTTCTGGCTGGAGCGTGGCGTCGACGGCTTTCGGCTCGACACGGTCAACTACTATGTCCACGACCGCTGGCTGCGCAGCAATCCACCCTTGGCGTCAAGCGTCGCCGGCACCAACAGCGAGACCAACACCTACCTCTACCAGGAACATCTGTTCGACAAGACGCAGCCGGAAAACCTGGCGTTCCTCAAGCGCTTCAGGGCGCTGCTCGACGAGTATGACGACCGCGCCGCCGTCGGCGAGATCGGCGATGAAGGCCGCTCTTTGCAGACGCTCGCCGCCTACACCACCGGCGGCGACAAGCTCCATATGTGTTACACCTTTGACCTGCTTGGCCCACAATTCTCGGCGGCGCATGTGCGGGGCTGTGTCGAAGCCTTCGAGGCGGCGGTGTCCGACGGCTGGGTCTGCTGGGCGTTTTCCAACCATGACGTGGTGCGCCACGTCACCCGCTGGACGAGGCCCGACAGCGATCCCGATACGGTCGCAAGGTTCTCGATCATGCTGCTCTCCTGCCTGCGCGGATCGATCTGTCTCTACGAGGGCGAGGAACTCGGCCTGGAGGAGGCGGAACTCGCCTTCGAGGATCTGCGCGATCCCGTTGGCATCCGCTTCTGGCCGGGCGTCAAGGGCAGGGACGGCTGTCGCACGCCGATGGTCTGGGAGGCCGGTGCCGACAATGCGGGCTTCTCCACCGGTAAACCGTGGCTGCCGATACCGGCCAGCCATCGCGACCGCGCGGTCGACGTCCAGAACGCCGACACCGCCTCGGTGCTCGCCTTCTATCGGACCATGCTCGCCTTGCGCAGGGGGCATCCGGCGCTGGTCGGCGGTTCGATCCAGTTTTTCGATGCGGACGGCGAAATTCTCGCCTTCATCCGCGAAGACGGCGGTGAGAAACTTCTCTGTGTCTTCAACTTCGCCGAGGAGCCGGCGAATTGGCCGTTGCCGCCGGATACAGGAGCTGTCGTGGCTATTGATGGTGGCCGCGGGGTTGTTGAAGAGAGCCAGATCTCGCTGCCGGCGCTTGGCTGTTTCCTTGGTCAGCTCGACTGATTCAGTGCTTCGGCCGCCGCTTGCGAGGAAGGTGATCCCGCTTGGGCTGCTGATGCCTTATTGAACGAGAACCGCGCGCCCGCAGGTCGCACCGGTGACACGCACATCGGCCTGGCCGACGCCGATACCGAGCGCCGAAAGCACGTTGTAGAGCAGGTCGTCGACCGGCGCCGTTACGCCGTTCAGCACGGCCATGACTGCCGGCTTCACCGTTGCGAGCAGTGCGGTCAGATCGATTCCGAGACCAAGCGCATTGACCGAAAGCGACAGGTTGCCGACCAGCGATGTGGTCAGCGACTGCGATATGTTGCGCGTCGAAACGGTCTTGACCGTCTTGTTGGCGATGTCGGTCGCATTGAAGTTCAACGTCGTCGGGCTATTGTTGGTGATCGCGGTGGCGGCGGAACCCATCACCTGTATCAGCGGAATGTTGATCAGCAGCATATGGAGGCTCACATCCGCGATCTCCGCGTCGGTGAACGTCTGCGGCTGACTGAAATCGCCGAAGCCTGAACTGTTGCTGTTGGCCAGATGCAGCGAGGCGATACCCGGGTGCGCGGCGATGGAAACATTGATGCTGGAAGGCCCGGTCGGACAGGTGATGTCGGTCAGTTTGGCTTCGGCATAGGCGACTTCCACATTGAGCGGCAGATTGACGGCCAGCAGACTGATACCGCCGCCGAGACCGGGCGTGCCGACACCGACGCTGGCAACCAGTTTGATGCGCGTCTGGGCGGTGCGCACCACGGTTCCGATGCCATCGACCGCCAGCCATGGCGAAGATTGCATCGGCTCGCCAATGGCAATGGTAAGCGCCGTGGACAGAAGCCCGGGTACGGTGGCGCCAAGATTGACCTGGGCCTGGTTGGTGCCGTTGGCCAGTACGGCGGCAGCGGTCAGCATGCCCATGGCGTTGGTGTCTAGCCCAAGGCCGGTTGGTCTTTGCCCGAGAGCCAAGCTGCCGACTGAACCGAGATCGACAAGCTTGTTGAGCGGGATCTTGCCCGTGCTGGTCGATTTCGAGGCGATGGTCTGCAGCGCCAGCTTGGCCGTGTTGCCAAGCCCGGGCACGTTGGCCATGGCGGCGGCGATCTGGCCGACAGTCGCATTCGATGCCAGCACGTCCGAATAGGTGACGCCGGTCAGGCTCAATTGTGTGGCAAGACCGTCTATGAACGAGAGCACGCTGACATCGGCCGAGATCAACCCGTTGTAGTCCATGACGCTGAGCGAGATGTTGCCGCCGAGAAGTCCACTGAGCAGCGCGTTGAGAATGCCGCCATTGACGCTGAGCAACCTCGACCCGACCGAGAACGTCGCCTGCGGCGTCATGCTGGCGGTGGCCTCGGTGCCGATGACGGGAGTGGGGAGCAGCGAACTCGCGAAATAGCGGGCAGGGATCTTCTTCAGGGTGACACGGACGGCATTGTAGGGCGTTACGCCGGACTGGAAGCGTTGGCTGACATTGGCGGTTGATGCCGCGTAGCGGCCGGGCGTGACCGACACGACGGTTTTGCCGACGGCCGGCGCGATCGTCTGTCCCGAGCCTTGAACGACCACGCCTGGCATGCCGTTGTCGGTCAGCGTGGTCACGACAGCGGTGTCGACTTTGGTGATGTTCGAGGCAGCGGTGATCGCAGCAAGGTCCACCATTGCCTGGGCTTCGCGGCGCTCGGTATAGATCGAGGCTTCGTCGATTGCCACCGCAGCCAGCGCCAGCGCGACCGGCGCGCTCAACGCGGTCATGACGGCGATGTTCGCCTGTCTGTCGGCCAGCATCAATCGGGCGAGCCGGCCGATCGCATCGCAAGCCCGCAGCAGCATTCAGATGCCCCCGACCCTTATCGTTGACTGGCGCTTGATCGTACTTCCCGGCATGGCAATGCCCGGGAAGAGATTCCAGATCGGCAGGTTGCGGGCATCGTACTGGATGGACACCACGAACTGGCTTCCGTCGGCCGTGCTGTCGTTGGCCTGGTAGGTCAACTTGCTGGCATCCACGAAGGGATACCCGCCGGCATTGTTGGTGACGAAGCTGGCGACGAGCGTCTGGCGCTCGGTCTGGTTCAGTCCGGCAATTGCTGTGCGGGCCGCATCCGCCGCGATCTGCTGGATCGAGTTTGCGGCGCCAAAATATATGCCGTATGCAACCATTCCGAGTAGAAGGAGGATGAAGATGGGCGAGAGCAGTGCGAACTCAACCGCAGAAGTACCGGATTCTTCTTGAAATTTCCGCATTAACTGACGGATTTCTATTGATTTACTTGTCCAGGTACTCATGACTGCCACGCGTCTGAGATGGAATCGTATAAAAGGCACCCATAATGTAACTTATGGTTGCTTAAGAACGCATTAACACATTCCGGCAAACTGGCGCGGCCACAGATTCCGGGTGAAGAATGGCGTCGAGATGAGGAAACCAAGTCAAGCTTCTGGTTTCGGCTGGTGTTTCGGCCGTCACGGCACAACTTTCGTGCCGCCTTACTTTGGGTGACCCAGAGAGTCTGTTGAAATAAAAATTCTCCGCGTTAGTGTCTGGGCACCAGCCGCAGGAAGGGAACCGGCGGCGCGCTCAAAGGGGTCAGACATCGGCTCCGGGGCGTCAACACTCAAAGGCGCGCCGACGGCAGCGCCGACAGGGAGAACTTCATGCTGAGAAACATGCTGAAGGCGACGGTGTTCGCCACGACGATGGCATTGGCAGCCGGCACATTCTACACGCCGGCTTTCGCCGAGACCGTCTACAACAGAGGCGCCGCCGCCGAGGCGGAGACGGTCGACCCGCACAAGACCTCGACCGTCTACGAAGCCGATATCATTCGCGACCTGTTCCAGGGACTGGTCATGCACGATCAGAAGACGAACCTCATACCGGGCGCCGCCGAAAGCTGGACCGTATCGGATGACGGCACCGTCTACACCTTCAAGCTGCGCAAGGACGGCTTGTGGTCGGATGGCAGCCCGGTGACGGCGGACGACTTCGTCTACTCCTTCCGTAGGCTGGAGGATCCGGCCACCGCCGCCGAATACGCTTCCATGCTCTATCCCGTGAAGAACGCCGAGGAAGTCAACACCAAGAAAGGCAAGCCCGAGGATTTGGGCGTCAAGGCGATCGACACCAACACCCTTGAAGTGACTCTGAAGGCGCCGACGCCCTACTTCCTGGAGATGCTGACCCACCAGGCCACCTATCCGGTCAACAAGGCCTCAATCGAAAAGCTCGGCGCCGACTGGATCAAGGCGGGCAATCTCGTTTCGAACGGCGCCTATACGCTGGCCGAGTGGATTCCCAACGACCACATGAAGCTGGTCAAGAATCCGAAATTCTGGGACGCCGCCACCGTCAAGATGGACGTCGTCAACTATATCCCGACCGAAGACCGTTCATCGGCGATGAAGCGCTTCGAGGCCGGCGAACTCGACAGTTACGGCGACCTGCCGACCGAACAGCTCGCTGACCTCAAGGCCAAGTTCGGCGCTCAGGTCCGCGTCGGACCGTATCTCGGCACCTACTACTATGCGATCAAGACCGACAAGGCGCCTTGGGACAATGTCGAGCTGCGCAACGCCATCTCGATGGCGATCGACCGCGATTTCATCGCCGAAAAGGTCTGGCAGAACTCGATGCTGCCTGGCTATTCGATGGTGCCTCCGGGCATAGCCGGCTACACGCCGGCAATGGCCAAATACGCCGACATGCCGCAGATCGACCGCGAGGACGCCGCAAAGAAAATCCTCGAGAAACTCGGCTATACCCCCGAGCATCCGCTGAAGATGGAGATCCGCTACAACACCTCGGAAAACCACAAGAACACCGCGGTCGCCATCCAGGAACAGCTGAAGCCGCTTGGCGTCGAGGTCACGCTGCTCAACACTGACACCAAGACCCACTATTCCTTCCTCGAGCAGAAGGGCAATTACGACGTGGCGCGTGCCGCCTGGATCGCCGACTACAAGGATCCCGAGACCTTCCTCGGCATCACACGCAAGGCCAGCGGCAACAACTATTCGAGCTATGTCAGCCCGGCATATGAAGCGGCAATGGACAAGGCGGCGGCTGCCGGTGGCAAGCCAGAAGAGCGCATGAAGGACCTTACTGAGGCCGAGCGCATCCTTGTCGATGACGTCGGTAACATTCCGCTTCTCTACTACAGCTTCCACGATATCGTTTCCTCGAAGCTGCATGGCTTCGACGACAATGTGATGGATGTGCATCCGTCGCGCTTCATCAGCAAGGACTGATCCCTGGCCAAGCCGCCGCGCATTGAATGCGCGGCGGCGCTGGTTTGCCATCGCATCGGCCCGGGAACCGGAATCGCTTTTCGGCAATGTCGGTGCGAAGATTTGAAGGCTAGAGTGCAATCGTCCAACTGGACGCGCGCTGCTCTGGATCAAGCGGGGCACCGATGCTGCGATATGTACTAAGGCGGCTTTTGACCGCCATTCCGACGCTGTTCGTCATCGTGACCATGGCGTTCTTCCTGATACGCGTCGCGCCGGGAGGCCCGTTCAACCAGGAGCGAGGGCTGAGCCCCGAGATCAGGGCCAATCTGGAAGCGCAATTCGGCCTAGGCGATCCGCTCTGGCTGCAATATGTCCACTATCTCGGCAATCTGCTGCGCGGCAATTTCGGACCGAGCTACAACATGCCGGATTTCACCGTCACCGAACTGTTCGCCAAGGGGCTGCCGATTTCGATCCAGCTCGGCACCTCGGCGCTTGTCCTTGCACTTCTGCTCGGTTCGGTGCTCGGCACCATTGCCGCGCTCAACCAGAACAAGCTTGGCGACTATACTGTGATTGCGCTGGCAACCGCCGGCAGCACAATCCCCACCTTCGTCATCGCGCCGGTGATCCAGCTCCTGTTCGGGCTGACCTGGAAGCTCCTGCCGATCGGCGGATGGGGCGATGGCGCCTTCATCAACAAGGTTGGCCCGGTGCTGACGCTCGCTCTGCCGCAGATCGCCATCGTCGCCCGGCTGATGCGTGGCTCGATGATCGAATCCTTACGGTCCCATCATATCCGCACAGCCCGCGCGCTCGGCCTCTCCGACTGGTCGGTGGTGGTCAAGCACGCGCTGCGCGGCGCCATCCTGCCGATCGTCTCCTTCACCGGCCCGGCAGCCGCCGCGCTGCTGACCGGCTCGGTCATCGTCGAGACGATTTTCTCCATTCCGGGCGTCGGCCGCTATTTTGTCGATGCCGCGCTCAACCGCGACTACACGCTGGTGATGGGAACGGTGGTGGTGATCGCCATCTTTACCATCGTCTTCAACCTGATCGTCGACGTCATGTACGCGGTCGTCGACCCGAGGGTGCGCTATGACTGACATTGCAGCCACGGCTCCCGCCGTCATCGGCCGCTCGCTCTGGGYGGACGCCTGGGCGCGCCTCAAGGCCAATCGCGCCGCCATGTTCAGTCTGTATTACCTTGCCCTGATCGGTGTCGTCAGCGTGTTCGGACCCTGGTTCGTGCCGCATCAATACACCACCATCTATGCCGACTATGTGCGCATGCCGCCCAGCCTGTCGGCCTATCCGAAGGCCGAGATGATCGAGACGGCGCTCACCGAAGCGATCAAGCGCATGCGTGTCGACATCAAGGAATGGCGGCAGGAAGGCAACCAGGTCTTCGTCACCGTCAAGTCGACCAAGCCGATCGACGACCGCAACATCCGCTATCTCGACCGTTCCGACGCCTTTGACGACACCAAGATCGAAAGCAAGTCGCCCGACGGCCTCGAAGTGACGATGAGCGCCTCGGTCAAGCAGCAGTATTTCCTGTTCGGCACCGACAACACCGGCCGCGATCTCCTGTCGCGCACGCTGATGGCCGGGCGCATCTCATTGGCCATCGGTCTGCTCGCCGGCGTCGTGGCGGTGGTCATCGGCGTCGTCTATGGCGCGGCGGCCGGCTTTGCCGGGGGCAAGGTCGACGAGGTGATGATGCGCATCGTCGATGTGCTCTATTCCTTACCCTTCATCTTCTTCGTCATCATGCTGGTGGTGTTCTTCGGCCGCAACTTCGTGTTGATGTTCCTGGCCGTGGGCGCCGTGCTGTGGCTCGACATGGCCCGCATCGTGCGCGGCCAAGCGCTGTCGATCCGCCGCCAGGAATATGTCCAGGCGGCGGAAGCCATGGGCGTCGGCCAGCGCGGCATCCTGCTGCGCCACGTCATTCCCAACCTGCTGGGTCCCGTGGTGATCTACATGACGCTGCTGGTGCCACAGGTCATCATCCTGGAGAGTTTCCTATCGTTCCTCGGGCTCGGCGTGCAGGAGCCGATGACCAGCTGGGGCGTGCTGATCTCGGTCGGCGCCAAGAACATCGGCACCGCCAACTGGCTGCTCCTGTTTCCCGCCTTCTTCCTCGTCTCGACGCTGTTCGCCCTGAATTTCGTCGGCGACGGCCTGCGCGACGCGCTCGACCCCAAGGACCGCTGAGATGGCTGCTTCCGAAACGATCCTCAGCGTCAAGGACCTGCGCGTCCGCTTTCGCACGCTCGACGGCGCGGTCGAGGCGGTGAAGGGTATCAACATCCACGTCAATGCAGGCGAAACCGTTGCCGTGGTTGGCGAGTCCGGATCCGGCAAGAGCCAGACGATGATGGCGGCGATGAGCCTGCTGGCGTCGAATGGCGAAGCCACCGGCAGTGTCGACTATCGCGGCCGCAACCTTCTGACATTGAGCAAATCCGAACTGAACAAGGTCCGCGGCGCCAAGATCAGCATGATCTTCCAGGAGCCGATGACCTCGCTCGATCCGCTCTATTCGATCGGCAACCAGCTGATCGAACCGATCCGCCGGCATCGGGGCTTGAATGCCGCCGAGGCGCACGAAGAGGCGCTCAAGCTGCTGCGCCTCGTGCATATCCCCGATCCCGAGCGGCGGATGAAATCCTACCCGCACGAAATGTCGGGTGGCCAGCGCCAGCGCGTCATGATCGCCATGGCGCTTGCCAACGACCCGGACATCCTGATCGCCGACGAGCCGACGACGGCGCTCGACGTGACCATCCAGGCGCAGATCCTGATGCTTCTGGCCGAGCTGCAACGCAAGCTCGGCATGGCGATCGTCTTCATCACCCACGATCTCGGCATCGTCCGGCGCTTCGCGGATCGCGTCTATGTCATGCGCCAGGGCGAGGTCGTCGAGGAGGGGGAGGCGGAAGCCATCTTCGTCAATCCGCAGCATGCCTATACGAAAATGCTGCTGGCGGCCGAGCCGACCGGCAGCAAGGCGCCGCCGCCCGCCAACGCCCCGGTGGTGCTCGAAGGCAGGAATGTCGAAGTGACATTCAGGATCGGCGGCGGGTTTCTTGCTGGCGAGCCGCTGATGCTGCGCGCCGTCGACCACATTTCGATCCGGCTGCAGCGCAACCAGACCATCGGCATTGTCGGTGAATCCGGCTCGGGCAAATCGACGCTCGGCCGCGCCTTGCTGCGGCTGTTGCCGAGCGATGGCCTCATCCGTTTCGGCGACCGCGACATTTCCACCGCCGACCGACAAGCGATGCGGCCGCTGCGGCGCGAGATGCAACTGGTCTTCCAGGACCCGTTCGGCTCGCTATCGCCGCGCATGACTGTCGGCCAGGTCATCAACGAAGGATTGCTGGTGCATGAGCCGAACCTGTCGGGCAAGCAGCGCGATCAGCGCGCGGTCGAGGCCCTGAACGAAGTCGGCCTCGATCCCAATGCACGCAACCGCTACCCGCACGAATTCTCCGGCGGGCAACGGCAGCGCATCGCCATCGCGCGGGCCATGATCCTGAAGCCCAAGCTGGTGGTGCTGGACGAGCCGACCTCGGCCCTCGACCGCTCGGTGCAGAAACAGATCGTCGAACTGCTGCGCAAGCTGCAGGCCGACCACGAACTGTCCTACCTCTTCATCAGCCACGATCTCTCGGTCGTGCGCGCCATGGCCGACTACATCATCGTCATGAAGCAAGGCAAGATCGTCGAGGAGGGGCCGACCGAGGCGATCTTCAGCAACCCGCAGCACGCCTACACACAGACGCTGATGGCCGCCGCGATCGACGTCACACGCTTCAGGCTGAGCGCCTGAAGCGCGCCCGCTCGGGAGAACTCAAGCTCATTGCGAAGGCGAGGTGCATCGGCGTGCCCTGGCGCTGGCAAGAGCCGCTTGCTGCTGTTTCAGGCGGTCGATCCTGGCCGTTTCGCGCTCCGCGACCGCGCCCTTCACGCGCGCGCCGCCCAGCAGCCAGCGTGGGACGCTGGTGTTGGCGACCTTGCCGCGGGTGATTGCTGTTTGCGAGATGTCGCGCGCGACGACACCCATCGCGCTGTTGAGCTCGGCGCAGCTCATGCTGTCGTATTTCGCCGGATCGACGGTTCGGCCGATCGACGAACAGCCGGCGAGAAGAAACAGTGCAATCACAAGAGCCGGTGGTGAGGCTGTCGTTGAAATCAGATTCATGTCCGCACCCGGCACAGCCGTTTCACTGGCTCCATCATATGCATCGAACTACTAGAGCCGACGGCCATCTTCGTCAAAGTTTCCGATCGCTGCGGAACCCATCACAGAGGCGAGCCCATCGCCACATGAACACACGGGGTTCCCGCAAATTTCAGGAACGTTCTCTGTCACTCGAAGTTGGTGTTCGTCGAGTGCACTAAAACAATGACTGGTAAACGGGAAAGCCCGTCCCGGCTGACGCTGGGGCGGGCTTTCTTTTCGTGTTCGCTTGGGCAGGCAGTGGGCGATCAGTAGCCGTCGTTTTCGATGACCACGGGGTGGTGGCGATAGTGACGGTGAGTGGAAACGGAGCCTGTCACGACGACGGTGTCTGGGCGATGATGCCGTCTCACGACGACCATGTCTCCGCGATGATGCCGGCGTCCATGGTCATAGAACGCAACTTCGCCATGGCGGCGGTGATGCAAGCGCTGACCGTCCTCGTTGATGATCCTGACGCTGTTGTGGTGTCGATGGTGGGTTCTGATAACCACATCGGCCTCGGCTGCCGAAGCTATGGCCGGCAAGCCGACGGAAAGCGCCAACGCGCACATGATCATTGTTTTCATTGCAGTTTCTCCATTTCCTGAATTGGCCCTTCGTTTGGATAACTGCCTGTGATCAATTTGGTTCCGGCCTGCTTGGGCCAGCCCGAAACGCTTGCGGCATGTCGAAAGAGGGGCGATCGCATCGCCTAGGGCTGAGAAGGGGCTGCCTCTCGCTGATGGTATTTGCAAAGAACGATGCGTCTCGACGCGTCGGTCTCGCTCACGTCGGGCAGCACAACGATCTGCCCCCAAAAATCGCAATATCTGGCTACTGCCTCCGGCAGCTCCTTGCCGCTCATGCCAGAGATCGCAGCGATATCACCTTCGCTACAGTTGGTCTTTCCGGAGAGCTGCGCTGCCGCCGGTACTATCTTGCATGACCGCTCGTCGTTTGCCTGCGAGGGCGCGCAACCGCAGGCAAGTGCGACTGCTGCTGTGACAACCAATTTGCGCATGTTGGCTCCGGACCTGACCGGCATTCTGTCGCCGCCGTAACTACAAATATGAAGCGCAGCTAATACAAAGGCAAATTCACCAGGCCATCTCTCGATTTGCCAAATGGCGGAACATTAGACGTGCCTAATTGTTCTACTCCTCACAGCCGACATCCGTGTCTGCTGAAGATCAGCCGGCAAAGGCTGGTCGGCCCGCGTTCTCCGCCAGAGGCGCGGGCTTCCCAAGGCAACAGGAGAACGATTATGAACAACATCATTTGGCTCGTTGGCGCGGTGGTCATCGTAATTGCGATATTGAGCTTCTTCGGCCTCCGATAAACGCGACGCGAGTTCTGGCCGGTCGCCCGTTCATCGGCCCGTCGGCCATCGGCTTCCGTGGGGAGGAGCGGGGAGTGTTCGCATTCCGTCCCCCCGGTAGCCACCCTCGGCCATAGCGCCAATGCCAAGCATGCACTAACATCCCAGCTTGACCCCGTAGGGGCTGCCCAGTGATCTGTTCAAATTGGGGACATACCCATGACCAATCATTGCTGTGGACCGGGCTATGCTTCCCCAGCCGAGGCGATGACCGCACCTCGCGAAAAGCTGCTCTATACGATTGCCATCTACACCGGCACGGGCATTCAGAAGCCGGACTATTTGTGCACCATTGATGTCGACCCCGAGAGTTCGACCTACAGCCAGGTGATTTCACGTTTGCAAATGCCGGGGATTGGCGATGAGCTTCATCACTCGGGCTGGAATGCCTGCTCGTCGTGCCATGGCGATGCGAGCATGGAGCGGAAATATCTGATTGTGCCGGGTGTGCGCTCGTCCAATCTGCACATTGTCGATTGCGGCACCGATCCCCGCAATCCGACACTATTCAAAATCATAAGCGGCGCTGACATCAAAGCCAGGACCAACTTGTCGGCACCGCACACGGTGCATTGCCTCGGCTCGGACATCATCGTTTCCATGCTTGGCGACGCTCAGGGCAATGCCCCCGGCGGCTATTTGCAACTCAGCAAGGAGTTCGAGATTGTCGGCCGTTGGGAAAACTCCATGGGCGGTATCAAGTTTGGTTATGATTTCTGGTACCAGCCGCGACACAACGTAATGGTCAGTTCGGAGTGGGCCGCTCCCAATACCTTCATGCCCGGTTTTGACCTGGAAGAGGTTGGCCATCTGAAATATGGCCGGGAGATCCATTTCTGGGATTTTGAAAAGAAGGAGCCGAAGCAAACATTCTATCTCGGTGAAGATGGCCTGATCCCACTGGAAGTGCGGTTCCACCACAATCCCGACAGCAGTCACGGCTTTGTTGGCGCGGCCCTTTCAGCAAATATCATCCATTGGTGGAAGGATGCGGCGGGTGATTGGCAATGGGAAAAAATTATCGATGTCGACAATGAGCCACATCCCGAATGGCCGATCCCGATTCCGGGCGTGATCTCGGTCATCCTGCTCAGCATGGACGATAGATACCTCTATTTTTGTAACTGGTTGCACGGCGACATCCGTCAGTACGACATCTCGGACCCTCACAATGCCAAGCTTACCGGACAAGTGTGGATGGGCGGACTTCTCGGCCGTGCGCCTGAGGTCAATGGCGTGAAAGTGACTGGCGGGCCTCAGATGATACAGCTCAGCCTCGACGGCAAGCGCCTGTATGTGACAACCTCACTTTTCTCCACCTGGGACAATCAGTTCTATCCGGAAATCCGCACCAATGGCGGATGCATGCTGATGGTCAATTGCGATACCGAAAACGGCGGCATGGAAATCGATCCGCGATTTGTTGTCGATTTTGGCAAGGAACCAAATGGACCAAGCCGCTGCCATGAAACCCGTTATCCCGGCGGTGATTGCACGAGTGACATCTGGGTATGACCAACTTCACCATCACTCTCGCCAACCAAGGCGGTGCGGCCTTTGACGTCGATCACCGCAAGCCCCTCTTGCAAAGCTTGCGCGAGCAGGGCGTGGATTTGCCCTACGGGTGCCAGTATGGCGGCTGCATAAGCTGTGCGGCCAAAATAATCAGCGGCAAAGTCAATCAGCAAGCGCAGCGGGCGTTGAACAACCGCCAGATCAACAATGGCTACATAATCCTTTGCGTCGCCCGCCCTTTGAGCGACTGCACGCTGGAGGTCGGCGTTGAAAGTCACGACAAGCTCTACCGCAACCCCTTCCTTGACCCCCTGGCCGCGCATGAATTGAAAGCCGATATTGCGACCCCGTTGGACGAACAGAAATGACCCATATGAACCATGATGAGCCCTATCCGGAGGCTTATCTGCAAGGAATTCTGAAATCGGTCAAAACCATCGCGATGGTGGGGGCCAGCCCCGACAAGACCAAGTTCTCCTATGGTGTACTGCGGGTGCTGCACGAGATCGGCTACGATATGATCCCCGTCAACCCCAGTCCCGGTCTGGATGAAATCCGAGGGCTTAAGGTGTACCCGTCGCTGGCGGCCATCGACCGGCCTGTCGATATGGTCGAGGTTTTTCGCCGTTCCGAAGATCTGTTGGACGTTGCTGAGGAGGCCATCGCCATCAACGCCAAGGTTCTGTGGGGTCAGATTGGCGTGCGCGATGACGCTGCCGCCCGGTTGGCGGAGGAAGCAGGCTTGAAAGTGGTGATGAACCGCTGTCCAAAGATTGAGTTGTTCCGCCCCTTCTGGAAGCCGAAGTTGCACCTGGGAATATGATTGCGGGTCACCGAATTCGGAGGTGTCGCGGCGACGGACCTGTTCCCTGGTCTTTGATTGAATTCTACCCCAGGTATGATGCCAGATGGGCGCTGAGATCACGCGCGTCGTCGCCAGCGCCGTCGATCAGCGCAGATTTGCGGCGGCGCAGAAACTGCATTCCCATCAGGTACAGGCCCGGATGTTCGGCAACCCCGCCGTCGTGACGGACGTAACCCTTGCGGTCGAGGACCGGCAGCTCCAGCCACGAGTAGTCCGGACGGTAGCCGGTGGCCCAAATGATCGTCCTGATCGCGCCGCTGGCGAGGTCGAGGCCGAGCGGCGGGTTGTCCTCGACATGGGTCGCCGGCGGGCGATCCGGGGGCCCGACCGTCGCGTCCAGGCCGTTGTCGCGCGCCCATTCGTCGATGAGGTCGAGCAGCCGGGCCATCTTCAGATCGGAAAGCGCGCACATGTTGCGCAATGACCCCGCAAACTGGGCCTTGCCGTCTTCGGTGATGCCGGCGAGGCGGCCGACGAGCCGGACCCCGAGGTCGACCAGCGCATTGAGGTCGAGGGTGGTGCGGTCGGGCGTGCCGGCAAGCTGCAGCGAAGGAACCCGTCGTGCCCGCCTGATGTCGTCTACCTCGTCGTAGCGCTCGTCGAGCACGCCGGCGGCGTCCATCCACCACTCCAGGTCCTTGCCGCGATAGACGCGGGGCGCCCGGATGTGCTCGCCCACCGACAGGGTCACTTGGCGCCCCGAACGCTGCAGTTCCTGAGCGATCTGGGTGCCGCTGGCCGACGCGCCCACCACCAGCACGCCACCGTCGGCGACCTGACCCGGATTGCGGTAGGACTGCGCCGTCAGCATGGTGATCGACGGCGGCACGCGGACGGCGAAATCGGGCAGGCGCGCAAAGTTGCACGCGCCCGACGCCAGCACCACGGTCCGGCACCGCCACTCGCCGCGATCCGTGCGCACGAGATATCCCGCCCCGTCGCTGCGAACCGAGGTGACGGTCGTGTGGGTTCTGACCGGAGCCGAGATCGCCTTGGCATAGTTCCCGAGGAAATCGATCACCTCTGGCATCGTCCGGTAGCCATCGGGGTCGTCGCCGTCATAGCGGAAGCCCGGTAGCCGGCTCTGCCAGTTCGGGGTGAGCAACCGCAGCGAATCCCACCGCTCGGTGCGCCAGGTATGGGCAATCTCGCCGCGCTCCAGCAGCACATGGTCGATCGAACGCTCCGCGAGGCAGCGGCTCATCGCGAGCCCCGCGTGCCCTGCACCGACGATCACGGTGGTGACGGAACTAATCGCGCCCTCTCAGAGTCTATCGCTCGAAGTGCCTTTCAATTCACCACGACCGTGACGTTCGTCGGATTGGTGACAATGTCATAGACCGCAGATCGCTTCTGCGACTGAGCGACGAGAGCCTCGATGTCCTCGGGCTTGGCGTCGGCGTCGATGTTGTACTTTACCGTGATGCCGCTGAAGCCGTTGCGGACGTCGCTGTCGATGCCGAGTATGCCGGCGAGATCCATGTCGCCTTCGATTGTCGCCTTCACCGACTTCAACTGGATATTGCGGTTCTGGGCAACCGCGGCGATGCCGGCGGTCAGGCAACTCGCCAGCCCGACCAGCACGTATTCGACAGGCGTGGCGCCCTTATCCAAGGAAGCGAAGACCTCCGGATGGTCGGCGTCGAATGCGAACGTGGTCTTGCGATGCTGGTCCTGCCCGAGACCGTAGAAGCTCTCGACTGTCGAGTGGCTGTGGGTGCCGTCCTTCCATTCGCAAGCCGCGCGCCACTTGAATTGCGCGGCCTCCGGGGCGTTGGAAAGCGCTTCCTTTGCGGCGAGAAGCGCCTCTACGTTAACGCCATTATTGGCCTGTACTTCGGAAGCCATGATTATCCTCCCTACCTTGCACTGGCTCAAACCCGACCGATTCCACTGACCTCCTGATCAGATTTCACCAAGGTGTGGCATGGTATGGGTAGCGAAGTTTTTCATCAAGTTGTTTCCGCAGGATACAGTCGTCCCTCGCGCACCGAGTTGCGCTTGCAGACGAAGGAGTGCCCTGCATGTCGGTCGACGGCGACCGTGGGACTGCCACAAGAGCATGCCGCGCGTTCACGCGCCTGACCACTGTGGGCGCGGTGGATAAATAGGCGAAGCAATCTGTGGGGTGTCGGGAGAAACAAACACCTAAGTGTCTGTTTTTTCTGGTCGGAGTGGCAGGATTTGAACCTGCGACCCCCTCGTCCCGAACGAGGTGCGCTACCRGGCTGCGCTACACTCCGTGACCAGACCGCGGGCTTATAGCCGCCGCACTTCGTTCCTGCAAGCGGCAATGGCAGTGGTTCTGTCGCATTTCGTCGTCTTTCGTCGGGCATTCCCGGAAAGCCCGGATTTCCACCCGGGATAAACCGGGCATAAAGCCTTGTGTGCTAGACCGCCGCCTGGATGGATCGTATTTCTGCCGCCTGGAGCTTTGCTGTCTTGCCCCCAAAAATCGTTGGCGAAGCCCGCCCCAACAGCTTCGAATTCGAAATCCAGGCGCTGATCAAGGCGTCGGGTTTTCGCGAATACGATGCGCGCTGGTGGTTCGGTCATCCCGGCTCCGCGCAGCCGCCGGAGCTTAATCTGATCGGAGTCCAGGCGCTCGGCATGGGGCTTGGCACACTGATCCGCCGTCTCGGTGCTGGCCCCGATATCGTCACCGGGCACGATTTCCGTTCCTATTCGCTGTCGATCAAACTGGCGCTGGTCACCGGCCTGATGGCGGCCGGTGCAAAGGTGAGGGATATCGGCTTGGCGCTGTCGCCGATGGCCTATTTCGCCCAGTTCGCGCTGGACACACCGTCCGTCGCCATGGTCACCGCCTCGCACAACGAGAATGGCTGGACCGGCGTCAAGATGGGCGCGGCGCGGCCGCTGACCTTCGGCCCGGAGGAGATGAGCGCCCTGAAGGCGATCGTGCTGGCTGGCGACTTCGACCTCACCGGCGGCGGTTCCTATGACTTCGTCCGCGATTTCCGCGCGACCTATCTCGATGATCTGGTCCGTGACAAGCGCATCACGCGAAAGCTGAAAGTGGTCGCCGCTTGCGGCAATGGTACCGCCGGCGCCTTTGCCCCGGAAGCGCTTCAACGCATCGGTTGCGAGGTCATCCCGCTCGATGTCGAACTTGACCACACCTTCCCGCGCTACAATCCCAATCCCGAGGACATGAAGATGCTGCATGCCATCAGGGACAAGGTGCTGGAGACCGGCGCCGATGTCGGGCTCGGCTTCGACGGCGATGGCGACCGTTGCGGTGTCGTCGACAATGAAGGCAACGAGATTTTTGCTGACAAGGTCGGCGTCATGCTCGCGCGTGATATTTCGCTGCTCCACCCCGGCTCGACCTTCGTCGTCGACGTCAAGTCGACCGGCCTGTTCAACACCGACGCGGTGCTGCGCGCCAACGGCGCCGTCACCGACTACTGGAAGACCGGTCACTCCTACATCAAGCGCCGCGTCGCCGAGCTCGGCGCCGTCGCAGGCTTCGAAAAGTCAGGCCATTTCTTCTTCAATCCGCCGATCGGGCGCGGCTATGACGACGGGCTGGTCACCGCCATCGCCATCTGCCGGATGCTGGATCGCAGCCCCGCCAGCTCGATGGCCGACCTCTATCGCGCGCTGCCGCTGACCTTCGGCACGCCGACCATGTCGCCGCACTGCGCCGACGATGTGAAGTATGGCGTGGTCGAGCGGGTGGTTGCCGATTTTCAGGCGATGAAGCGCGATGGCGCGAGTTTCGCTGGCCAGAAGATTATCGATCTGATCACCGTCAACGGCGTGCGCGTCGTCGCCGAGGACGGCACCTGGGGCCTGGTGCGCGCCTCGTCGAACAAGCCGGAGCTTGTCGTCGTCGTCGAAAGCCCGGTGTCGTCGCAGCGTCGCCGGCAGATGTTCGACGCTGTCGACGCCGTGCTGCGCCGCAGTCCCGAAGTCGGCGCCTACAACCAGACTTTCTAGCTGCAGGACCTAGTCACTTCGCGATTGTCAGCGACAGGGTACTCAGCCGGCGGAAGCGGTCTGCTCCAGGGCGCT
Source organism: Mesorhizobium sp. P2_D1 (assembly GCF_056404455.1). Taxonomy (NCBI): domain Bacteria; kingdom Pseudomonadati; phylum Pseudomonadota; class Alphaproteobacteria; order Hyphomicrobiales; family Phyllobacteriaceae; genus Mesorhizobium; species Mesorhizobium sp. P2_D1. Next base: position 157,260 of record NZ_JBFUDZ010000006.1, read on the forward strand.
CCAGTCGAACGCTCGCGCCCAGTCGGCAAAACTGTGCCAGCGGACCTCGGCGAAATCCTTGCGCAAGGCGGTGATATCGACGTCGTAGCCGACGCGGTCGAACCATTCGAACATCAGGGCCGCATCCTCGCTTTGCTGGCGCGCCACGGCGAGCGGGATTTCCTGATAGCGGATCGGGCGACCGATGGCCTCGGACAGGATTTTSGCTTGCTCTTCGCCCGACAATTCGTCCCCGGCGAAATCGAACCGCTTGCCGAACACCTGTTCTCGCCGCTCGGCCAAGGCCGCGACGAAGCCGCCAATGTCCGCCAGCGAGACCAGTTGGAGCGCGCGTTTGGAAGGCATCGCGAAGGCATGAGTGCCCTGGCTGAGCGCGCCGATCGACCATGGCGCCACAACATTCTCCATGAAGGCGACCGGCGCGCTGATCGTGTAGGGGATACCAAGCCCGACGACATGCTTCTCGACCAGATACTTGCTTTCGAAATGCGGGATGCCGGTCTTCTTGTTGGCGTCGGCAACGGATGAATAGATCAGGTGTCCGACGCCGGCAGCCTTGGCGGCATCTGCGGCGATGATCCCCTGGCGGGTTTCCTCCTGCATGCCAGCCTCATAGCTGTTGCCCATCAGGAACATGGTCTCGACGTCTTTTGCGGCCCTGACGACAGAGGCTGCGTCAGCGAGGTCGCCAGCCACGATCTCTGCGCCCGCCAACGCCAGTTGGCGTGCGGCCTCACTGTCCGGCTTGCGCGTCAGGGCCTTGACGCGATGTCCCCTGGACAACAATGCGCGCGCAACCGCGCCGCCTTGCTGGCCTGTCGCGCCGGTCACCAGAATGTTTCGTTTGCTGGCCATGGTGTCTGCTCCTTCTTGTTTGGCTGCAGCAAAACTAGGATCTTTCGGATTGATGCATAATTGACTATAATTGGGAAACGTCGTCCCAATTTTGAATACAATGATCGATCTCAACGATATCGTCGTGTTCGCTCGCGTCGTCGAAGCCGGCAGCTTCACCGCTGCCGCGCGACTGCTCGCCATGCCCAAGACGACGGTCAGCCGCCGCATTGCCGCGCTCGAACGCGAAGTCGGGGTCCGCCTGCTGCAGCGCACGACACGTAGCCTCAACCTGACGGATGCCGGGCGTCTCTACTATGAGCAGAGCAGCCAGGGGCTGCGCACCATCGAGGAGGCAAATCTGCGCCTGGCGGAGGCGAGGGCGGAGCCGTCGGGCACGATTCGCATTTCGGCCCCGGTCGGCTTTGGCGGCCATTTCCTGATCCGCGCCGTGGTCGACTTTCTCGCAATGTATCCGAAGACCAATGTCGAACTCCGCCTCACCGACGACAGGCTCAACCTGGTCGAGGACGGCATAGACCTCGCTTTCCGCACCGGGATGCTGCAGGATTCGACGCTGATCGCCCGCAAGCTCGGCTCCACGCACCGGCTGCTCGGCGCCAGCCCGGACTATCTCGCCCGGCACGGCACGCCGCAAAGCCCGGCGGACTTGACGGACCATCAATGCGTCATCGCAGGCGCTTCGGCCTCAGGCGCCCATTGGGTGCTGGAAGGGCCACACGGCCAGGAAACGGTCATGGTGGCAGGGCGCTTTGCCGCCAATGAAATGCAGGCGGTCGTTGCAGCCGCGCTCGCCGGCTTCGGTATCGCCCAATTGCCCCAGGCGATGGCCGAAGGGCTGATCAAGGAGGGGCGACTGCAGCACGTTCTCGCGGACTACACGACACCGGCCGGCGGCTTGCATGCCCTCTATCCGAGCAGCCGCCACCTATCGCCCCTGGTCAAGGCATTTGTCGAGCTTGCATCCAAACGCATTTCCAAGGGCATAAACACCGCTTAAGGCTTGTGTAGTAGCAACCGGTCACCAATTGCTTCTGAGCGCGAGACCTGAATGACCGAGCGGATCGTTAGTTTTGTCATGAGCGGCGGCATCGGCTCGCGGCTATGGCCGCTGTCGCGCGAGGACAACCCCAAGCAGTTCCACGATCTGTCCGGCGATGGCTCGATGCTGGCCAAGACCTTGCGTCGGCTCACGGCGAGACCGGAGGGCGAAACGCCCATCTTCCTGATCGCCTCGGAGCGTCATGCCGACCGCGTCCGCGCTGACCTTGCCGGCCTCGATCTCGCCGGCGGCGGGCCGTTGTTCGAGCCGACCGGCCGCAACACCGCCGCCGCCGTCGCGCTGGCGACGCTGCGCACGCTGTCCGAGTTCGGCGACAGCCTGGTTCTGGTGGTGCCGTCGGATCACGAGATCAACACTCCGCGCCAATTCTGGCAGAGTGTCGAAGCCGGTGCCGAGGCGGCGCGCGCCGGCCGGCTGGTGGTATTTGGCGTCAAGCCGACGCAGCCCGAGACCGGCTATGGCTATATCGAAGTCGCGGCTGAAAGCGGCGGCACCTTCGACGTGTCGCGCTTTGTCGAAAAGCCGGACCTTGCGACGGCGCAGAGCTATCTCCAGGCCGGGAATTTCTATTGGAACACCGGCATCTTCCTGTTTCGCGCCGGCGCCATGCGCGACGCCTTCGCGGCGTTCCAACCTGACATCTGGCAGGCCACCGAAGCGGCCTACAGAGCGGCGACATCGGATCTGTCCGGTCTCTATATGCCGCTGGAACTCTATGGGGCCATCCCGTCGAACTCGATCGACTACGCCATCATGGAGCGGGCAAAAGACATCGCCATGGTGCCAGCCGGCTTCCGCTGGAACGATCTCGGCTCCTGGCAGTCGCTGCTCGATGTCGGCCCTGCCGACGACCAGGGCAATGTCGTCATCGGCGATGTCGTCGCCATTGACTGCGAGAACTCCTACATCCGCAGCGACGGGCGCCTGCTATCGGCGATCGGCATGAAGGACGTCGCCATCGTCTCGACCACTGACGCCACCTTCGTCGCCCCGGTCAGCCACAGCCAGCACGTCAAGAAGATCGTCGAACAGCTCGAGAAATCGGGGCGGCTGGAAACCCGGTTCACGCCGGCGCATGACCGCGTCATCGAAAGCGGCGCCTGGCGACGGCGCGTGCATCACTGGCTGTTTCAGGAGACCTTGCCGCTATGGTCGACATCGGGCGTCGACGAGCGTCATGGCGGTTTTCACGAAGCGCTCGGCCTTGATGCCTCACCGCTGATGAAGCCCAAGCGCATGCGCACCATGGCAAGGCAGGTCTATGCCTTCGCCGTCGCCAAAGCGCGCGGCTGGGACGGTCCGGCCGACCGGCTGATCAGCCACGGCATCGACTTCGTGGCCAAAAATGGCCGCACCGACAAAGGCGGCTGGGTGCGCACGCTGAACGTCGACGGCTCCGTGGCCGACGCCACCGAGGATGCCTACGATCATTCCTGCGTGCTGCTGGCACTGGCGCATGCGCATATGTCGGGCAATCCCGACGCCTTGCAGCTTGGTCAGGAAACCTTAGCCTTTCTCGACACATATCTCGAGGACAGCCGCTTGACTGGCTTCCTCGAAACATCGGACGGGGAGGGCGAACGGCGCTCCAACCCGCATATGCATCTGCTCGAGGCCTTTCTTGCCTGGTATCAGGCGACCGGCGAGCGCACCCATCTGCGCCGTGCGGCACGCATCATCGACCTGTTCCGCAGCTATTTCTTCGACGCCGAAAGTTGGACCCTGGGCGAATATTTCGATGCCGAATGGAAACCGTCCGCCGGCGAGAAGGGGGCCTGGACCGAGCCCGGTCATCACTTTGAATGGGCGTCCCTGCTGGTCGATTTCGCCGGGCGTAGCGGCCAGTCCGAACTGAGCGGCTTCGCCCGAAAACTCTATGCCTCGGCCATCGCCAACGGCCTCAACCGCGCTACCGGTCTCGCTTATGGCGCCGTCTCCAGGCAAGGCCTGCCGCTCGACCGCGTCTCCCGCAGTTGGCCGCAGGCCGAAGCGGTCAAGGCGGCGATTGCGCTGGACGGCTCGGGCGGGCCCGACCTCAAGCCCGAAATCGAGGAACGCGTTGGCCGCCTGTTCCGTTGGCACATCGACCCGGCGCCGCTAGGCCTGTGGATCGACCGCATCGACGAACGCGGCCGCTCGCTGGCGACCGACGTGCCGGCCAGCATCTTCTATCACCTGGTTTGTGCGCTGACCCAGTATCTGGACAGCACGGCGCAGAAGCCGACATAGGCTGGGTTCAGTACGGGCTCGCCACGTCGCCGGTCTCGACATAGATCGACTTCAGCTGCGAATAGAGCGCCAGTGCCGCCAGCGAATTCTCGCGGCCGATGCCGGACTGCTTGAAGCCGCCGAAGGGGATCTCTACCGGCGTCAGATTGTAGGCATTGATCCAGCAGGTGCCGGCCTGCAGCTCAGCGATGACGCGATGGGCGCGCGGCAGGTCGCGCGTGAAGACGCCCGCGGCAAGGCCAAACTCGGTGTCGTTGGCGCGGTCGATCACCTCGTCCTCGCCGTCGAACTTCAGCACGCTCATCACAGGCCCGAAAATCTCCTCGCGGGCGATGCGCATCGTGTCGGTGACGCCGGTGAAGACGGTAGGTTCGACGAAGAAGCCACCGTCGAACCCCTGCAGCGAAGGCACGTTGCCACCGCAGGCCAGAACTGCGCCATCCTGCTTGCCGACCGCGATATAGCCGACCACCTTCTCATGCTGCGCTCTGGAGACCAGCGGTCCCATCTGGGTTTCGGGGTCGAGCGGATCGCCGATGCGGATTTTTTTCGTCCGCTCGACAAGCCGTTCGACGAAGCGGTCGTGGATGCCGCTCTGCACGAAGACCCGCGTGCCGTTGGAGCAGATCTGGCCGGTCGAATAGAAATTGCCGAGCATGGCGCCACCAATGGCATTCTCGATGTCGGCATCATCGAAGACGATCAGCGGCGACTTGCCGCCAAGCTCCATCGTCGCGTGCTTCATCTTCGAACCGGCCAGCGACAGCACCTTGCGACCGGTCGGCACCGAGCCTGTCACCGAGACCTTGGCGACGACATCATGACCGACAAGCCCGGCGCCGACATCGCCATAGCCCTGCACGACGTTGAACAGCCCATCCGGCAGGCCGGCCTCGCTGTAGATTTCAGCCAGCGCGAGCGCTGACAGCGGCGTGTTTTCCGACGGCTTGAACACCATGGCGTTGCCCATGGCCAGCGCCGGCGCTGATTTCCAGCCGGCGATCTGGATCGGGTAGTTCCAGGCGCCGATGCCGACACAGACGCCAAGCGCCTCGCGCCGCGTATAGGCGAAGGGCCCGCCGAGATCTATCGCCTCGCCATTGTAGGCGGCGACTGCGCCGCCGAAATATTCCAGGCAGTCCGCGGCCGACGGCGCATCTGCCACCAGTGTCTCCTGGATCGCTTTGCCGGTGTCGAGCGTCTCTATGCGAGCGAGGTCGGCGTTGCGGGCGCGCAAGATGTCGGCGGCGCGGCGCAGGATGCGTCCGCGTTCGACCGGCTTCAACCGCGCCCAGGCAGGCTGCGCGGCACGCGCGGCCTCGACGGCGAGTTCCAGCACGTTCGGCGTCGCCGAACGCAGCATGGCGATCGTCTCGCCGGTCGCCGGATAGATGACCGGCAGCGGCGCGCCCTGCTCATCGTCGATATAGCGTCCGTTGACATAGTGCGATGCCGTGGGCTGGGCGCGCATGGAGGTCTCCAAATCGTCTTCGCTTGGGCGGAATGTTCGCCGGATCATGCTCTATCTGTCGGATGCCTGCCAGCGCGGATTGATCCAGGGTTCCTGGTTGGACGGCGCCAGCGGTGTGCGGCCGAGAATGTGGTCGGAAGCCTTCTCGCCGGTCATGATCGACGGCGCATTGAGGTTGCCGTTGGTGACGCGCGGGAAGATCGAGGAATCGGCGACGCGCAATCCCTCGACGCCGATGACCCGGCATTCCGGATCGACGACGCTCATCATGTCGTCGGCGCGGCCCATCTTGCAGGTGCCGCAAGGATGGTAGGCGCTCTCGGCGTGATCCCGGATGAAGACATCGAGATCGTCATCCGACTGCACGTGGYCGCCCGGCGAGATTTCCTTGCCGCGGTAGCCATCGAACGCCTTCTGGCCGAAGATCTCGCGGGTCAGCCGGATGCAGTGGCGGAACTCCGTCCAGTCGTCAGGATGCGACATGTAGTTGAAGCGGATCACAGGCTTCGATTTCGGGTCCGGCGAGCGCAACGTCACCGAGCCGCGCGACTTCGACCGCATCGGCCCGACATGCGCCTGGAAGCCGTGCGACTTCGCCGCCGCCTTGCCGTCATAGCGGACCGCCGCCGGAATGAAGTGGTACTGGATATCGGGATAGTCGACACCGGCGCGCGAGCGCACGAAGGCAGCCGCCTCAAAATGGTTGGTGGCGCCAAGCCCGGTCTTGAAGAACAGCCACTGCGCCCCGATCAGCGCCTTCGAGAACGGGTTGAGCACCGAGTTCAGCGTGATCGGCTGTGTCGATTCCTGCTGGATGTAAAGCTCCATATGGTCCTGCAGATTGCGGCCGACACCGGGCCTGTCGGCGACCACTTCGATGCCGTTTTCCCTCAGATGCTCGGCCGGACCGATGCCCGACAGCATCAGGATCTTGGGCGAATTGATCGACGATGCGGCGACGATCACCTCACGTCGCGCCTTAACGACCTGAATCTGTTTGTGAGCTTCGATCTCGACGCCGACGGCGCGTTGATTCTCGATGATCACCCGGCGAGCGAAACCCTTGAGCAGGCTAACATTCTTGCGGTTCAACGCCGGCTTCAGATAGGCGCTTGCAGCCGACCAGCGGCGGCCGCCGCGAATGGTCTGCTCCATCGCCCCAAAGCCTTCCTGCTTGGAGCCATTGTAGTCGTCGGTCAGTTCGAACCCGGCCTGGCGCCCCGCCTCGACGAAGGCGCCGTAAAGCGGATTGCGTCGCGAGCCGCGCTGTACGTGCAATGGCCCGCCATGGCCGCGCCAGCCATCCTCGCCGCCGTCATTGTCCTCCATGCGCTTGAAGTAGGGGAGCACGTCGGCAAAGCCCCAGCCGGTCGCACCTTCTTCGGCCCAATGGTCGAAGTCGCGGGCATGGCCGCGCACATAGACCATGCCGTTGATCGAGGACGAACCGCCGATCACCTTGCCACGCGGCGTCGCCAGCACGCGGCCGCCGAGATGCGGCTCGGGTTCGCTGGCAAAGCCCCAGTCGTAGAGGCTCATATTGAGCGGGATCGACAGCGCCGACGGCATCTGGATCAGCGGCCCGACATCGGTGCCGCCGAATTCGACGACGATCACCGAATGCTTGCCGTCTTCCGACAGCCGATAGGCCATGGCCGAGCCGGCCGAGCCGGAGCCTATAATGACGAAATCCGCTTCAAGCATGGTTCATTTCAGCCCATCGTTCATATGCGTAATGAAATCGGCGAGCGAGACGTTGCCGCCAGTTGCCATCACGAGCACGGTCTTGCCCTTTACATCCACCTTGCCGCCGAGCAGCGCCGCCAGCGAGGCGGCCCCCGACGGTTCGAGCACCAGCTTCATGCGCTCGAAGGCGATCCGCATGGCGCGCCGTACCGATTGATCGTCGACGGTGATGCCGCGGACGCCGGCGGTCTTGACCGCCGCGAACGGAGCGTCGCCGGGCCGTCGTGACATCAACCCGTCGCAGATCGACTTCGGGCCGATCGGCATCGTCTCGATGCTGCCATGCGCCAGCGACGAGCCCATGCCGTTGAAACCTTCCGGCTCGACGCCGATGATCTCGGTGGCCGGCGAGAGATAGTGGAAGGCGAGCGAAACGCCGCCGATCARTCCGCCGCCGCCGACCGAGCAGAACAAAAGGTCGGCGCTGGCGTCCTTGGCGGCAAGCTGGTCGAGCGCTTCGAGACCGGCCCCCGCCTGGCCGGCGACGATCTCCGGATCGTCGAACGGATGCAGCAGGGCCAGCCCTTCGGTCTCGGCGATCTCGCGCGCCTTGGCGGCGGCGACTTCCTCACGCGCGCGCTCGCCATGGTCGGTCAGCACGACACGGGCGCCATACCCTGCGGTGGCGTCGCGTTTGGCGGCGGGTGCATCGATCGGCATGACGATGGTGACCGGAATGCCGAGTGCCTGGCCGGCCGCCGCCAGCCCTTGCGCAAAATTGCCGGAGGAATAGGCGACGACGCCTTTCTTCGCCTCTTCGACCGAAAGCTGCTTCAGCCGCCAATAGGCGCCGCGTATCTTGAACGAGCCTGCCCATTGCAGCGATTCCGGCTTGATGAACACGCGGGCGGCGCCCGTCTCGCGCGCGAGTGCCGCCGATTCCAGCAGCGGCGTGATCTGTGTCGCCCGCGAGGTGACGGCATAGGCCTGCTTGAGATGGTCGAGGGAGGGGACGAGTAGGTCTGCCATCATTCGCCTCGTGGATACCGTTTGCTCTCCTCGAGATTGTCGAGGTTCATGTGATTGCGCATGTAGCGTTCCGACGCCTTTTGCAGCGGCTGGAAATCCCATGGGTAATAGGCGCCGTTGCGCAGCGCCGGATAGACGACCCAGCGGCGCGCCTGGCTTTCGCGCACGGCGGCGTCGAAGCCGGACATGTCCCAGCGCGCGCGGACTTTGCTCATGAACGCCGCCACCAAGTCCGCATTGGCCGGGTCGCCGGCCAAATTGTCTCGCTCGAGCGGATCGGTCTCGAGATCGAACAGTTGCGGCGGGTCGAGCTCGCAATGGACGAATTTGTATCTGCCGTCGCGGATCGCAACGAGTGGTGCGCAGGAGCCCTCCGCCGCATATTCCATCAGCACAGGCGCGGCGCGCTGCCCGCCATTGGCAAGCGGCAGCAGCGACTGGCCGTCGGTCCACGGTGCGATCGCCCCGATGTCGATGCCGGCGAGGTCGCAAAGCGTCGGCGCTACATCGAGATTGGAGACCGGCGCTTCGATCAGTCCGGCGCGAACGCCCTTGCCGGCAATCATCAGCGGCACCCGCGCCGAGCCTTCGAAGAAGCTCATCTTGAACCACAGGCCGCGCTCGCCGAGCATGTCGCCATGGTCCGAGCAGAACAGGATGATGGTGTCGTCGAGCATGCGCGTTCGCTGCAGGACGTCCAGAACCTCGCCGAGCTTGTCATCGACATAGGAGATGTTGGCGAAATAGCCGCGCCTGGAACGACGTACTTGTTCAGGGGTGATCTCGAAAGACGGATAGTCGCTGGCGTGATACAGCCGCTGCGAATGCGTGTCCTGCTTGTCATGAGCGATGAACCCGGTTTCCGGGTCCAGCGCCTGGCAGTGTTCGTAGAGATCCCAATACTGCTTGCGCGCGACATAGGGATCGTGCGGGTGCGACAGCGAAACGGTGAGGCACCAGGGCCGATGGTCCGCATCGTCCTGCTCGCGCGAAAGCTGATAGAGTTTCTGCGTGGCCAGGAACACGACCTCGTCGTCATATTCCATCTGGTTGGTGGTCTCGGCGACGCCGGCGCCGGTCACCGAGCCCAGATTGTGATACCACCATTCGATGCGCTCGCCGGGGTTGCGGTAATCCGGCGTCCAGCCGAAGTCGGCCGGATAGATGTCGGTGGTCAGCCGCTCTTCGAAACCGTGCAATTGGTCCGGTCCGACGAAATGCATCTTGCCCGACAGGCAGGTGTAGTAGCCGGCGGCGCGCAGATGATGGGCAAAGGTCGGGATCGACGAGACGAATTCAGCGGCATTGTCATAGACCCCGGTGCGAGACGGCAGCTGCCCGCTCATGAACGAGGCCCGCCCTGGCGCGCAAAGCGGCGATGCGGTGTAGTTGTTGGCAAAGCGCGCCGAGCGGGCGGCCAGTGCCTTGAGATGCGGCACATGCAGGAAGTCCGCCGGCCCATCCGGGAACAGCGTACCGTTGAGCTGATCGACCATGACGATCAGGAAATTGGGTCGCTTGGCTGTCACTGTGTCTGCCGTCCACCGAGTTTGGTTTCGAGATAGTCCTCGACCAGCGCGATCGCGGTCGCGGCGTCGGGCACGCCGTCCTTCAGCGCCCGCCTGATGTAGAGCCCGTCGATCAGCGCCGCGGTCGCTTCGGCGACGCGATCGGCCTCGGCTCTCGGCAGGATGCCGGTCAGCCCGCTCAACAGGTTGGAGTGCAGGCGCCGAGCATAGACCTTGAGCAGCCGGCGCAGCGCCGCCGATTTCTGCGCCTCGACATAGAAGGCGAGCCAGGCGGCGATGGTTTCCGGCTGGAACTGGAGCTCGGAGAAGTTGACGGCCACGACCGCAGAAACGCGCTCGCGCGGGCTGCCGGCGGCGCCAAGGGCGCGCCGCATGTCGATGGTCAGTTCGGCCAGGATGTGGCGCATCGTCGCCAGCAGCAGCTCATCCTTGGCGCCAAAATAATGATGGGCAAGGGCGGAGGACACGCCGGCGCGGCCGGCGATCTCGGACATGGTCACGTCGAGCGAGCCGCGTTCGCCGATCGCCGAGATCGTCGCGTCGATGAGCGCCTTGCGGCGCAGGGGTTCCATTCCGACTTTCGGCATCTAGGTAGGGTCCTTTGAAGCAGGATTATTTTTTATTGACGGGTCAATCAACAAAAAAATCGACACCCGCCCAGCCTGCACCAAGCGATTGTCCCATTCCGGCCCTTCCCGGCACGGGCACGATTGTTTATATTTGAACAATAAAGGCGAAATGCGCCATGAGCCCTCATGCTAGGCTGGCGCCAAGGATGGAGACCGCCATGACCGCATGCATCGTTGGCTGGGCGCATTCGCGCTTCGGCAAGCTTGAGGGCGAGACGCTCGAAAACCTGATCGTCAAGGTGGCGACCGACGCACTCGACCATGCCGGCATCGGCCCGGACGAGGTCGACGAGATCGTACTCGGCCACTTCAACGCCGGCTTTTCGGCGCAGGATTTCACCGCCAGCTTGGTGCTTCAGGCCGACGACCGGTTGCGCTTCAAGCCGGCGACGCGCGTCGAGAACGCTTGTGCCACCGGTTCGGCGGCGGTCAGGCAAGGCATCCGTGCCATCGATGCCAACGCTGCCCGCATCGTGCTGGTGGTCGGCGCCGAGCAGATGACCACGACGCCCGGCCCCGAGATCGGCAAGAACCTGCTCAAGGCTTCCTATCTGCCTGAGGATGGCGATACTCCGGCGGGTTTTGCCGGCGTCTTCGGCAAGATCGCGCAGGCTTATTTCCAGCGCTATGGCGACCAGTCGGACGCGCTGGCGATGATTGCCGCCAAGAACCACAAGAACGGTGTCGACAATCCCTACGCGCAGATGCGCAAGGATTTCGGCTATGAGTTCTGCCGCCAGGAAAGCGAAAAGAACCCCTTCGTTGCCGGTCCGTTGAAGCGCACCGACTGTTCGCTGGTCTCCGACGGCGCCGCGGCCCTTGTCCTAGCCGACACCGCGACGGCACTGAAGATGCGCCGCGCCGTTGCCTTCCGCGCCAATGAGCATGTGCAGGATTTCCTGCCGATGTCGAAGCGCGACATCCTGACCTTCGAAGGCTGCGAACAGGCCTGGACCCGGGCGCTGAAGAATGCTGGCGTGACACTAGACGATCTGTCCTTCGTCGAGACGCATGACTGCTTCACCATCGCCGAACTGATCGAGTATGAGGCGATGGGCCTGGCCAAGCCGGGCGAGGGGGCAAAGCTCGCCATGAGCGGCGAGACCGCCAAGGATGGGCGCCTGCCGGTCAATCCATCGGGCGGGCTGAAGGCCAAGGGTCATCCGATCGGCGCCACCGGTGTTTCCATGCATGTTCTGACCGCCATGCAGCTTGTCGGCGAAGCCGGCGGCATCCAGGTGCCGGGCGCAAAACTCGGCGGCATCTTCAACATGGGTGGCGCGGCGGTCGCCAACTACGTTTCCATTCTCGACCGGATCAGATAAACCGCCCGCATTACAGCGCCGCGCACCTTTTGAGGCGCGCAAAAGGACGCTGTAACACTTTGATTCTGCGCATGACCTCGAAGATCGATTCCGATCTTCGAGGTCATGCGCAAGCGGGAGGGTTCATGACAAATCCGGTTCTGATCGAAGTCTTGCGCGGCGCGATCGTCGAGAGCGCGCATCGCGGTACCGTCGCGGTCTTCGATGCCGACGGCAAGCCGGTCCTGGAGATCGGCGACACCTCGAGGCCGGTGTTTCCGCGCTCCGCGGTCAAGGCGATCCAGGCATTGCCGCTGGTCGAAAGCGGCACGGCGGACGCCTATGGCTTCGGCAACCGCGAACTGGCGCTTGCGTGTGCCTCCCATTCGGGCGAGCCAGCGCATGTAGAGTTGGCGCGTTCCATGCTGGCCAGGGCCGGGCTGGACGGGTCAGCGCTGGAATGCGGCGCGCATTGGCCCTCCAGTCATGACGCGGAGATTGCGCTGGCCCGCACCGGCGGTTCGCCGAACGCGCTGCATAACAATTGCTCCGGCAAGCATTCCGGCTTCCTCTGCACCTGCGTCCACACCGGCATTGCGCATCGCGGCTATGTCAAGCCGGAGCACGCCCTGCAGGAGATGGTGCGCGACGCCATGCAGGCAGTGACGGGCGCTGTCCATGGCGCCGATGAACGAGCGACCGATGGCTGCTCGATCCCGACCTTCGCGGTGCCGCTCAGGAGCTTCGCCCTCGGCTTTGCCCGTATGGCCACGACAAATGGTTTTGGTCCCGAGCGAGCCAAGGCCGCAAAGCGTCTGATGAGCGCCTGCATGGCAGAACCGTTCTTTGTCGCTGGCACCGGCCGCGCCGATGTCGCTCTGATGGAGGCCGCGCCCGGGCGGATTTTTGCGAAAGGCGGCGCCGAAGGTGTTCACTGTGCCGCAATTCCGGAAATTGGCCTCGGCATCGCGCTCAAATGCGATGACGGTGCCGGCCGCGCCGGCGAAGCCATGGTTGCCGCCGTGCTCGCCAAATTGCTGCGCGCGGACGAGGCTTCGGCGGCGAAGCTGCTCGAACTGGCCAACGCTCCGATTGAAAGCCGGATTGGGGCCAAGGTCGGGGCGCTCAGGCCCACAGTGGCCTTGGACTAAAAGTCCAGCATTCAGCTGACGTGATTGCGCTCGACGGTCAGGTGCGCGTAACCGCTCTTGTCCAATGATGTCAGGTCGCCTGTCGCCGGCTCGGCCCAGCGCTGGCCGACAACGGCGCCGTTCAGCGCCCCATCGATGACATTGTCCGAGATGACGGCCGTACCGGCGCCCTCGACCACGCTGACGACGATGCCGGTTCCAGCCTTGCGGATGATATTGCCGGTGGCCACGATATTGCGCAGGTACGGCCCCCAGCCGATCTGCATGCCATAGAGCGGCGCGTTCTCGATGACATTATTGGAAACAGTGGTGTCGGCCTCGACGCCAATGCCGACGCCAAAGCCGGGCGGGTCGGCGGGGTAGGGACCGCTGGTCGACAGATTGCGCACGATGTTGCCCGAGCAGACACCCATGCGGCCACCTTTGTTGAAGTTGACGATCGAGATGCCGTTGGCGGCGCCGTCGACGATGTTGTTGCTGATGACGGCGCCTTCGAACGAGAATTCGGAATAGACCGCGGTCTCGCCTGAGCGCGAGCAGGTGTTGCCTGCTATCTGCAGATTGCTGGCGCTGTTGGCGCGGATCGCCGAAAAGGCGCAGTCGGAGACGATGTTGCCCGAGATGACGACATTGCCGGCCCGGAAGGCGTTGATGCCATTGCCGTTCTGCCCGGTTCCGCCACTGCGCGCCTGGATGCGCTCGACGCGGTTGCCGGTGACCATGGTGCCGTCTTCCGCCGCCTGCCAGCGGTGCACCAGGATGCCGCCATTGGCGCAGTCGGAGACTGTGTTGCCCGCAATTGCCAGCCCATCAGCCTCGACCGAATAGATGCCGGCATCGGCAGCCCCTGAGATGTCCGAGCGCTCGACCCGGCCCGCCGCGTGTTCCAGCGCCAATCCGTTCTTGCCGCTGCCGGTTATTTGGCAATTGTCGACAATGAGGTGCGCGACCCGGCGCAGATCGAGCAATCCTTGCGCGTAGTCGCCCATCGAGCGGTTGCTGCCATCGAAGACCAGCCCGCTGAGTTCGATATGGTCGGCCTGTTCGGCCATGAACAGGTGGCCATCGCCGCCATAGACGATCCGCGTTGCGCCCGGCACGCCGGAAAGACGCACGCGGCTGGGCAGCGAGAGGTTGGACACCACATAGGTGCCGGGTGGGAGGAACACCGGCATGTCGCCGTCGTCGGCATCACGCAGCAGCTTGGCGAAGGCCTTGCTCTGATCGTCGAAGGTGCCAGGCGAGACGCCAAGTTCGGTGGCGTTGATCGAACCGCGCATCGAGGCTTTCTCGATGCCGCTCAGGCTGGCAGCTGCCGCTCTGCCAAGCGAGAGGCCCAAGACGGCAAAGCCGGCGGTTCCGGTTAAAAACGTTCGTCTGTTCAACATCGGCACAGGGTCCTGGCGTTCCACCCAGACACCGCAGGATTCGTGCCAGACGGTCTGTCGCTGCTTGCCAGCGCAGCGACAATGGCTTGTCGAGCAGCCTCTCCGCGCCTAAGCTCAGCGGATGAGCAGAGCTTTTACCCGAGAGGAAGACAGCGAAAACGCCATCGCCGGCATCGGCGAGCGGCCGATCAGCCAGCACCGCAACCTGGTGACGGAGACCGGCCTGGCGATGATCGAGGAGAATCTGGCCGATCTGCGCGACATATTGGCGAAAGCCGAAAGGAAGGCGGACCGCGAGCGCATTGCGGTGGTGTCGCGCGACCTGCGCTATTGGACCGCCCGGCGCGAAAACGCCGAACTGTCCGTGCCGGAGCCGGGCAGCGATCTGGTGCGCTTCGGCATGGGCGTCACGCTCGAGGGCGATGACGACAGGAAGGTGCACTGGAAAATCGTCGGCGAGGACGAGGCCGACCCGGCCAAGGGCACGATTTCCCACGTGTCGCCGATGGCCGTCGCCCTGTTCGGCAAGAAGGTCGGCGACGTGGCTGTGGTCAACGGCAAGGAATGGGAAATCGTCAAGCTCTCCGACAGCTAGTCCTCGAGCTTGACGACGTGGTCGCGGAAGAAAGCCGCGGCTCCGGCTTCATCGATTTCGCCGGAAGCGACAGCCATGACGAATTCGTAAAGCGTGCCGTTGTCAGCTGTCAGAACATGGCCGTTCACAATCAAAAATGCGCCGGCGGCCACGATGGCTGTACGCTTGTTACCGTCGACAAAGGCATGATTCCTGGCAATGCCAAAGACATAGGCAGCGGCGAGATCCTCGACCGACGGGTCCCCATAGTTCGCCTTGTTTTCAGCGCGGGCGAGCGCCGATTCGAGCGCATTTTCATCTCTCAAACCTTGCGCTCCGCCGTGCCTGCGCAATTGCTCGGCATGCATCGCTTCGACCGCGCGACGTGACAGAAACTCCCAGCTCATTCGGCGAGTTTCTGTAGTGCGACCTTGTACTTGTCCATGACCTTGCGAGCTGCTTCCATCTGCCGCTCGAAACTGTCGTCCACCGCCTTGAGGACGATGTCCTTATCCGTTTCGAGAATCTGAAGCTGGTCGCCGGCTTTRAGGTTCAGACGTTCAAGCAGCTCCTTGGGCAGGATCACACCTTCGGAATTGCCGATCTTGCGAATGGTCGTGTTCATGATGAATCATCCTGTTGCAACGCCGATTATAACCAGAGCGAAGTGTTGTTGCAACAGAGATTATAACAGCTCCAATCAGGCCTTCAGCAGCCGGTCCAGCAGGCGATCCGCCGCTTCCGGAATGACCGTGCCCGGCGGGAAGATTTCCGCCGCACCGGCTTGCAGCACCGCGTCATAGTCTTGTGGCGGGATGACGCCGCCGGCGACGATCAGCATGTCGCCGCGACCGAGCTTCTTCAGCGCATCGCGCAATTCCGGGATCAGCGTCAGATGTCCCGCCGCCAGCGACGAGGCGCCGATGATATGAACGTCATGCGCAATCGCAAGCCTGGCGATTTCATCCGGTGTCTGGAACATCGCACCGACGGTGACGTCGAAGCCGAGATCGGCGAAGGCGGTGGCGATGACTTTCTGTCCACGGTCGTGGCCGTCCTGTCCCATCTTGGCAACGAGGATGCGCGGCTTGCCGCCAGATTTCTTCTCAAAGGCTTCAAGCTTGTCATGCAGCCCTTCGACCACGGAATTGTCGCCGAGCGCCTTTCGATAGACACCGGAGATCGTCTGCACCGTAGCGACATGGCGGCCGAAGGTTCTTTCCAGGGCGAACGAGATTTCGCCGACCGTGGCATTGGCGCGCGCGGCGCGGACGGCGAACTCCAGCAGGTTTTCATTGCCTTCCGCGGCACGGGTCAGCGCATCGAGCGCGCTCTCGACCGCGCCGACATCGCGTGTGCCTTTCAGCCGCTGCAGCTTCGACAATTGCCGCGCCCTGACTTCGGCATTGTCGATCTTCAGCACGTCGACCTTGATGTCGGTCTCAGGGCGATGCGCATTGACGCCGACCAACATCTGCTCGCCGGAATCGATGCGTGCCTGCGTGCGGGCCGCCGCTTCCTCGATTCGCAGCTTGGGAATGCCTTGTTCGGTCGCCGCGGCCATGCCGCCGAGCGCCTCGACTTCCTCGATATGGACAAGCGCGCGCGCCGCCAGATCATGTGTCAGCCGTTCGAGATAGGCCGAACCGCCCCACGGGTCGATTATGCGCGTGGTGCCGGATTCCTTCTGCAGGATCAGCTGGGTGTTGCGGGCGATCCGCGCCGAATGGTCGGTCGGCAACGCCATCGCCTCGTCGAAGGAATTGGTGTGCAGCGACTGCGTGTGGCCCTGCGTTGCCGCCATCGCCTCGATCATGGTGCGGATGATGTTGTTGTAGGGGTCCTGCGCCGTCAGCGACCAGCCCGAGGTCTGGCAATGGGTGCGCAGCGACAGCGATCGCTCGTCCTTGGGCGAAAAATTCTTCGCCATCAAGGTCGCCCACAGCAGGCGCGCGGCCCTCAGCTTGGCTACTTCCATGAAGAAGTTCATGCCGATCGCCCAGAAAAAGGACAGGCGCGGTGCGAAGCGGTCGATATCCAGGCCCGCCGCAACGCCAGCGCGGGCATATTCGATGCCGTCGGCGATGGTATAGGCGAGCTCCAGGTCGGCCGTCGCTCCGGCCTCCTGCATGTGATAGCCGGAGATCGAGATCGAATTGAACTTCGGCATGTTCTTCGACGTATACGAGAAGATGTCCGAAACGATCCGCATCGAGGGCTTCGGCGGATAGATGTAGGTGTTGCGGACCATGAACTCCTTCAGAATGTCGTTCTGAATGGTTCCGGCGAGATCCTTCTGCGCAACGCCCTGTTCTTCCGCCGCCACGATGTAAAGCGCCATGATCGGCAGCACCGCACCGTTCATGGTCATCGACACCGTCATGTCGCCGAGCGGAATGCCGTCGAAGAGCTGCCGCATGTCGAGGATGGAATCGATGGCGACACCCGCCATGCCGACATCGCCGGCGACACGCGGATGGTCGCTATCATAGCCGCGATGCGTGGCGAGATCGAAGGCGACCGACAGTCCTTTCTGGCCGGCGGCAAGATTGCGCCGGTAGAAAGCGTTCGACTCCTCCGCCGTCGAGAAGCCGGCATATTGCCGGATCGTCCAGGGCTGCTGGACATACATGGTCGGGTAGGGGCCGCGCACGAAGGGCGGCAGGCCGGGATAGGTGTCGAGATGCGGCAACCCCTTGAGGTCGCTTTGATTGTACAGTTGCTTGGCGATGAGGCCTTCCGGCGTCGTCCGCTGGCCTTTGACCTCGACGGGTGCGCGGCGTGGCGGCGCCCAACCGATCTGGCTGAAATCAGGGATCAAGAGCCCGCTCCGATCGATTGGTCGATGCGGACTGGAAACAGGGGTTCGCAGACGGCAACACCTTCGGTGAAGGCGGGACGCCGTTCCGCTGCCAGCGTCTCGACGGGACGTTCGCTTTTGGACGGGTAGAGCGTGGTGCCGATGATGACCCGCTCGCCGGCCTGGTAGGCTGCGTTGCGTCGCGCCGCCGCGGCGTGAACGCGCTTCTGGATATGTCCGTCCTGAAGGCTGGACAGGACGCCGCCCTCGGCCTCAATTGTCTGCAGTTCCGCCCACGCCATCTCGCAAAGTTCCGCGGTCAGCGCTTCGACCCCGCCGGAGCCATAGGCAGGATCGGCGACATGATCGATATGGCTTTCATTGGCCATGATCAGCTGCGCGTTGCGGGCAACGCGGCGGGCAAAGGCCGCCGGCAAGCCATGCGCGATCGTGTGCGGCAGGATGGAGATCGAATCGGCGCCGCCGGATGCCGCGGCAAAGCAGGCAATTGTGGTGCGCAGGATGTTGGTCTCCGGATCCATGGCCGTCATCATGCGAAACGACGTCTCGGCATGGATATTGGCGGTGGAATTGGGGATCGAGCAGGCCTCCTGCAGCCGTGCCCAGAGCCTGCGCAGCGCTCGGACCTTGGCCACCGACAGGAACTGGTCCTGGTCGACGCTGAGCGCAAAGCCGATATGGGGTGCGGCATAGACAAGCGGCTGCCGCGCCGTCTCGAACATTCTGAGATAGGAGACCGCCGAAGCCAGCATGATGCCAAGCTCTTGCGCCTCTGTGGCGCCGGCATTGTGGAACACGCGCCCGTCCGCCTCCAAGAGCACGCCCGGAACGCCCATCGAGAAGAAATGCGCCAGCGACTGCGGCATCGAGGCCTGCAGCGCCTCGATCGACATGCGCAGCCGGCCGGTTCCGGCGAAGATCGCCGCCGGATCGATGCCGAAGGAGAGGTTGAGCTTTGCCGGATCCGAACGGCGCTTGCTCAGGAACGCCACCAGCCAGTCAGCCACGGCGCGGCTCCAGGGATGGGCGTCGATACGGACCTGGATGCGGTTGAGCGGTACGCCGTCCAGCACCGTCTCCAGCGCCTGCGCCGTTCTTGGCAGGCCGTAGCCGAATGCGTTCGGCGCGCCTTCGAAGACAAGCGACAATCCCGTCGCGCCTTGCGCCACATCTTCCAGAGCCTGGGCTCTGGCGCGCTCGATATCCGGATCATCGATGCGCTGGCTGACGATCCAGGGCGATTTCGGGTTTGCGCGCACGATCGGTTCCGCTGCGATGCTGCGGTCGTACAGCGGTTCGATGCGGATGTTGTCATCGGTATGCGAGACCAGCT
>NZ_JBFUDZ010000007.1:0-173276 GCF_056404455.1 Mesorhizobium sp. P2_D1
GTACTGCGACAGGCCTCCGATGGTGAAGGGCAGCTTTTCGACGGCCTCGTGGGCCGGCATGTAGTCAAGGTCGAATTCGCTGTCCTTCAAGGCGTTGACTARCGGCGTCGCRCCGAGATGGAAGGTGACGCTGCCGAACTGGTCGAASCCTTTGTAATGCGTCGCCGAGCTCATCCAGCTCTCGCCGACCAGCAGGACTTTTGTTTTGGTCATGGTGACGTTCTCCAATTCTGGCTGGTCAGCCTGTTGCTTTCTGGGTAGCGCGGATCCGGTAAGCCATTGATCTAGCTTGCTACCGCGTCGCTGTTGGCCGCGGCAGCGGCCTTCAGCGTGGCAAAGTCGGCAATGTATCCCTGCGCGCCCTCGACCGTCGTCGTCAGACTTGCGCCGGTCGCGGCGTAGCGCGCGGCCGTTTCCAGCGACGCGCCATGCAGCCAGAGACTGAGGAAGATGCCGGCGAAGCTGTCGCCGGCGCCGGTCGCATCCACCCGGTTGACCGGCAGCGCCGGCACTTCGATCTGCGGTCCGCCCGTCGCCGGAAAGACAACTGCGCCGAATTCCCCCAAGGTGAGCACGACCGTCCCGCGTGGTTTGATCCGTGACAGCACCTGCCGCACCTCATCGATCATCGACGCCATGCGCGCGCTGAAGCCGTAGATCTCCCTGATCGTCACGTCGTTGATGAAGGTGAGGTCGATCTGTTTGACCATCTGCGCAAAGACCTCAGGCGTGCGCGCGCTTTTGGGCAGGCCGGGCGAATGCAGGCTCACCTTCCAGCCCGCCTGGTGAAAACGAGCTATGGACGCCGTCATCGTTTCATAGTGGAAGCCCTCGATGTGCAGGCACGTCGGGCGCTGCTCGGGCTGGATATCGAGGTTGGCCGTAAGGTCGACCTCGCCCAGCTCGAACGGCTCGCTGATGATGGTGCGGCTGCCGTTGCGCTCGATGATGACGATCGCTTGTGACAGCCGGTTGTTCGGCGTGCTGCGGATGGGTAGGGCGTGGACACCCAGTTTGGAAAGCTCGCCCAATGCCCAGTCGCTCTCCGCGTCCTGGCCGACTGCAGTCGCCAATTCGACGTCGAGAGCGTAGGGCGCGCCAACGCCTGCGGCGGCGACCGCGAGATTGGCCGCGGGACCACCCAACGCCTTTTCGATGTGGCTTGCGGTTATCCGGTCGTCGCGGTGCGGCAGCACGTCGACGCGGCACAGGAAGTCGACGCTCACCCGGCCCGCGACGAGAAGTCTAGGCAAATGATCGAGATTTTTTAGCCGCTGCGGTGCGCGGCCGGGAAGGGAGCGCGCAAACGAACTTGGACGGTACATCAAGGCCGCTACCGCCTTTTCGATACGGTCTCGCGTGCCTTCCTTGAGAGCCGCAGTTCCGTTGATGAAGTTCGAGACCGTGCCGATGGAGACACCGGCGGTTCGTGCGACATCCGCTATTGTGGGGCGCTTGCGTTGCAACAACCTGGCTCCTTTTGAAGCGTTTCAAACGCTAGCAACGGAATCGCGCAACCTCAACGAAACCATCTTCTAAAGAATCGATGAAAGGCATCTCAAATTGGAATATCGATCCGGCAATCGCCTCAATTCTGAAGTGGATCTTTCCAATATTGAAGGATTTTCAATCCAGCGAAAAGCGAGCATCTAGCGGGCGGATGACGGAACAGCGAAAGTAGCCTCATCACTGGTCAGCCCACATCGGCGCGTTAGGAGCGCGCTCGGATGCGCTTACCGTGCGCGAAGCCGGATTCAGCTAGACGGCGACCAAGGCGGTGGAACGCTCGCGAAGGACGAGGCGGTGGGCTGACCGAGAAAGAGCTTGCCGGGAAGGACTGGCTGCCGATACCGTTGAAGGCCTATCTTCGAACCGAGCACGGTGACCGCGCGGTGGACCTGATGGCGGCGCTGAAAGGCGCGATCGATCCGCAAGGCTTGATGAATCCGGGGAAGATCTTCTAGCATCCGCCCGACTTGGCCAAGGATAGAACGAGAAACTGCGTGTACGTTCCGATCCCCTTCGAGACCGACCTTTCAGTCAGGCCCGAGGGTCAAGGCCTTCTTCGACGCGACCACGAACACGGTCAGCTACGTGGTCGGGGATCCCAACTCGAAGTCTTGCGCTGTCATCGATTCCGTTCTGGACATCGACTACGCGGCCGTCCGGGTCGCTTAGCACTCGGCCGACAGGATTATCGAGCAAGTCAGGCTGTGATGCGCTAAGTATGTGCGTTACCGAGCACCGCCCGGAGCCCTGAGTCGTTCTGGCGGAGACGTTCCTCGATCCATTGCGCGGTGCGGTCGTAGGCGTCCGAAAACAACTCGGAATGCCGACTCCAATCCATGAAGCTGATCGTGCTCGAAACCTGCGGACAGACCAAGACATCCTCGTCGCCGACGGCAATGTCTTGCGGCCCGTGTGTCAGCATACTCGCGGCAATAACCTGAAGCATGCTCGGAACCTGCGGCAAGCGGGCACGGCCGAAAGGGTTCAGCAGGGCGACCGCCAGTTCCGATCTTCCGGGGATGCGGTCATAGTCGATGGGGTATTTTTGCGGTCCACTGGACCCAAAGCTCACGATGACATTGGGGCCGGTCTTGAGTTCCCTCATCTGTTCCAGCGGCAAATTGTTCATGATGGCGCCGTCTACAAGCATATCGCCGTCAGCCGTAAAGAACGGCGGCAGGACACCCGGGATCGAGCCGGATGCCCGAACGGCTTGCCAGAGTTTTCCACGACGGTGGACATGGGGCTGACGGCTGCTCAGATTGGTCGAAAGTGCAAAGAACGGAAGCCAAAGATCTTCGATCAGAACGTCGCCGTATTCCGCCCGAAGGGCTCGATCGAAGGTTTTGTGATCTAGAAGCGCGAAACGCGGCAAGGTGGGGCGCCGAAACGCCCGACTCTTGACAAATATGTTGTGCGTGCCGCGGTCGATCTGCTCCGCGTCCAATCCTCTTGCGAAGCCGGCCATCATCGCCGCTCCGGAACTCGTCCCGCCGAGATAGTCGAAGCGCCCGCCCGCCTGGAAGAAGGCCTTGTAGACGCCCAGATGGGCGCTGCCCAGGGACCCACCCCCCGCCGCCACGAAGCCACGTGCCTTGCAGGAAATAAATCGAACCAGGCGCTGGATATCAGCCCCGTCCTCCAGCGCAACGTGATGATGCTGGCCGACATAGGGACGCTCGTCGAGCCACGCAGAGGTGCCGGAGACCGCAGCCGAGCGATTGTCGTGAATTAGGACAAGCCGACCGGTCGCTGGTGGATGGACCGATAGCGCCAATTCCTCGGACGCGTTCAAGCGAGGCGAGGAGGACGCGTCAGCCAGCAATAGGACAGTATCGGCCTGGCGAATGCAGACTCGTGTCCATTCATTAGGTTCTTCATCGGCGACGTAGACAACGAATTCAGCTTGCGCCTCCAGTTCGTTCAACCAGTTAAGGACCGGCTGGCCGTCGATCGGACGACCTGCGAACTTCGCGTGGACGTCAAGCCGGGAAACGAACTGAGCGCGCGTGACCGCGCCGAACTCTTGCTGTAGGTGCCCGATGAAAACCGGTGAGATGCGACTTCCGCCGGCTGCAATGATGGCAAGCGTTCGGATCTTGGCAGGATTCTGGGGACGTGACAAAATCGGAGATTGCGTGGCGAACCGGCGCGCCAGAAATATTGTGACCGCCTCTCTCAGGTTCGGCAAAGCCTCTGCCGCCATCTCGAAATGATTACGACTGATTTCAAGGACGATCGAATCGCGCGCTGCAAGGACAGTGGCCGTACGGGGCAGTCCTGCAAAGAAACCAATTTCGCCGACTAGCTCGCCCTGTGCGATCTCGGCGACCGAGCCAATCGGCTCTCCTTTGTGTACCGTAAAGCGACCGGACAGCACGACGAAGAACCTGTCCGATGGATCGCCTTCGCGAACCAAGACCTCACCGCGCCTCAGGACCCGACGGTCGGATTCGGCAGCCAAAGCCTCGAGCGCCAGCAACGACGCCCGATCGAACATCAATGTCGCCGACAATAATCTCGCGGCGAGAGAATCGACGGAGGACATTTGAGCCATCCCGGGGACACGTTCGCTCCGGTGATTGTATCCTGTACCGCTCGTGTTTGCAGCGTCGCAAGGCTCGATCCGAGCCGAACCGCAACGTTGCCGGCTGGAGTCCGTCTATGGATCAAAATTCTGATGTGCCGACCTTATGCCAAGCATTGGTTCACTGTGGCG
The DNA here is from genome assembly GCF_056404455.1 of Mesorhizobium sp. P2_D1. NCBI lineage: Bacteria > Pseudomonadati > Pseudomonadota > Alphaproteobacteria > Hyphomicrobiales > Phyllobacteriaceae > Mesorhizobium > Mesorhizobium sp. P2_D1. The sequence continues at coordinate 4,229 of NZ_JBFUDZ010000007.1, forward strand.
TCTGCGAGGCGCTCGATCCGCGGCAACTGGTGGGATTCGCCAGGCCATCTCGAAGGCGCGCCGTGGCTGCGGACGTTCAAGCGAAGGGCGAGACTCCCAACGGCCAGCCGTGCAGCCACAGCCCGAACATTGCGAAAGCCACCAAGCCGATGCCCACAGCAATCAGGTGGCTAAGCGGTCGCACGACCGCGGGTGCCGGATCCCCGCTGGCAGGTGCGGGCGGCCGCGCCATTGAGGACGCTGGAGCGTGAGCCGCGTTCGCCGTCGAGATCCGCGCCCGCATTTATCTTCTACCGAATGGCAGCTTGCGCCTCATGTCGGTCATAGAGGCAAATATTGGTGGTGCGGGAAAACGGACCTTACCGTCGATCCTGTGGAAGTTCGAGGGTGCGCCACCCACGATGACAGTCAGAAGAGAGTAAGCGGAGGCTCTTCGGGTTCAGACTGCGTAAAGGCCAAGAACTCGGGGTGCGGAACTCGTTGACGGACCAGTTCCCTGGCCGGCCTATCGGCCGCAGATAGTGGGGATATGCCAGCGCTTCCGAGCATCTGCTTCCCGGAAGCCGGCGGGCTGCTTTCGACGAATTGCGTTGAACAACTCTCGAAGTGACCTTGGCAACCATCGGTCCGCGACTGTCTCCTTCCAGATCGGGTCGGGCGCGCGGTGTCACGCAACAGGTTGCTTGGCGGTTCGAACATCAGCCCCGTATTTCTTCAGCGTGCGCCTTCACCAGATCGGCCATGCTGTCGAATCGGAAATCCACCACCGGCACCTCGCCTGGGTTCATCGTGGCGCCGAAGCCCTGATCCGCATGCCGGCGATGGATCCAGCACGATGTCAGGCCGAAGCGGTTGGCGGGAACGTGATCGTGGAACATGCTTTCCGCGGTGTGTAGGATCTCTCGCTTCTCTATCCCGATTGTACCGAGCTTTTCGAGCATATAGTTGAAGTTCCGGTCGGAAGGCTTGTAGGAGTCGATATCTTCCGCCGTATAGATCGCGTCGAAGTCCACGCCGAGCTTCTTGTTGCTGAACGAGAAGCTTTTGTTGTCGACGTTGGAGAGGATGATCAGCTTGTAGTGCTTTTTGAGGTACTGCAAGGCTTCAGCGGTGTCGGCAAAAGCCGGCCAATCCTTCACGCTTTCGCCATACGCCACGCATTCCTCAGGAGTGACGATGACACTCCACTCCTCCGCAAGTCGCTTGTAAACGATCGCCAGAAGATCGCGGTAGCGTTTCCCCGGCGTCCATTTCTGCTGGCTGGATTCGTGCCGGGCGTGCGCCTCCAGAATGTCGTTCCGGTTCAACGTGCGGGCGGCCCGTTCGGTCAGCGGCCTCAGCCCGTCGATCATGCCGGATTCCCAATCGATCAGGGTGCCGTAGCAGTCGAAGGTCAGGGCTTTGAAATCTGTGAGCTTCATGGGTTTGCCTCCTTTGATGTGCGTGGGTGAAGCGACGCCGGCGTGGATCGCGATCAATCGCGAGGTCGATTTCGCCTCGGGGATTAGCCGATCTGCTGCTGACGGAGCTGAAAGTCCTTCGCCGCTGCGCTGCCCGACGAGGTGAACCAGACACCGAACAGTGTCACCGCAAGGCCAGCCAGCATCGCCTTCGAAAGCGGCTCGCCGAACATCGACCAGCCCCAGAGCATCGTCACCGGTGGGCTGAGATAGATCACGCTGCTGACCTGTGAGGCGGTGTAGAGGCGCAGGCTTACATAATACGTGCTGTAGCAGAAGAAGGTCGAAAACAGCACCAGCCAAGCGATGCCGAATCCAAACCGGGCATCGAGGGGCGGCATCAGCCCGCCATTCCATTCGGCGCAAGCGGCGAAAAGGATTGCTGCCGTCAGGCATTGAATGCACAGGCTCTGATGGATGGGCATATTGATCGTCCCCATCCGCTTCTGCACCAGGGTTGCCAGCGCCAGAACCATCATGGAAGCGACCGTCAACAGATATGCCCAGGCCGGGGCCGTCCCGAGGCTCAGGCCGTCCAGCGAGACGATGAGAACGCCCGTCGCTCCGAGGGCCGTTCCGATCCATTGTCTCCCTGTCAGGCGGTGTCCCAGCACCGGCTGTGACAAGGCCGCGATGGCGAGCGGGACAAGATCGGAAATCAGCGCGATAAGGCCGGTCGGCACGCGCTGGCCGATGGCAAGCGCGAATCCGCCGAGATAGAGGAACATCATAGCCACGCCGAAGACCATCTGCTGGACCAGGGCACGGGCGCTTATGCGCGGTCCGATCAGGAGAGCAAATGGCGAGAGGATCAATCCGGACATCAGTGTCCGCCAGAACAGCACCAGCATGACATCGGCATTCTCGCTGGCGTAGCGGATGCCGACGAAGCCGGAACTCCAGCTTACGACCAGCGCCGTCGCCATCATTGGCCACACGAGGCGATGGGCTTTGGCGTGCAGGAGCGTCATGGCATCTCTTTGGTCAGGCGCCCGTGACCCATAAGCGGATCACGGCCAATTTTGGCGCGGACTATTGACGACACGCACGCGCCTTTGCATATGACAAATTTCGATATGATCATGAAGTGGTCCTAAAACCGGCATATCGACTTGCCTGGGGGACATCAGAGGATCAGAGATTGGCGCGTCTCTTTAGTTTCAAGCGAGTATTGTCATGGCTGGAGTGATGACCCGCCGCCTGGATGTCGACGCCTTGCGCGCGCTCGTCGCGATTGAGAAGCACGGCGGCGTGACGCGCGCGGCCGAGATTCTCGGCCTGTCGCAGTCGGCCRTCAGCCACAAGATCAGGAGGCTTGAAACGAGTCTCGACTGCGAAATCCTCACCCGGAAAGCAAATGCGCCGATGTTCACCACGGCCGGACAGGATCTGCTTGGCTATGCGCGGCGCATTCTTGGCATCCATGACGAGGCGGTCCTGAGCCTGTCGAAAAGCACTATGCAAGGCAAGATCGCGCTGGGAATGACCGAGGATACGACGTGCACGGACCTTTCGCGCATTCTCGGCCGCTTTCGCCGGCTCTACCCGGAGGTGAGCGTCCGCACGCAGGTGCGCATGAGCCTCGTGTTGCAGGAGCAGCTCAGCCAGGGAGCCCTTGATGCCGCCATCATCCAGGTCTTCCAGCACGAGGTCCGCCCCGCCGATATCCTCCTGTTCCGCGAGACGCTGCATTGGGTGAAATCGCGAGACCTGGTGCTGTCGAACGGGAAGCCAATCCCATTTTTATCCTTCGATGAAAACTGTTTTTATCGGCGCTGGGGCATGGACGTCGGGCAGGACGAGGATACGGTGTTCGAGACCGTGTTCGAATGCTCCAGCGCGGCCGGAATCATTGCAGGCGTTACCGCGGGGCTCGGAGTCGCGATCTTGAGTCAGCGGTACCTGCAGCCCGATATGGAGATTGTCGACAACCAGTTCCCAAAGGCTCCAGACCTGGCTTATGTAATCAGGCGCGCGCGCAATCCCAGGAACCCCGCGCTAGAGACTCTGGTCAGGGAGATCGAGGCTGAGGTAAAGCGTTACGGGACGCTTCAAATCGCCGTATGAGGGCGCCGCGCTGCGAAAGCTGGCACGTCAATCCTTCGGCTGTTCGCCGGCAGTTCGTCCATAGCTGGCCGTTTCTCCCGCTCTTCCAACAAGATTACACGGCAGTTCGCCGCCCTCAAAACAAGGGCCGTTCTGGCGCAAAGCCCCTGGGGGTGTAACGCTGGATGTATAGGTCGGCCTTTCGCGCAAAACATCCCGAAAGCGGACGTTCCGTTTTCGGCCCCACTTCGGTCATTCACTACAAGGGAGTTCCTGGCGACCTGCGGCTACATCGGCGATATCTCGAAGCCTGTAGTTAGTCGCGTTCATCGTCCTTAGGTTCGCCAGACCATACGAGAGAATACGAAGGAAATGGCTTGGCGGACCATCCGTTAACCTATTGATTTCATATAGGAAATGTTGACCTTCCGGGCATGCGACATTGGTCGCCTAGTTTCGCGGTTTTTCGACCGGCCAGTATGATTTTCGGAGGTTGGAGGTTCGTCTCGGCGTTTGGTGAACCGTCGCTGTAGGGTAGACGGAAGCGTGGAAGCTTCGGCAAAGGGGCGTATGGGGAGAGGAGGGGATGGTGCCCAGAGGCGGATTCGAACCACCGACACGCGGATTTTCAGTCCGCTGCTCTACCAACTGAGCTATCTGGGCCTGTTCCGGCAAACGATATCTCGCACACCGGATCTCATGAGGCACCATGGGCGCCCCTTGAAAGCGCGTGGGTTATAGCACGGGAATCCGGCCTGTCCAGCGCCCAGATGGCGATTTCAGACAGGAAATGAGACGCCGTGCAATGGCCCGGTTCCGATGCCGTAGCGACGGGCGGAACGGCTTGCGGCGCGGTCCCATTTCGGCCGGCGCCGCCCTTGTGCGCTTTGCCGTCGCGGACCGCAACGGCGTGACCCGTCTTTCAGCCGACGATCAAGATGCGACAATGCATTTGCAGCGCCAGGCAGCACCGCCTGGTCGCCGGGTTCTATCTGGCGCCAGACACCCCTCTGCGAAAATCGGAGGGCGACATGCCGGCCAGCTTGCGGAACGATTTGTTGAAGGCGCTGAGCGAGCCGAAGCCCGAATCCATGGCGACGCGGAGCACATTGGCGTCCTGGTGCATCAACAGCGCCTGCGCGTAGCTCAGCCGCAAAAGGTTGACATACTCGTTGAGCGTCATGCCCGTCGATTTCTTGAACAGGCTCATGGCGTATTTGGGATGGATGTCGGCTGCCGCCGCGATGTTCACGCAATCGATGTCGTAGAGGAAGTTCTCGGCGATGAAATCGCACATGCGCCCGACGTTGCGCGACGACTGCTGGTCGAAGGCGCTGCCGGTTTCCTGGCCGATCGGGGTTGCGGATACGAGCCGGTAGGGCTCGAACCGCACCCGCTCCAGCCGCAGCAGCAATTCGTTGACGGCGTGTTCCGCCTTGGCCTGGTCGCCGGACCGGGCGTAGCGGTTCCAGCGCTCGAAATTATGGTTGTCGGAGGGGTCGGTGGCACTCGTCACCAGTGTGGCACCCGTCATCAGCCGGTGCCGGATGTCCGTGGGCAGGTGCAGCCGGAAAAAATGCACCAGCGGCAGGTGCGCCCCGGCATAGACGGCGTCGTCGGACAAATCGTCCATCTGGTGCGGCAGGCCGCCCCAGAACAGGCACATCTCGCCGGCAGACAGCGAAATCTCGTGGTCGTTCATGCGGTAATGCACGCTGCCCCGCACGATGAAATTCACTTCGACCTGGGCATGCCAATGCGGTTTGAGCATCACCAGAGGACTGGTGTGAAACATTTGCAGCAGCAGCGGCAAGCCTTCCACGCTGCTGGCACCAGGCTGGTAAAACGGTCGTTCCGGCATCTTACTTTCCGCCAATTTCATATTCCCTTTGACGGCGACAGGCCCTGCCCACTGCATAGTCTAGCCACGCTCACAGTGAGAGAGCAAATGGAATGGGAGGATTTCAATGCGCATCACAATGACCTGCGCCGCGCTCGCGCTCGCCCTGGGCTCTGCCCCGGCCTTTGCGCAATCCGGCGAAATCACGATCTGGAGCTGGAATGTCGCGGCTTCATCGCTGAAGGCGACCGTTGCCGGCTTCAACAAGCAATTTCCCGACGTCAAGGTGACGGTCCAGGATCTCGGCAACCAGCCGACCTACGACAAGTCGATCGCCGGCTGCGCCGCCGGAGGCGTCGGCCTGCCCGATATCGTCACCATCGAGAACGGCGAGGCCGAGAATTACTGGAGCCAGTTCCCCGACTGCTTCGTCGACCTGCATACGCTGGGCTATACCGCCGAGGACCAGAAGAAATTCCCCGACTTCAAGCGCACCGAGCTCGAAGTCGGCGACAAGGCCTATGCAATGCCGTGGGATTCGGGTCCTGTGGCGGCCTTTTACCGCCGCGACTTCTACGAAAAGGCCGGCGTCGATCCGGCATCGATCAAGACCTGGGACGATTTCATCGCCGCCGGCAAGAAGATCCAGGCCGCCAACCCGGGCGTCTCGATGACCAATGCGGATTTCAACGGCGACAGCGAATTCTTCCGCATGATTTCCAACGAGCAGGGCTGCGCCTATTTCGCCGAGGACGGCCAGTCGATCACGATCAACCAGCCCAAATGCGTCGATGCCATGACCAAGGTCAAGGAGATGAAGGACGCCGGCATCGTCTCTTCGGCCGACTGGGGCACCAAGATCACCAACAACACCGCCGGCACCGTCGCCACCCAGGTCTATGGCGGCTGGTATGAAGGCACCATTCGCACCGAATCGTCCGGTGAAAACGGCAAATGGGGTGTCTACCTGATGCCGAGCCTCACCGCCGACGGCCCGCGCGCCGCCAATCTCGGCGGCTCCTCGCTGGCCATCACCTCGGCGTCCAAGAACAAGGAGGCCGCCTACGCCTATCTGAAATACACGCTCGGAACCAATGAAGGCCAGATCACCATGCTGAAGGACTTCGGCCTGGTGCCCTCGCTGGTGTCGGCGCTCAATGACCCCTATGTCGCGCAAGGCCTGCCCTACTGGGGCGGCCAGGCGGTGTGGAAGGACATCCTCGGCACCTTGCCCAAGGTCGTCCCGAGCCGCGGCACGCAATTCMAGAGCGACGCCGAAATCATCGTCCGCGCCGTGCAGACCAAATATCTGGCCGGCGGCTACCCCGACGCCAAGGCAGCACTCGACGATGCCGCAAGCCAGATCGCCGCGGCGACCGGATTGCCCGTCAAATCTTGATCTGGACCGAGACGGTCCCGGGCGGCATTGATGCTGTCCGGGGCCGAACGCGCCACGTGTCTCGGCACGGGCGCGCCCCCCCTTGAACGCGGAAAGGAGGCTACGATGCGCTATCAGAATGCCACGGCGTATCGCTTCCTCGCGCCGTATCTGCTGATCTTTGCGATCTTCTGGGTGTGGCCGATCATCGATTCGTTCATGATCTCCTTCCAGGCGACACGTACCGTGCCATGGCGGTTCGCGCCCACCTTCAACTGGGGCCGGTTGATCGGCGACCCCGCCTTCTTCAACGCCCTGAAGAACACGCTGCTCATCCTCGTCATTCAGGTGCCGGTGATGATCACGCTGGCATTGGTGATGGCGGTGCTGTTGAACTCGCCGCTGCTCAAGGCGCGCGGCCTGTATCGCTTCGCCTTCTTCGCCCCGGTCGTGGTCGGCGAAGTTGCCTACTCGGCGGTCTTCCGGCTGATGTTCAACCTCAATTTCGGCATCGTCAACAAGCTCTTGAACAGCGTCGGCCTGCCCAGCGTCGACTGGTTTTCCAACGTCACGCCGGCGATGGCGCTGATCATGATCGCGGTCACCTGGCGCTGGGCCGGCTACAACGCCATCATCCTGCTCGCCGGCATGCAGTCCATTCCCGAAGATGTCTACGAGGCGGCGACGCTCGACCGCGTCAGCAAGCTCAAGCAGTTCTTCTTTATCACTCTGCCGCTCTTGAAGCCGGTCATCGTGTTCTGCCTTGTGCTGTCGATCATCGGCACCATGCAGCTGTTCACCGAACCCTTCCTGATCACCGAGCGCGGCGGACCCGGCGGCGGCACCGAGACGCTTGGCCTGTTGCTTTACCGCCAGGGTTTTCGGTCGCTCAACTTCGGCTACGCGTCGGCCGTCGCCTACACCATGGCCGGGCTGGCGATCGCGATCACGCTGGTGCAGCTGTGGCTGACGAGGGAACCGAAATGAGTTCCCTCTCCTCCGCAAGGCTGGGACGCAGCATCGCGCTGCATCTGTTCCTGACGCCGCTGGCGCTGATCTGGCTGTTTCCGCTGTGGATGATGGTGGTGTTCTCGACCATGCCGGACAACGGCATCTTCAGTCCCGGCATCGAGCTTTTGCCGCATGGCAATTTCATGGACAATTTCAACAATCTGCAGCGTGACACCGACTTTGTCGGCGCCATCGGCATTTCGGTCTCCGTGGCGGTGACCTACACGTTCCTGTCGGTGCTGCTGACGTCGATGGCCGGCTGGGCGCTGGCCCGCTACAGGTTCGTCGGCAAGGGCCTGGTTGTCGCCATCATCCTCGGCACCATCACGCTGCCCTATGCGGTGGTGCTGATCCCGCAATTCATCATGGTTGCGCGCGATTTCAAGCTTGCCAACACCTGGGTGGCCCTGATTGTGCCGCCGCTGTTCAATTCGCTCGGTGTGCTGTTCATGCGGCAGAGCTTCTCGATGATGCCGGACGACCTTTTCGATGCGGCGCGCGTCGAGGGGGTGAAGGAATGGCGCATCTTCCTCTTCGTCGCACTGCCCCTGGCGCGGCCGATGCTGGCGGCGCTCGCCATCATCCTGTTCCTCGCCTCCTGGAACAACTATTTGTGGCCGCTCCTGATCAACAGCCAGCCCGGTTCGATGACGGCGCCGGTGGCGCTCGGCACGCTGATCGGCCTGACCAAGGTGTCGTGGGGCGGCATCATGGCGGGCGCGGTGATGCTGACGGTGCCGATGCTTGTCGTCTTCGTGCTTCTGCAGCGCCATTTCATCGCCGGCATCGCCGCCGGCGCGATCAAGTAAGGGACAGCATGGCGACAGTCACGCTCAACAATGTCATCAAGCGCTTCGGCGTCTTCGAGGTCGTCCATGGCGCCAACATCGACGTCAAGGATGGCGAGTTCGTCGTCTTCGTCGGCCCCTCCGGCTGTGGAAAATCGACGCTGCTCAGGATGATCGCCGGGCTCGAGGACATCAGCGGCGGCGAGATCGCCATCGGCGGCAAACTCGTCAACGATGTCGAGCCGGCCGACCGCGGCATCGCCATGGTCTTCCAGTCCTACGCGCTCTATCCGCACATGAGCGTCGAACAGAATCTGAGTTTCGGGCTCAGGATGACCGGCAATCCGAAGGCCGACACCGACCGGCGCGTCAAGCGAGCCTCAGAAATCCTGCGCATAAATGAACTGATGAACCGGCGTCCCAAGCAATTGTCGGGCGGCCAGCGCCAGCGCGTCGCCATTGGCCGCGCCATCGTGCGCGAACCGCAGGTGTTCCTGTTCGACGAGCCGCTTTCCAATCTCGACGCCGAATTGCGTGTCCAGATGCGGGTCGAGATATCGCGCCTGCACAAGGAACTCGGCACCACCATGATCTATGTCACGCACGACCAGACCGAGGCGATGACACTCGCCGACAGGATCGTCGTGATGCGCGCCGGCCATATCGAGCAGATCGGCCGGCCGCTCGATCTTTATGACAATCCCGACAATCAGTTCGTGGCGGGTTTTGTCGGCTCGCCGAAGATGAACTTCATCAGCGGCCGCATTGTCGGGCGCGATGCACATGGTGTTGTGGTCGAACTGGCCGGTCAGGAGAAGACCCGTATCGCGCAACCGCTGACGAGCGCTGTACCTGAAGCAGGGAGCAAGGTCATGGTCGGGGTGCGTCCCGAACATTTCGGCAGCGCCGGAGAGGGCGACACCGACCTTGTGGTGCGCATCGACGTGGTCGAGCACCTGGGCGGCACAAGTTTTCTCTATGCCAGAACGGCGAACGGCGACGACGTGGTGATCCAGCGCGACGCGGCAAACGTTCCCGATGCGTCCGAGATCACGGTTTCCATCCGCAAATCCTACCTGTTCGATGAAAAAGGGCTGCGGCTGCGCTGACGGCCGCCGGTTCAAGCCTTCAAGGAGAATGACAATGACTTCAACAACGCCCATTCGCTGGGGCATTCTCGGCCCGGGCAGCATCGCCCAGGCCTTTTCCGGTGGCGCGGCCGCTTCGCGCACCGGCAAGCTGGTTGCCATCGGCGCGCGCAACCCCGCCAAGCCGGGTCTCGCCGAGAGTTTCCCCGGCGCCCGCATCGTTGATGGCTACGATGCCTTGCTCGCCGATCCCGACATCGACGCCATTTACATCTCGATACCGCATCCCGGCCACGCGCAATGGGCGATCAGGGCGGCGGAAGCCGGCAAACACGTGCTTTGCGAAAAGCCGCTTGCGCTGACCGCCTTCGAGGCCGACGCCATGATCCATGCCGCGCGCAAGGCCGGCACCTTTCTCGGCGAAGCCTTCATGTACCGGCTGCACCCGCAGACGCTGAGGCTGGTCGAACTGATCAGATCGGGCGTCATCGGCGATATCAGGATGATCAAGTCGAGTTTCGGCTTTGCCATGCCGGGCTTCATGCCGGAGCATCGGCTCTATGCCAACGATCTTGCCGGTGGCGGCATCCTTGATGTCGGCGGCTATCCGGTCTCGATGGCGCGGCTGATTGCCGGGGCGGCGGCGGGCCTCCCCTTCGCCGAGCCGGACAAGGTGGTTGGTACGGCCCACCTTGGCCAGTCCGGTGTCGACGAATGGGCCTCGGCGCTTCTGCATTTCCCGGGCGGCATCATTGCCGAAGTTTCCTGCAGCATCTCGCTCAACCAGGACAATGTGCTGAGAATCTTCGGCGCCAGGGGCCGCATCGAGGTGCCGGACTTCTGGTTCGCCGGAGGCGACCGCAACGTCGGCCTCGGGCGGATCGACGTGATCGGATCCGATGGCGCGCGTGAGACCATCAGCGTCGACGAAAAGCGCCATGTCTATTCTTTCGAGGTCGACGCCGCCGGTGAGGCCATCCTCGCCGGGCGGCAAGAATTCGCATGGCCGGGCATGGACTGGGCCGACAGTCTCGGCACCTTGCGCGTCCTCGACAGATGGCGGGCGGCAGCGGGCCTGGAATACGGGATCGAGAAGGCCCCGCAGCGCACCAACACCATCTCCGGCCGGCCTTTGCGCTCCGGCGGAACGGCGATCGCCAAGCGCACCATTCCGGGCCTATCGAAGCCGGCGTCGGTGGTGGCGCTCGGCTTCGAGGATTTCCGCACGTTTTCTTCCGGGTCGATCCTGCTCGATGCCTTTTTCGAGGCCGGCGGCAATCTCTTCGACACCGGCTATGTCTACGGCGGCGGTTACACCGAGGCGCTGCTTGGCGAGTGGCTGAAAAACCGCGGCGTGCGCGCGCAATCGGTGGTCATCGCCAAAGGCGCGCATTCGCCGCTCTGCTATCCCGATGTGATCGGCAAGCAGCTTGACCAGTCACTCGACCGCCTGCAAACCGACCATGTCGATGTCTATTTCATGCATCGCGACAATCCGGATGTGCCGGTCGGTGAATTCGTCGATGCGATGGATCGTGAGGTGAAAGCCGGCCGCATCCGCGGCCCGTTCGGCGGCTCGAACTGGACGATGGAACGCATGGACGAGGCTATTGCCTATGCCGAGCGGACCGGCAAACAGAAGCCCTGGGCATTGTCCAACAACTTCTCGCTGGCCGAGATGCTGGAGCCGATCTGGGCCGGGTGCGTGACCTCCTCGACCGATGCGTGGAAGACCTGGCTGGCCGCCCGGCAGATGCCGAACTTCGCCTGGTCGAGCCAGGGGCGCGGCTTCTTCACCGACCGCGCCGGGCGCGACAGGCACGACAATGAGGAACTGGTGCGGGTCTGGTACTCGGAGCGGAATTTCGGCCGCCGCGACCGGGCGATCGAACTTGCCGCGCGGCTGGGCAAGAGCCCGATCCATGTTGCACTGGCCTATGTGCTCAATCAGCCCTTCCCATCCATTCCGCTGATCGGGCCACGCACCCTGGGCGAGTTGGACGACAGCCTGCGCGCACTCGACATCACGCTTTCGCCGGCCGATCTCGAATGGCTGGATGGCGGCAGGCTGCACGCTGCCTGATGCATGTTGCCCAGAAGTGCGCAGCGGTTTTGGTCGACATGCATGAAACCACGATCCTAAGGCGGCGTCAGGTCTCGTCGTCCGGCACGCTGGCGCCGCGTCTGGCCGGGGTTCTCATGCTGGCATACATGCCGGTGGTGCGGAATTGGCTGGGCGTGATGCCGTAGCAGCGGCGGAAGACCTTCGAAAAATAATTCGCGTCGTCGAAGCCGCACAGGATGGCGACTTCCTTCACCGGCAGGAAGTCCACCTTGGTCAGCAGCTTCGCCGCGCGTTGCAGGCGCTGCTGCAGCACGAACTCGGCGGGCGGCAGGCCTTCGCTCTCGGCGAAACAGCGTGAGAAATGGGCCCGGCTGAGGCCACTGATCTGGACCAGGTCCGCCACCTGCAGCGGCTTGTCGAGATTGGCACTGATGTGATCGATGACCGGCTGCATGGCACTCTGTTTTTCGGCAAAGGCATGCGAGCCGAAGACATCGTCATAGAGCGCCATCGCGGCTTCGTAGGCGACGGCCGAAGCAGCACCCGGCGAAGCGGCGCCCTTGATGAGGCGCAGGCTGCAATCGGCAAGATGATCGATCGTTGCCGGCTGCAGCCGAAACACCGGACCCGACGTCCCGAGTATGGATTTGTGGATGCGCAGCGCCTCATCGCCGTTCATGGAAATCCAGAAATATTCCCAGCGTTCATCCTTGGCCAGCCAGTAGCGGTGGTTGTGCGGCACCAGCACAAGCAATGTGTCTTTCTTCTGCAGGCGGTAGTTGCGGTTCTCATAGCGCAGCCGGCCTGTCCCGCTGATCGTGTGCTGGAGCACGGTGAACGGTGTCTGGCCCCGCTTGCGGCCGTCCCAGTCGTAGATCTCGTCCTCGCGCACTTCATAGCCCGTGCTCGTCGGCATGGCGTGCAGGCGCTGGCGGCCGCGGGGCAGCGAGATCGTGCGCATGGACTGTCCGTTGGCTATCAAATCCTGCAGCACAAAATTACCCTTCAAAGCACAATCCTTCTCTGGTCGCGCTCCCGAATAAGCGCATAATCCCCTTCGAAAAGCGAGAGAGATCCGCAGTCGAGGAGCGGAAAGGGAGGTTGGCATGGCCGGATTCCGGCGTGTCCTGCACACATGTCGTGGCATGTGGCGGAACCTTTCCTTGTCGTTCCTTGCCTGCCATTCGAACGAAATGAGGTCCGGCAGATGAGTTTCAAAATCGCTATCATTGGTGCCGGCAGCGTTGGATTCACCAAGAAGCTGTTCACCGATATTCTGTGCGTGCCCGAATTCACCGACATCGAATTCGCGCTGACCGACGTCAGCGCGCACAATCTTGAGATGATCAAGGCGATCCTCGACAGGATTGTCGAGGCAAACAGTCTGCCGACCAAGGTGACGGCGACCACCGACCGCCGCAAGGCAATCGAAGGCGCACGCTATGTCATCAGCTGCGTGCGGGTCGGCGGCCTCGAAGCCTATGCCGACGATATCAGGATTCCCCTGAAATACGGCATCGACCAATGCGTCGGCGACACGATCTGCGCCGGCGGCATTCTCTATGGCCAGCGCAACATTCCGGTGATCCTGGATTTCTGCAWGGACATACGTGAGGTTGCCGAGACGAACGCCAAATTCCTGAACTACGCCAACCCGATGGCGATGAACACCTGGGCGGCGATCGAGTACGGCAAGGTCGACACCGTCGGGCTCTGCCACGGTGTCCAGCACGGCGCCGAGCAGATCGCCGAGGTGCTGGGTGCGAAGTCCAGGCAAGAGCTCGACTATGTCTGCTCCGGCATCAACCACCAGACCTGGTTCATCGATCTGCGCCTCAACGGCCGCGAGATCGGCAAGGACGAACTGGTCGCCGCCTTCGAGGCGCACCCGGTCTATTCCAGGCAGGAGAAGCTGCGCATCGATGTCTTGAAGCGCTTCGGCGTCTATTCGACTGAAAGCAACGGCCATCTTTCCGAATATCTGCCCTGGTACCGCAAACGCCCCGACGAGATCACGCGCTGGATCGATATGTCCGACTGGATCCATGGCGAGACGGGCGGCTATCTGCGCTACTCGACCGAAACCCGCAACTGGTTCGAAACGGAATACCCGCAGTTCCTCGAAGCGGCATCACAGCCGATCGATCCCAAAAAACGCTCTAACGAGCATGCCAGTCACATCCTGGAGGCGCTGGAGACCAACCGCGTCTATCGCGGCCACTTCAACGTCAAGAACAATGGCGTGATCACCAACCTGCCGCAGGACGCCATCATCGAGTCGCCCGGTTTCGTCGATCGTTTCGGCATCAACATGGCCGCGGGCATCACCTTGCCGGAAGCCTGTGCGGCCACCTGCATCTCCTCGATCAACGTCCAGCGGATGTCGGTCCATGCCGCTATCGCCGGCGACATCGATCTGCTGAAGCTCGCCGTGCTGCATGATCCGCTGGTCGGCGCGGTTTCAACCCCGGAGGAGGTCTGGCAGATGGTCGACGAAATGGTCGTCGCCCAGGCAGCCTGGCTGCCGCAATATGCCCACGCGGTTCCGGCCGCCAGGGCGCGGCTGTCGACATCCGGGGTCAAGACCCGCGAATGGGCTGGCGCGGCGCGGCGCAGCGTGCGCTCGATCGAGGAATTGCGCGCCGAAAAAGCCGCGCTGAAACAAGCCGGCTGAAATTTCATGCGGTGATGGTGGATCTACGGGAGGCGGATCCACTGCCACGAAGTCGTTTGGATTCGAGGAGAAGGGGAGCAGGTATAAAAGCTCCGGAACAAACAAGAGGGAGAGAGACAGTGAGGAATTTACGCAATATCAGTCTTGCTGCCGGACTGGCGCTGAGCGTCTCGGTTCCGGCACTCAACGCTTTCGCTTCAGAGCCGACAGTCCCACCGGTGCCGGCGACTTTTCCGGCCGAGGGCAAGATCAAATACGTCGCGCGTGACTCCATCCTGGAGTTCAAAGCCCTGCCGGAATATCATGAGCCGGATTGGTTGACCGAAAAATACGTCAAGACCGGCAAGCTGCCGCCGGTGAAGGACCGGCTGCCGAAGGAGCCGCTGGTCTTCAAGACGGCCAACATGCCTGACGGCGTCGGCGTCTATGGCGATACGATGCGCCATGTCATCGGCGGCCGGCCGGAAGGCTGGAACTATGGCGCCGGCCAGACGCAAGGCTGGGGCGGCATCGATATTGGCCTCTCCGAATGTCTGACGCGCACGGCGCCACTGTTCCAGGTCGAAGCCAAGGACACCGAGCCGCTGCCGAACCTTGCCAAAAGCTGGGATTGGTCGAAGGACGGCCACAAGCTGACCATGCATCTGATCGAGGGCGCCAAATGGTCTGATGGCGTGGCCTTCAATGCCGACGACGTCATGTTCTATTGGGATGACGAGGTGGTCGACCCGAACGTCTCGCCGCTCAATGGCGCGACGCCGGAAACCTTCGGCGTCGGCACGACGCTGAAGAAGATCGACGACTACACTGTCGAGTGGACCTTCAAGGACGCCTTCCCGAAACAGTACCTCTACGCCATGGCCTATGGTACCTTCTGCCCCGGCCCCGCACACATATTGAAGCCGCAGCATCCGAAATATTCGAAGAACACCTACGACCAGTTCAAGAACGCCTTTCCGCCGGAATATATGAACATGCCGGTGATGGGCGCCTGGGTGCCGGTCGCATACCGGCCGGACGACATCATCGTCATGCGCCGCAACCCCTACTACTGGAAGGTCGACGAAAAGGGCAACCAGCTGCCCTATCTCAACGAACTGCAGTACAAGCTGTCGACCTGGGCCGACCGCGACGTCCAGGCGGTCGCCGGCTCGGGCGACTTCTCCAACCTCGAGCAGCCGGAAAACTTTGTCGCCTCGTTGAAGCGCGCCGCTGAAGCCAACGCGCCGGCACGGCTCGCCTTTGGTCCACGCCTTATCGGCTACAATCTGCGCCTGAACTATTCCGCCAATGGCTGGGGCAACCCGGACGAGCGCAGCCAGGCAGTCCGTGAGCTGAACCGCAATGAGGACTTCCGCAAGGCTGTCACCATGGCACTCGACCGCAAGGCACTGGGCGACTCCCTGGTCAAGGGGCCGTTCACCGCCATCTATCCCGGCGGCTTCTCCTCGGGCACAAGCTTCTATGACCGCAAGTCCACCGTCTACTATCCATTCGACCTCGCGGGCGCCAAGGCCGAACTCGCCAAGGCCGGCCTCAAGGATACCGACGGCGACGGTTTCGTGAACTTCCCGGCGGGCACTGCCGGCGGTAAGAACGTCGAGATCGTGATGCTGGTCAACAACGACTACGGCACCGACAAAAGTCTTGCCGAAGGTGTCGTCGCGCAAATGGAAAAGCTGGGCTTGAGGGTCGTGCTGAACGGCCTCAACGGTACCCAGCGTGACGCCTCGCAGTATTCCGGCCGTTTCGACTGGTTGATCCGGCGCAACGACCAGGAACTGACCTCGGTTGTGCAGAACACCGAACAGCTTGCGCCTGTCGGCCCGAAAACCAGCTGGAATCACCGTGCGCCGGAAAGCGGCGAGGTCGACCTGATGCCTTTCGAAAAAGACCTCGTCGACATCGTCAACAAGTTCGTCGCGTCAGAGGACAACGACAAGCGCGCCAGCCTGATGAAAGAGTTCCAGAAGATCTCGACCGAACACGTCTACAATGTCGGCCTGACGGAATATCCCGGGGCGCTGATCGTCAACAAGCGCTTCTCGAACATTCCGCAGGGCACACCGATCTTCATGTTCAACTGGGCCGAGGATTCGATCGTCCGAGAACGCGTCTTCGTCGCGGCCGACAAGCAGGCGAAATACGAATTGTTCCCGCAGGAGCTCCCGGGCAAGCCCGGAGACAAGGGTCCGATGTAAGTTTGCCTCCCCTGACCAAGAGAGACCCGGCCGCGCCGCTGGCGCGGCCGGGGCAAACCAACCCTCCGAACGACCCTCAATGGGAGCGTCCGGCGAAATGAGGAAGCCGACCGTCCATGCTGCGATTCCTGCTTATGCGCATAGCGTCGGCAATACCGGTCCTCGCAATCTTGAGCCTCGTCACCTTCGCCATCATCCAGGCGCCACCTGGTGACTATGCCGACTACATCCGTTCGCAGCTGATCAACCAGGGCGGCGCGTCCTTCGCGGAGGCCGATGCGCAGGCCCAGGCCTACCGCGTCGAACACGGCCTCGATAAGCCGCTGCCCGTCCAGTATCTCAACTGGATCGGCGGAATCATTACTCGCGGCGATTTCGGCTACAGCCTCTACTACAACAAGCCGGTGGCCGATGTCGTCGGCGAGCGCCTGCCGAGAACGCTGCTCCTGGCGCTGGTCTGCCATCTGCTCGCCTCGGTGCTGGGCATCACGTTCGGCATATGGGCGGCGACAAGGCAATACACGTGGATCGACTCGACGCTCTCGGCCATCGCCTTCCTCGGCATGACCGTGCCGCGCTTCCTGATGGCGCTGATCATCGTCTATCTCCTCGTCTTCCAGTTCAACCTGTCGGAGATCGGCTCATTCTTCTCGCCGCAATATGGCGGCGCGCCATGGTCTTGGGCGAAGTTCGTCGACCTGGTCAAGCATGTCTGGCCGGTGGTGGCGATCGCCACTTTCGGCGGCCTCGCCTACAATATGCGCGTCATGCGCGGCAATCTGCTGGATACGCTTAACGCGCAATATGTCGAGACGGCGAGAGCCAAGGGCCTGACCGGTAGCGCCGTCGTAATGCGGCACGCCGTGCCCAATGCGCTGCATCCACTCGTCATGTATCAGGGTGTGGTGCTGCCCTACATGCTCACCGGCGAGATCGAGACGGCGATCATCTTCGCGCTGCCGACCGTCGGCCCGGCGATCGTCGGTTCGATGGCGGTCGGTGATGTCTATGTCACGGCCACCTTCATGATGGTGCTGTCGGCGACACTGATCGTCGGCAACATCATCGCCGACATGCTGCTCGTCCTGCTCGACCCGCGCATCCGCCAATACGGAGAGAGCTAGATGCTGGCCCGCGATCCATCACCTCCACCGCTGCCGGCGGAAGGACCCATCGTCGCCAAACCGGCGCGTGGCAATGAGAGCTATATCGCGCTCGTCTGGCGCCGGTTGAAGCGCTCCTGGACCGGCATGGCCGGGCTTGGGCTCGTTGTTCTGTTGCTGGTGATGGCGGTGTTCGCCGAATTCCTGGCGCCGATGGACCCGAAGGCGACCGATGTCGGCTTCGCCCCGCCGCAACTGCCCTCCTTCCACGACAAGGACGGCAATTTCGTCGCGCGGCCACGGGTCTATGCGCTGGCCGATTCGGCCGACCTCGATCCGGTCACCTTCCAGCCCGTCGTCGGCCCCGACTACGACCATCCGAGACTGCTTGGCTTCTTTGTCGAAGGCGCGCCCTACAAGCTCTTCGGGCTGGTCCCGGCGGACCGGCATTTCTTCGCCTCGATGGACGGCCAGCCGGTGCATTTCCTCGGTACCGACAAGTTCGGCCGCGATATCCTGTCGCGCGCCATACATGGTTCGCGCGTCTCGCTGATGATCGCGCTGACGGTCGTCTTCATCATCACCGTCATCGGCACCACCGTCGGCATGGTTTCCGGCTATTTCGGCGGCCGGTTCGATATCTGGATGCAGCGCTTCGTCGAACTGGTGCTCGCCTTCCCGCAGCTGCCTCTCTATCTTGCGCTAACGACGCTGATCCCCGTCACCGCGCCGACCAATGTCTTCCTCGCCTTTGTCATTGTCGTCATGTCGGCGCTGGGCTGGGCGCAGATGTCGCGCGAGGTGCGCGGCAAGACGTTGGCGCTGGCGCGCATCGAGTATGTGCGCGCCGCAATGGCGGTCGGCGCCACCGACCGGCGCATCATCCTGCAGCACATCTTGCCCAATGTGATGAGCCACGTGATTGTCGCCGTCACCTTGGCGATCCCGACGGTGGTGCTGCTCGAATGCTTCCTCGGGTTCCTCGGCTTCGCGGTCAAGCCTCCGCTGATCTCGTGGGGCCTGATGCTGCAGGACACCGCGACCTATTCCGTTATCGGCACCTATCCCTGGATCCTGTCGCCGGTCGGTTTCGTGCTCGTCACCGTTTTTGCCTTCAACGCGCTGGGCGACGGCCTGCGCGATGCCGTCGATCCGTATTGAGGTGGCTGGGATGACCGTCGCACTCGCCGAATCCTTCGCCCCCACCGTTCGTCATGACCATGACGGGCGCCAGGACCAGCCCATCATCGACGCCCGCAACATCGAGGTCGCCTTCAAGGTCGAGCACGGCGTTGTCGAAGCGGTCAAAGACATCTCGTTCCAGCTCTATCGCGGCGAGACGATCGCCATCGTCGGCGAATCCGGTTCGGGCAAGTCGGTGACGGCGCGCGCCGTCATGGGGCTGCTGTCGCGCCGGGCCGCCGTGTCGCCGAAATCGAGCATCTGTTACGATGGCCAGGACATCCTGAAATTCCCCGAGAGCGAGCGGCGCAAGCTGCGCGGCAACCGCATCTCGATGATCTTCCAGGAGCCGATGAGCTCGCTCAACCCGATCTATACGGTCGGCAGCCAGATCGTCGAGGCGATCCGGGTGCACCGCAAGGTGAGCCGCAGGCAGGCCTGGGCACGGGCGCTCGAACTCTTGCGGCATGTCCAGATCCCCGAGCCGGAGGCGCGGCTCAAACAGTATCCGCACCAGCTTTCGGGCGGTCAGCGGCAGCGCGTAATGATCGCCATGGCGCTGGCCAACGATCCTGACGTGTTGATTGCCGATGAGCCGACCACCGCGCTCGACGTCACCGTCCAGGCGCAAATCCTGAACCTGATCCGCAATCTGCAAAAAGAACTGCGGATGGCGGTGATCCTGATCACTCACGATCTCACCGTGGTGCGCAAATTCTCCGACTATGTCTACGTCATGCAGCATGGCGCGATGTGCGAGCACAACGTCACCGAACGGCTGTTTGCGGACCCACAGCATCCCTACACGCAGAGGCTGCTCGCCGCGGAGCCGCGCGGGCGTCCGCAACCGCTTCCCGAGGGCAGCGGCGCCATCCTCGAAGCGAATGATGTGCGCGTCTGCTTCATGCTGCGTCACGGCAGTTTCCTGAGGCCGGACTGGCGCGAGCTGGTCGCCGTCGACGATCTCGGCCTCAAGCTTTGCCGCCATGAGACGCTGGGGCTTGTCGGCGAATCAGGTTCCGGCAAGACCACATTCGGCCAGGCGCTGCTGAGATTGATCGACACCAAGCGCGGCGAAATCCGTTTCGACGGCCAACCGATCCAGGGCCTGTCACGCAACGAGATGCGGCCACTGCGCGCGCGCATGCAGATCGTTTTCCAGGATCCTTTCTCTTCGCTCAATCCGCGCATGACGATCGGCCAGATCATCGAGGAAGGGCTGGTCGTCAACAGCATAGGCGCGACGCGGGCCGAGCGGGTCGACCGGGTGCGCGAGGCGCTGGTCAGTGCCGGCATGCCGGGCGATATCCTGTCGCGTTTCCCGCACGAATTCTCGGGCGGTCAGCGCCAGCGCGTCGCGATCGCCCGCGCCATCGCGCTCGAGCCCGAATTCATCCTGCTCGACGAGCCCACCTCGGCGCTGGACCTCTCCGTCCAGGCGCAGATCATCGACCTCCTGCGCAAGCTGCAGGACGAGCGGGGCTTGAGCTACCTGTTCATCTCGCACGACCTCAAGGTGGTGCGCGCGCTGTGCCACCGCGTCATCGTCATGCAGCACGGCAAGATCGTCGAACAGGGCCCCGTCGACGAGGTCCTCACCAATCCCAAGACCGCCTACACCGAACGGCTCGTCAGGGCCGCTTTCGATGTGACTTGAACATATGCCGGAGGTTAGCGTGGCAAGAAATCCCAAGATCACATTCATCGGCGCCGGCTCGACGGTGTTCATGAAGAACATTGTCGGCGACGTGCTGCAGCGGCCGTCGCTTTCGGGCGCGACGATCGCGCTGATGGACATCAATCCGCAGCGGCTCGAAGAGAGCGCGATCGTCGTCAACAAGCTGATCGCGACGCTCGGCGTCAAGGCGAAGGCAGAGACGCATTCCGACCAGCGCAAGGCACTGGCGGGCGCCGACTTCGTCGTCGTCGCCTTCCAGATCGGCGGCTATGAGCCCTGCACGGTCACCGACTTCGAAGTGCCGAAGAAATACGGCCTGCGCCAGACGATCGCCGACACGCTCGGCGTCGGCGGCATCATGCGCGGCTTGAGGACCGTGCCGCATCTGTGGAAGATATGCGAGGACATGCTCGCCGTCTGCCCGCAGGCGATCATGCTGCAATACGTCAACCCGATGGCGATCAACACCTGGGCGATATCAGAGAAATATCCTGAGATCAGGCAGGTCGGCCTCTGCCATTCGGTGCAGGGCACGGCAATGGAGCTGGCGCACGATCTCGACCTTCCCTACGAAGAGATCCGCTATCGCTCGGCCGGCATCAACCACATGGCCTTTTACCTGAAATTCGAGCATCGCCAGCCCGACGGTTCCTACCGCGACCTCTATCCCGATCTCGTGCGCGCCTATCGCGAAGGCCGCGCGCCCAAGCCCGGCTGGAATCCGCGCTGCCCCAACAAGGTGCGCTACGAGATGCTGACGCGGCTAGGCTATTTCGTCACCGAAAGCTCGGAGCATTTCGCCGAATACACGCCCTATTTCATCAAGGAAGGCCGCCCCGATTTGATCGAGAAATATGGCATTCCGCTCGACGAATATCCCAAACGCTGCATCGAGCAGATCGAGCGCTGGAAAGACCAGGCGCAGGCCTACCGCTCGGCCCAACGCATCGAGGTTGAGGAGTCGAAGGAGTATGCCTCGTCGATCATGAACTCGGTGTGGACGGGCGAACCCTCGGTGATCTACGGCAATGTCCGCAACAATGGCTGCATCACTTCGCTGCCCCGCGATTGCGCTGCCGAAGTGCCGTGCCTAGTCGACGCCTCCGGCATCCAGCCGACTTACATCGGCGACCTGCCGCCGCAATTGACGGCGCTGATCCGCACCAACATCAACGTGCAGGAATTGACGGTGCGGGCGCTGATGAGCGAGAACCGCGATCACATCTACCATGCTGCGATGATGGATCCGCACACCGCAGCCGAACTCGATCTCGACCAGATCTGGTCACTGGTCGATGATCTCCTCGCCGCTCACGGCGACTGGCTGCCGGCCTGGGCACGTGTGGGGCGCAAGACCGAGGCCGCCTGAACGCACCGGTCTCACTTCGGCTCGTCGGCGTCCGTTTCTTCCTCGTCGTCGCGGGCGGAGATGACATAGGCGCCCTTCAGCCAGCGGTTGAGGTCGATGTCCTTGCAGCGCGTCGAGCAGAACGGATAGGTTTCGCGCGCCGAGGGCTTGCCGCATTCGGGGCAGGGGCGCTTTGGCCGCAGCGGCGTGACCTTGTCGTCCAGGCTCACAGCCGGGCTCCCACCTGCCAGCCGCGATGCACCTTGAAGCCTTCGCCGGAAAGCAGCGCCACCGTCTCATAGAGAGGCAGGCCGACGATGTTGGTGTAGGAGCCGACCAGCTTGACGACGAAGGCGCCGGCGAGACCCTGGACGGCATAGCCGCCGGCCTTGCCGCGCCATTCACCGGAGGCCACGTAGGCGTCGATTTCCTCGCGCGGCAGCCGCTTGAAGCGGACCCGCGTCTCGACCAGTCGCTGGCGCAATTTGCCGCCCGGCGTGATCAGGCAGATGCCGGAATAGACCCGGTGCGAACGGCCCGACAGCAGCCCGAGGCAATTGGCGGCGTCGTCGAGGGTTTCAGCCTTGGGCAGAATGCGTCGCCCGACGGCGACCACCGTATCGGCGGCCAGCACGAAGCCTGGCGCATAGTCGGCCTCGGCCGTCAGCGAGGCGAACGCCTTCTCGGCCTTTTCCTTCGACAGCCGCTTGGCCAGAGAGCGCGGATGCTCGGCGCGCAGCGGCGTCTCGTCGACATCGGCCGGCAGCACGCGGTCCGGCTCGATGCCGGCCTGCTGCAAGAGCTCGATCCGGCGCGGCGAACCCGAGGCAAGCACCAGCTTCTGCAAAATGCTCATCGCGGACCAGTCGGGCTTTGCTTACTTGAAACGATAGGTGATGCGGCCCTTGGTCAGGTCGTATGGCGTCATCTCGACCAGAACCTTGTCGCCGGTCAGCACGCGGATGCGGTTCTTGCGCATGCGGCCGGCTGTATGGGCGATGATCTCGTGTTCGTTTTCGAGTTTCACCCTGAACATCGCGTTGGGCAACAATTCCGTCACGACACCCGGAAACTCGAGGACTTCTTCCTTCGGCATTCGATACCTTTGCTTGGATGGTAGTTCCAGCGCCCTGGCCGGAATTTCGGCGGAACCTATATGATAAACGCCCGCTTGTGAACACGCTTAATCCGTCTCGTTTTTTGCTTCTGGAAGCAAAAAACGTCGATCTATGCGTGCTTTCAGCCGCTCGCGCACGTCGCGATAGCTGGCCATGATCTGTTCGCGCGTGCCGGCGGCGTCGGTCGGGTCCGGCGTCGGCCAGTATTCGACCTCGACCGCGAGCGAGCGGGTGAGTTCGAGCGCCGCGTGGTGTGCTTCCGGCGCCAGCGTGACGATGAGGTCGAAATAGTCGTCCTCGAGATCGTCCATCGTCCTTGGGTGACGCTCGCCCAGCGACAGCCCTTCCTCGGCCAGCACCGCATCGACGAACGGATCGCGCTCGCCGGCGCGAACGCCGGCCGAGGCGACGAAGACAGTGGCCGGCAGCGCCCGCCGCGCCAGCTGTTCGGCCATTGGCGAGCGCACGGCGTTCATGCCGCACAGGAACAGGATCGAGCGGGGCAGGGCAGCCAGGGCTAGCCCCGCCAGTGCAGCACGCAGACCAGCGTGAACAGCCGGCGCGCCGTATCGAAATCGATGTCGATCTTGCCGGCCAGCCGGTCCATCAGCGTTTGCGAGCCCTCATTGTGCAGGCCGCGGCGGCCCATGTCGATCGCCTCGATATGGCTCGGCGTCGAGGAGCGGATGGCGTCGTAATAGCTTTCGCAGATCATGTAGTAATCCTTGACGATGCGCCTGAGCGGCGTCAGCGACAGGATGTGGGTGACGACGGCATCCCCGTCCTCGCGCGCCACGGCAAAGACCAGGCGTTGCTCGGCCAGTGACAGTTTTAGCCGGTATGGCCCGGGGCCGCTGTCATTGACGGGTTGAAAACTGTTCTCCTCGATCAGGTCGAAGATCGCCACCGCACGCTCATGCTCGACATCGGGCGTCGAACGGCCGATCGATTCATCGAGTTCGACATCGATCAGCCTGGCGCGGGTTTGATCAGAGTCCGACATGGCGGCCTACATGTTCAGCCGTATGGCGACGGAGCGGCCGTGCGCATCGAGGCCTTCCGCCTTGGCGAGCGCAATCGCCGCCGGCGCCAAAATCCGCAGCTGCTCCGGTCCAAGCTTCAGGATCGAGGTGCGCTTGACGAAGTCGAGCACGGATAAGCCCGACGAGAAGCGCGCCGAGCGTGCCGTGGGCAGCACGTGGTTGGAGCCGCCGACATAGTCGCCGATGGCCTCCGGCGTGTGGCGGCCGAGAAACACGGCACCGGCATTGCGCATCCGCGCCAGAAACTCTTCGGCATCGTCGATGGCAAGTTCGACATGTTCTGCGGCGATGCGGTCGACCAGCGGCAGCGCGGCGTCGATCGTGGCGACCTCGACCACCGCGCCGAAATCGCGCCAGCTCGCCGCTGCTGTCTCGGCGCGCGGCAGGCTCTGCAACTGGCGTTCCACGGCCTGTTCGACGGCACGACCGAAGGCCGGATCGTCGGTGACCAGGATCGACTGCGCCGACGCATCGTGCTCGGCCTGGGCCAGCAGGTCGGCGGCGATCCAGTCCGGATCGTTGCTGCCGTCGGCCACGACGAGCACTTCCGAGGGCCCGGCGATCATGTCGATGCCGACGGTGCCGAACACCTGGCGCTTGGCCGCCGCCACATAGGCATTGCCGGGTCCGACGATCTTGGCCACCGGCTTGATCGTTTCGGTGCCGTAGGCAAGCGCGGCGATCGCCTGCGCGCCGCCGACGCGATAAATCTCCGACACGCCAGCGATATCAGCCGCCACCAGCACCAACGGATTGATGACGCCGCCTGGCGCTGGCACGACCATGACGATGCGTTCGACGCCCGCCACCCCAGCCGGTATGGCGTTCATCAGCACCGAGCTTGGATAGCTCGCGGTGCCGCCCGGCACATAGAGCCCGACCGCCTCGATCGCCGTCCAGCGCGAGCCGAGCTCGACGCCGGCGGCGTCCGTATAGCGATCATCCCTGGGCCGCTGTCGCTCATGGTGCGTGCGGATGCGGTCGCGCGCGAATTCCAGCGCCTCTATCGTCTTAGGGTCGGCGGCCTTGTAAGCCCGGGCAATGTCGTCCTTTGATACGGCAATGCCAAGACTTCCGAGGTCGGCGTGGTCGAATTTCCTGGTGTAGTCGATCAGCGCCGCGTCGCCCACGGCGCGCACGCGCGCGATGATGTCGCGCACCGCGGCATCGACATCGGCCGACACCTCTCGCTTGGTCAAAAGAAAGGCGGCGAAACGCTGCTCGAAATCGGCATCGGACTGACGAAGCGTGATGGCCATCGGACGCTCAAGCCTTGTGGACGGGACGCGAGGTGGCTTCCCACGCGCCGCCGATGTCGGCAAGGCGGGCCTCGATGCACTCGACATCGAGCATGATGGTGCCGCCGCCCGAAAAGATCAGCTCGACGATGCCGGCCGGCTTGCTGATCTCGATGAAACTGACCGCCAAAAGCGACAGGACCTCGGCCGGCTTGTCTCGAGCGATGCCATTGGTCTTGGCGCCGAGCACGCGGTCGAAATGCAGCACGGCCTGCCGCCGCTCATTGTGCTGGCGAAACAGGCTGGATTTAGCCTCCCAGACAAAGCGGTTCATGGTCAGCACGAAACGCTTTGCCGAAGGCAGGAATTCGAGGTCCGAGACCTTCATCACGGCATCCTGGACATGGGCCGAAACGATGCTCAGATCCTGGTCGTCGAGTGCGATAAGCTTAAGGGCGGTCATGCGGATTTCGCACCTGAAGGTTGATTGTTCAGCCTTCTGTTAGAGCATGATCCCGAAAAGTGGAAACCGGTTTTCGCAAAAGATCATGCTCAGACAGGAATCTGGAGCCTCATCTCGACCTTAATCGAGATGAAACAGGCTCCAGGAGGGTCTTTCCCGTCCGCGCAACCGCGCCGCGAGGCGTGGCGATTGGCTACGCCGAAATCCGCTCGATCACCGCGCCGCAATTGGAAAGCTTTTCCTCGAGCCGCTCGAAGCCGCGGTCGAGATGGTAGACACGGTTGACCGTGGTCTCGCCTTCGGCTGCCAGGCCGGCGATGACCAGCGAGACCGAAGCGCGAAGATCGGTCGCCATGACCGGCGCACCCTTCAGCTTCGGCACGCCGTCGACGATCGCCGTCTGGCCCGAAAGCGTGATGTGGGCGCCGAGCCGAGCCAATTCCTGCACATGCATGAAGCGGTTTTCGAAGATCGTCTCGGTGATGCGCGACTTGCCCTTGGCCATGGTCATCAGGCCCATGAACTGCGCCTGCAGATCGGTCGGAAAGGCCGGGAATGGCGCCGTCGTCACGTCGACCGGCGAAATGCCGGCGCCGTTGCGCCTGACGCGAATGCCGGAATTGGTCGGCGTGATCTCGGCGCCGGTCTGCGAAATCACGTCGAGCGCGGTCTGCAGCAGTTCGGGTCGCGCGCCTTCGAGCACGACGTCGCCGCCGGTCATGGCTACGGCCATGGCATAGGTGCCGGTCTCGATGCGATCGGGAATGACGCGCACGCGGGCGCCCGACAGCGATTCGACGCCATCGATGGTGATGGTTGGCGTGCCGGCGCCGGAAATCTTCGCGCCCATGGCATTGAGGCACTCGGCGAGGTTGACGATCTCGGGCTCGCAGGCGGCGTTTTCAAGCACCGTCTCGCCCTTGGCCAGCGACGCCGCCATCATCAGCACATGGGTAGCACCGACCGAGACTTTCGGGAACACGTAGCGGTTGCCGACGAGGCGACCGTTCCTAGTCTTGGCGATGACATAGCCGGTGTCGACGTCGATATCGGCGCCCAGCACCTGCAGGCCTTCGAGGAAAAGATCGACCGGGCGCGTRCCGATGGCGCAACCGCCCGGCAGCGACACCTTGGCCTCGCCCATGCGCGCCAGCAGCGGGCCGATCACCCAGAACGACGCCCGCATCTTCGACACCAGCTCATAAGGGGCCGTGGTGTCGACGATGTTGCGGGCCGAGAAATTGATGGTGCGCGAATAGCCCTCATTCTGCTTCTCGCGGCGGCCATTGACCGAATAGTCGACGCCGTGATTGCCCAGGATGCGGATCAGCTGCTCGACATCGGCCAAATGCGGCACGTTTTCCAGCGTCAGCGTGTCGTCGGTCAGGAGCGAGGCGATCATCAGGGGAAGTGCGGCGTTTTTGGCGCCCGAGATCGGAATGCTTCCGGCAAGCTTGTTGCCGCCGACTATTCTGATGCGATCCATGGAAGAACGTCCCTCTCGGCCAAAAAAGCCGGTTCAATCGGTTGAGTATCGGCCCCTCTAGACCATTGGCCGGTCTGGTTCAAGAAATAGGATTTCGCCCGCTCCGGTCCAAGAGTGGCCGATTTGAGTTAATCTTTCTGCATTTCCATCGCCGAGCCGAGCCCGTCCGGTCGTTGGTCGGCTTCGCCGATACGCCGCGAGCGCGACTGCGCCTTGCGCTTCTGTAGATTGGCGCGCAATTGCTCGGCGAGCCGGTCCTTGCGGTTCGTGCCGCCCTTTTTCGCAGGAATTGTCTTGTCGTTCATAATCTCGCCCCGGTCGGCGACCAGCTAGCCCCCTATTCAGGGATAGCCAACATTGTGGCGCCGCCATGTCATCAAAAGCGATCCGGCAAAGGCTTTCGCAGAAGCGTTGCACTTGGCCTTGCGCTTGCCGGTTCGATATGGCAGAAGCCCCGCCATCGGCGGCTGCGGTAGCTCAGTGGTAGAGCACTCCCTTGGTAAGGGAGAGGTCGAGAGTTCAATCCTCTCTCGCAGCACCAGTCCATCCCGTTGAAATCGCTGAAGCCATTGGTGCGCTACGCCTTCCGTCCATTCTGACGTTACAAATGACGTCACAAGACGGAAATCGTGACGGCCGCTGTCCACCAGGCTTGTGATCCCCGAGGACCTTCGGCCCTTTGTGGAGTGCAGGACAGGGGCTGCCAACACGCCTTGGGCCTGGTTACAGGACGGTTCTCAAGGCACTGCCAGGCGCTGTCGCTGCTCATCATCATGAGCGCGTTGTAGCGCCGCTCCGGCGTGGGATCGCTGGACTGCTGAATGATGCTGACCTTGCTGACCCGGTTAGCGACGGTGAGTTCTCGGCGCTCCGACGGGAGCGACCAAGCGCCTGAGAAAGTCCCTCCCGGCATCTGCTATCAGCACACATGCGCGGATCGTCGCGGTCCGAAGATCGAACGAGCGGACCATTGATTCTCGGCCAGTCCGCTGCTTCTCAAGATAGCGCGCGAGCGCAATTTCGTGGCGTTGCGGCGCAACCGCATTCCACAGCCGCGGGTTTTGCCCGGCATCATCATGCCAGATGGGCCACTCATTCGGGTGCAGCATAGCATTCTCCTCCTGAGACAAGGGCTGCCTCGTCCGGGCAATCTCGTCCCCCGCCCGTGAGAATTGCGTTGGAACCAGCGTGATGAATTCGTGAAAAGCGTCACGCCGGCAAAATCGCGATTGAAATAGGGGCAGGTAGGGGAAATGATTGCCGGTGGGAGCTATGGCTGTGGCGGATTCGATGACGCATCTCTGTCTGCTCGGTGGTTTCGATTTTGCCAGCGATGCAGCGACGGTTCCGCTCCTCGGCCGCAAGGCGCGTGCCATGATAGCTTACCTGGCCCTCCAGTCCGGACGCTCGCAATCGCGCGAGAAACTCGCTTCGCTTTTGTGGGGTTGCAACAGCGAGTCCCAGGCCCGGACGAACCTGCGGCAGGCCTTGTCTGCCGTCAGGAAGGCCACTCACGCATCAGGGGGCGGGAGGTTCCTCACCGAGGGCGACACCATCAGCCTCAATCTCGACGATCTCGATTTCGATGTCGCGCGGTTCGAGGCGCTGGCCGCCGGCTCCGCCCCCGAGCAGCTCGAGCAGGCGCTTGCTGTCTATCGTGGCGACCTCCTCGACGGCTTCGATCTCAAGGAGGAGCCGTTCGAAGACTGGCTGAGGTTCGAGCGCGAGCGATTGAGGGCAATCTCCATAGCTGTGCTGGAGAAGCTCGTCGCACACCATTCCGCGACAAGCGATCTTGCATCATGCGTGCGGGCGGCTACGCGCTTGCTGGCTTTTGAACCCCTGCGGGAAGACATTCACCGCGCCTTGATGCGGGCCTATGCAGCCCAGGGTCGCGTCAACCTCGCCCTGAAGCAATATGAGCGCTGCCGCGATGCCCTGCAGCGGCAGCTCGACTTGCGGCCCGAGCCCGAAACCCGAAAGCTGTATGACGACCTTCGGGCGCGCCGCATCACACCGGACGCGGCTTTTCCAGCACCCGGAGTTTCACCTTCGCAACAGACGCGATCGCAAGCCGATAGGCGTCCGGACTCAGGTCAGCCCATCGGCCCGTCGACGCACTACGTCAAATCGGCGGGGATCAACATCGCTTATCAGGTGACCGGCGACGGGCCGATCGACCTGATCTATGTACCCGGATGGGTCTCCAACCTCGACCTTTCCTGGTCGTCGCCGCGGCTGGCGCATGTGCTCCAGCGCCTCGGCAGCTTCTGCCGCCTGATCCGCATGGACAAGCGCGGCACGGGGCTGTCCGACCGCAATGTCGGTCTGCCGACGATGGAAGAGCGGATGGAGGACGTGCGGGCAGTGCTGGATGCGGTCGGCTCGAAGCGCACGGTTCTGTTCGGCAGCTCCGAGGGCGGCCCCATGTGCATGTTGTTCGCGGCGACCTATCCCGAGCGCACGGCGGCGCTCGTGCTCAACGGAGCCTATGCCAGCGGCAGATGGTCGAAGGATTACCCCTGGGCGAGAACAAGCGAGCAGGTGGAACAAGATCTAACAGTCGTCGAGAGAGAGTGGGGAGAGCCGGCGGACATGAGCAACGCCGCGCCCAGCCTGATGAACGACAGTTTCGAAAGAGAATGGTTCGCCGCCTACCTCAGGAATTCAGCCTCGCCCGCCGACGCGATAGCGCTCTGGCGCTGGGGGACCGAAATCGACGTTCGCGACATTCTGCCGGCCATTCACGTTCCGACGCTTATCGCGCAGACGACGGGCGACCGCTGGGTAAAACAGGAAGAAGGACGCTACCTGGCAAGGCATATCGAAGGTGCCCGATACATCGAGCTTGCCGGCCGGGACCACGTGATCTGGGGGGAGAATTCCGATCGCCTCGTGGACGAGATCCAGGCCTTTGTCACCGGCGCTTTGCCGGCGGTGCCGGGCAAGCGGCTCCTGGTGTCGGTGCTGTCCGTAGAGATAGAAGGCCCTTTCTCCGGTGCCGGCGCGGATCTGATTGAGCCACACGCCGAACAGATCCGTAGCGATCTGCTCGGCGCCGAAGGCAGGCGGATCAGACGCACGGCAAGCGGATTTGTCGCCGTGTTCCAAGGCCCGACGCGATCGATCCAGTGCGCGATCGCGATCCGTCAACGCCTGAAGCAATCAGGTCTCGATGTCCGCTCGGCAGTCCATACCGGCGAATGCGAGGAGCGCGGCGATGATTTCACCGGGATGGCGATCGAGCTGTCATCGCGGCTGCTCGATCATGCGCGGCCAGGCGAGATCATTGCCTCGCGGACGGTTCGTGATCTCGTGGTCGGCTCCGGCCTGATGTTTGAAGAGCGCGGCGATACGGAACTTGCCGGGCTTCCCGGGAGCTTGCAGCTTTTCTCCGTCTGTGGGCCAGCCTGACGGCGATGATCCTTGACGCAAGTGGTTCGCGCACCTGACTCGTGGTATCGTCGTTGGGGGAGACGGCGGACGCGCCGTGAGTGCCCGCCCGCTCCCACAATGGGAGGAAAAAATGGCTTACTACGTATTGCTCTCAAATTTCACAGATCAAGGTATCAAGAGCATAAAGGATACCCAGAAGCGCGCGGAGGCCTTCAAGGCGATGGCCAGCAAGAACGGCATCAAGGTTCACACCTTGTTGTGGACGCTTGGCCAGCATGATGTCGTGGCGATTGCAGAAGCCGACGACGACATTGCTGCGACCGCACTAGCCTTGTCGATCGCATCGCTAGGTAACATCAGAACCCAGACATTGAGGGCGTTCGACGCCGCGGATATGGCCAAGATAATGGCAAAGATGGCCTGACCGCCACTCTGCCGTGAACGGGCGATCGAAGCCCGCTGGCGAGGGGAGCGGCGGCCTCGCTCATATCCTTGAAGCGAAAACCCTGGGACGAGGCCAGGGTTTTTTATGAGTGCGGTTCAACTCGATATTTTGGTCAAATCGCAACCTTAGCCAGCCGCATAGCGGCTACCTTGAAGCCATTGCCGTTCGGATTGCGGGTCGTACTTGAAGCTGCGAAGATTGGGCGTTCGCTTAGCGATGTACTGGAAGGCATCTTATGCCAGTTGTTCGGGTGGAGCGGCGGCTCGCTGCGATCATGGCCGCCGACATAGTGGCCTATTCACGCCTGATCGAAGCAGATGAGGCCCGTACACTCGCGTTGATCAGGACCCTTCGCTCCCAAGTGGTAGACCCGCTGATCGCAGACCACAGGGGCCGTGTTGCCAAACTGATGGGCGACGGCGCAATCGTTGAGTTTGGCTCCGTTGTTGAGGCCGTGGCCTGTGCCGTCGCAATGCAGGAAGGGACGGCGGAGCATCAGCGGGAGGTCCCGCCCGAGAGCCGCATAGTGTTCCGCATCGGCATCAACGTCGGTGACGTTGTCGTGGAGGACGGCGACCTGCTCGGGGATGGCGTCAACATCGCGGCACGGCTTGAGGCACTGGCGGAGCCTGGGGGCATTTGCATTGCCGATGCGGCGCAGAAGCAGCTGGCCGGCAAGACTGACTTCGCCTTTGAAGACACCGGCGAGCGCAAGCTGAAGAACATCGCGCAGCCGGTCCGCGTTTGGTGCTGGTCCAAGGGATCGGCACCGCCTGCCGCCGGTGCGCCGCTATCCTTGCCCGACAGACCCTCAATCGCAGTGCTTCCGTTCGACAATCTGAGCGGGCAGCCGGAGGAGACCTACTTCAGCGACGGCATCACCGAAGACATCGTCACCGGGCTGACGCACTTCCGCTCGCTGTTCGTGATTGCCCGCAACTCCTCCTTCGCCTTTCGCGGTAAGTCGATCGACCTTGCCGAGATCGGCCGGCGGCTTGGGGTGTCCTATCTTCTCGAAGGCAGCGTGCGGCGCGCCGGAGCGCGCGTGCGGATCACTGCGCAGCTCATCGAGGCGGCGACCGGCGCGCATCTTTGGGCCGAACGCTATGACCGCGGCCTCGACGACGTCTTCGCGGTGCAGGACGAAGTTGCGCAGACCATTGTGTCGACGCTGGTTGGGCGAATTGAAGATGCGAGACTTCAGCAATCGCTCCGGAAGCCGACAACCAGCCTTGCCGCCTACGACTGCCTGCTGCGGGGCATGGCCCACTTTCGGAGTGACACGGATGCCAATCGGCAAGCGCTTGAGATGTTCGAGAAGGCGGTGACCCTCGACGCGCGGTATGCCGTGGCGCATTCGTATCGTGCCTTCGTGAAGGTGGCACAGAACGGTCACGCCGCCGCACCGGCCGAGGTGCTGGACGCGGCGTTCAACGAGGCTAAGCACGCGATCACACTCGACCCTCTGGAGAGCCGTTGCCACCGCATACTGTCGACCATCTGTCTCTACCGTCGTGAATACGACATGGCCGAGCAATATCTCCGCCGGGCATTCGACCTCAATCCCAATGATGCAGACGGACTGATCATGAAGGGCCGCTTGCTGGCCTTTCGTGGCAGGCCGGAAGAAGCACTGGTTTGCTTGGAGGCTGCTGGTCGCCTGAACCCACTACACTTTCGCTGGTACGATGTTCACTTCGGCATCGCCCTTTATTCGCTTCGGCGCTTTGCAGAGGCCGCTCAGGCGTTCAAAAAAATGCCCCTGCCAAGCTCGTGGTCGAGTGCACGGCTGGCGGCCTGCTACGCCCAGCTCGAACGGACCGAAGCGGCACAGGCAGCAGTGGCGGAGGTCCTGCGCCTGCAGCCTGATTTCTCTACGGCTGAATACATGCGCGAAAGCGTCCTCCTTGAACACGCCGAAGACCGAGAGCTTCTCCGTGAAGGGCTCATCAAGGCCGGATTGCCGGCGTGATCTGGCCGTGCCAGAGCAGCTGGTGGCTACCATGGTACCGGTCGTTCCCGCTCGCAGCGTACCAGAATTGCAGCTTGGTGGCTTAACCCATTGGCGCTTTTGTTAGATGCGTAGTCGCCTCCCTCAGGCAAGATTCTAGAGGGGGGATCGGGGTAGTGCGTTTGCACTGCCTCGCGAACCTACTCGAACATCCGTGTCAGGCCGGCATCCGTCACCACCTTCTGGGCGATAACGCAGATCGGGACGCGGCCAGTGTTCAGCAGAAGGTCGGCGCTGACTAGGCCGAAGCGCGGTCCTTGCCTCGCCGCCAGCACGGCCGGCACGGCGGCGATGAGGTCGGACACGGCAACCGCCGCGAGCGCCGTGGTGTAATTGGGCACCGTCAGCACCACACGTCTCGCCATGCCGCACGCTTCCAGAGTTTCATCAATCAGCCCCTTCCTGCCGCCGGTAAATGACACCAGCACATGACGGCGAGGGCTCGTCGTGATCGGATTGCCGTCGGACGTCTACCTCGTCGGCTGGCCTTGTATTCAAGTAAATGCTAATAGGCATCGGGCCGGCGGATGCCGTTCCAGCTTCGCTCGGCCCATGGCGGCAGCTGATGTCGAGGGGGACGCATGCGGATCGCAATGATCGGGGCGGGCGGCATCGGCGGCTATCTCGGCGCAAGGCTCGCAGAGGCGGGGGGCGACGTCAACTTCATCGCTCGCGGTGCCCACTTGCAGGCAATGCGCCGGGACGGCCTGCGAATTCAAAGCGATATCGGCAACGTCTTTCTCCCCAATGTGTCCGCGAGCGACGCGCCGGCCGACATCGGTCCCGTCGATCTCGTGATTTTCGCGGTGAAACTCTACGACAGCGAGAAGGCCGCCGCCGCGCTCGGACCGCTCATCGGCAGGAATACGCGTGTCGTGACGTTGCAGAACGGCATCGACAGCGTCGAGATTCTAGGCCGCCATGTTCCCGGCGACCAGGTGATTGGCGGCGCCACCTACTTGTCCGCATTCATCAAACAGCCGGGAGAAGTCGTCCACGCTGGCGGGCTGCGTCACATCCTGGTCGGCGGGCACCACGAGCCTCTCATCAAGGACCTTCAGGCGCTCTGCGATCGTGCTGTTGGGCTTGAGCTGAAGCCGGTTGCCGACATCGACAATGTGCTGTGGGAGAAGTTCGTGACACTCGCGGCCTTTTCCGGAGGGACGTCGCTCATGCGCTCCGGGATCGGTCCGATCCTCGACGACCCCGAGGCTCGTATCTTCATCGAGCAACTGCGCGACGAGGGGATGGCGGTCGCGGCCGCGGCCGGTCATCCCATGGCCGAGGGGTTCGAAGGGCGCGTTGTGACCAGATGGACCGCATTCCCACCGCACGTAAAATCGTCGATGGCCAACGACCTCGAAAGGGGCAAGCCAATCGAGGTCGCCTGGCTGTCCGGGCGCATGCACGAATTGGGCATCAGGTTCGGTGTTGCGACCCCCGGCCACACGGCGGTCTTCCGCGCCCTGCATCTCTACGCAGCGGGTGCAGCTCCGTAGCGGCGCCCCGTCAACGTTCCTTGGGAGGATATCATGGCCAGTTCGTCGAGCGAGAGCATGCCGGTGGCGACCGTTAACGAGGCTACCGGCTCCCAGGACATGTTCAACAAGGAGCTGGAGACGTACCGCAGGATCGTGGCCACAAACCTCATGTTTCACCGCGAGGTCTACGGGCTCCTGCGCGACCTGCTCGTTGAGCATGCACCAGGGTCGTTTCGATTCCTCGACGTGGCGTGCGGCGATGCCGCTGCCTCTGCCGCGATGCTGAAGACGTCCGCGATCGGCGGCTATGTCGGCATCGACCTGTCGGAAGCGTCGCTAGCGCTTGCCGCTCGCGCGCTCGAAGGGCTGCCATGCCCGGTCGAGCTGCGCTGCGGCGATTTCGCGCAAGCGATGGCGAACTGGTCGGAACCCGTCGACGTAATCTGGATCGGCATGTCGCTGCACCACCTGGCGACCGAGGGCAAGGCGAAGCTGATGCGGCACGCCCGCAGGGCCTTGGGCGGCGTGGGCCAGTTCGTCATCTGGGAGCCGGCCCTGTTCGAGGGAGAAGATCGCGCCGCCTGGCTCGCCCGCTTCTCGTTGCTGCGAGACAAATGGTCGGCCGTTTCCGACGAGGAATTCGCTTCCATGGAACGGCACATGCTACTGGCCGATTTCCCTGAAACCGCCGAGACTTGGCTCGGCATGGGGCGGGATGCCGGGTTTCGCCGCGCCGAGGAGATTTTCATGATGCCGAACAGAATGGGCAGGGTATTCCGATACTGGAACTAGCCAGCGCATCGGGGCGACCATGTCATCAGATCTGAAACCGGGTGAGATCCCGCCGGGCGACGCTCTGGTTCCCGCGGCCGTCGTGCTGGTCGGTCGCTCGGGTCGCCTGCGCCCGCTCGACGCCGGGCGCGACGCATCCTGTCTCTACCCGCTGTCGCATGACGAGCACACGAATGCCACCTGGGTCGACATGAAGGTTGGCCCGTTCGCCAGCGAGCAATGTTTCGCCGACCACGTCGCCGAACTGGTGGCCGACAAGAAACGCGCCTTCTTTGCCGTCGCCGGCCTCGACGACAAGCCGCTGGGGTGGCTCTGCCTGATGGAGGCGAGACCCGCCCATCATGTCGTCGAGCTCGGCTATGTGCTGTACACGCCGCCGCTGCAACGCACACGGCTCGCCACCGAGGCGCTCTACCTGATCCTGCGCCATGTCTTCGACGATCTTGGCTACCGGCGCCTCGAATGGACCTGCACCTCGACCAACCTGCGCTCGCGCAAGGCGGCCGATCGGCTCGGCTTCGTCTATGAGGGCACGCTGCGCCAGGGCCTGTTCCTGAAGGGCAAACCTTGCGACATCTGTGTCTATTCGATGCTTTCCAGCGAATGGCCGGACCATCGCTCAGCTTTTGAGGCCTGGCTTGATCCCGGAAATTTCGACGCCGGGCGGCAGCTTCGCTCGGTTGCCGAGATCAGGAGCGGCCTTGACTAGCATGATCCAGAGATCAATCCTCAGTCGCAGCACCAGTCAATCCCTTGAAATCACAGTCCCGCGTCACCGACCAAGCGGCTGCCGTGACAAGGCGAGGAGCTCGGCCTCGTCGGTGATGCCGGCCATATAGTTGGCGATGATGCGGGAGGCCAGCGCTTCTCGGCTGGCATCAGAGTCGCCCTCGCGCTTTGCCTGGTCGAAGACCCGCCCAAGAAGTCCCATCTCGGACGGCGTGAAGTTGCCCGCCTCTTTGAGTTTGCGATTGATGGACATGCGGCCTCCCTTCCTTTCGAAAAGTATACGCGCATCTCACGCAAAAAGGACGGACTGAACGAGCGACAGCTTCGATTGCGCCCTTTTTGATTTCGCTCACAACCCGCGATCTTACGCCACCGACCAGCCGCCATCGACCAGAATATTGGCGCCGGTGATCATCGACGCTGCCGGCGAGGCCAGGAACACCACGGTTCCTGCGACATCGATCGGATCGCCGATGCGGCCGAGCGGAATGTGCCCCAAGACATGGGCGTGAAAGTCTGGCTCGGCGAGGGACGGCCGCGTGCCGTCGGTCCAGATGAAGGTCGGCGCCACGCTGTTGACGGCGATCTTGTGCTGCGCCCATTCGGCGGCCAGGCAGCGCGTCAAATGGTTGATCGCCGCCTTGCTCATGCAGTAGATCGCCTCGCCCTTCAGCGTCACCGTCCCGGCCTGCGAGCTGATGTTGATGATGCGCCCGGATTTCTGCGCGATCATCAGCCTTCCGACCGCCTGGGTGGTGAAGAACGTGCCCTTGAGGTTGACGTTCACCGTCAGGTCGAAATCCTCCTCGGTGACGTTTTCGGCCAGGTTTTCCGGCCCAAGCCCGACATTGTTGACCAGCACGTCGATGCGGCCGAAGGCGGTGTGCGCCTCGGCGACGGCCTTTCGCACCGTGGCGAGGTCGGTCAAATCCATCTGCACGGCAAGCGCCCGCCTGCCCAAACTCTCGATCTCGG
The DNA here is from genome assembly GCF_056404455.1 of Mesorhizobium sp. P2_D1. Taxonomy (NCBI): domain Bacteria; kingdom Pseudomonadati; phylum Pseudomonadota; class Alphaproteobacteria; order Hyphomicrobiales; family Phyllobacteriaceae; genus Mesorhizobium; species Mesorhizobium sp. P2_D1. Next base: position 41,268 of record NZ_JBFUDZ010000007.1, read on the forward strand.
CGACCAGTTCCGCCCCGTCGGCCTTGCTGCGCACGCCGACGATCATGTCGGCCCCCGACCCGGCACAGGCCAGCGCACAGGCGCGGCCGATGCCGCGCGAGGCGCCGGTGACCAGCGCCACCTTACCGGTCAGATCGAACTTTGGTGTGAACTCTGTCATCGCAACCTCCCCTGAAGGTTTTCGGGCCGAAACTGCACGGATAAGTCACGACCTTTACGCTGAACACTATCCGCTCGCGGCGTGAAAGCCAGCCGGCATCTGAAGACAGCTCAAGACAAGAACACCGCTTGCCCCCCGGACTTGACAGCCTGTGCGACGTGCTGACCGATCTCGGCACTGTCCGCAAGGAGAAGGCGATGGCTGAGGAAGCCGTCGCCGCGTGCCAGGACGCGCTCGTTATCTTCCGGGACCGCAAGATGGACGACCTCACCGTCGGATCGGAAAAAAATCTCGCCGAGGCACAAGCCCTGCTGGCCGCACTGCACCGACGCAATGATTGCCCTCCGGAGCCAGGCGCCTGCAACAACGCGTGACATAGTCGATCGCTTGTCGTATATTGACATAAAGATATCCTTATGTGACATGAATAAGCTTGTCGCCAAAGGGATAAAAAATGTCGCAGAATTCTGCATCGCTGGACGCATTGTTCGGCCCCGTTGCGGCAAAGCCCGACGGTTCGGAAGTGCTTGCGGCGCTGACGGCGGCAGCACGCGAACGCATCCTTATCCTCGACGGCGCCATGGGCACGCAGATCCAGGGCCTTGGTTTCGACGAAGGCCAGTTTCGCGGCGAGGCCTTCGCCGGCTGCGCCTGCCACCAGCAAGGTAATAACGACCTTTTGATCCTGACCCAGCCCGGGGCGATCGAGGAGATCCACTATCAGTACGCCATATCAGGCGCCGATATCCTCGAGACCAACACCTTCTCCTCGACCTCGATCGCCCAGGCTGACTACGGCATGGAGGATGCCGTCTATGCGTTGAACCGCGACGGGGCGCGGCTGGTGCGCCGCGCAGCGCTGAGGGCGCAGCAGCAGGACGGCAAACGCCGTTTCGTCGCCGGCGCCCTGGGGCCGACCAACCGAACGGCGTCGATGTCGCCTGACGTCAACAACCCCGGCTATCGCGCCGTGACTTTCGACGATCTGCGCCTCGCCTATGGCGAACAGTTGCGCGGGTTGATCGACGGCGGCGCCGACATCATCCTGATCGAGACCATCTTCGACACGCTGAACGCCAAGGCGGCGATCTTCGCCTGCAACGAGATATTCATCGAGAAGGGCGTGCACCTGCCGGTGATGATCTCCGGCACCATCACAGACCTGTCCGGCCGCACGCTGTCCGGCCAGACGCCTACGGCCTTCTGGCATTCTGTGCGTCACGCCAGCCCGTTCACCATCGGCCTCAACTGCGCGCTCGGCGCCAAGGCCATGCGCGCGCATCTGGCCGAGATTTCAGGCGTCGCCAACACGTTCACCTGTGCCTATCCGAATGCCGGCCTGCCCAACGAGTTCGGCCGGTATGACGAGAGCCCGGAATTCATGGCCGCGCAGATCGAGGATTTCGCCCGCGAGGGGCTGGTCAATGTCGTCGGCGGCTGCTGCGGCTCGACGCCGGATCACATCCGGGCGATCGCCGAGGCAGTGCGGAAATATCCGCCGCGCGCCATTCCCGAGATCGAGCCCAAGATGCGCCTGTCCGGGCTGGAGCCGTTCACGCTGACCGACGAGATTGCGTTCGTCAATGTCGGCGAGCGGACCAACGTCACGGGGTCGGCCAGGTTCCGCAAGCTGATCACGGCGGGCGACTATGCCGCCGCGCTCGACGTGGCGCGCGACCAGGTCGCCAACGGCGCCCAGATCATCGACATCAACATGGACGAGGGGCTGATCGATTCGAAGAAGGCGATGGTCAGTTATCTCAACCTGGTCGCCGCCGAGCCGGACATCGCCCGCGTCCCGGTGATGGTCGACAGTTCGAAATGGGAGATCATCGAGGCCGGCCTGAAATGCGTGCAGGGCAAGCCGCTGGTCAACTCCATCTCGATGAAGGAAGGCGAGGAGGCGTTCCTGCATCATGCCAGGCTGGTGCGCGCCTATGGCGCGGCTGTGGTCGTCATGGCCTTCGACGAGGACGGCCAGGCCGACACCAAAGCGCGCAAGGTCGAGATCTGCACACGTGCCTACAAGCTCCTGACCGAACAGGCCGGCTTTCCGCCTGAGGACATCGTCTTCGACCCCAACGTCTTCGCCATCGCCACCGGCATAGAGCAGCACGACAATTACGGCGTCGACTTCATCGAGGCGACCGGCGAGATCACCGCGACGCTGCCGCATGTCCACATTTCCGGCGGCGTGTCGAACCTCTCCTTCTCGTTCCGCGGCAACGAGCCGGTGCGCGAGGCGATGCACGCCGTGTTCCTCTACCACGCCATCCAGCGCGGCATGGACATGGGCATCGTCAATGCCGGCCAGCTTGCGTTCTACGACACGATCGAACCGGAACTGCGCGAGGCCTGCGAAGATGTCGTGCTCAACCGCGTGCCCAAGGCCGGCGGCACCGCAACCGAACGCATGCTGGAGATCGCCGAACGCTTCAAGGGCACGGCGGGCCAGGAGGCCAGGGAGCGCGATCTCGCCTGGCGCGAATTGCCGGTCGAGCAGCGGATCAGCCATGCGCTGGTCAACGGCATCACAGAGTTCATCGATGCCGATACCGAGGAAGCGCGGCTGGCGGCCGAGCGCCCGTTGCATGTCATCGAAGGCCCGCTGATGGCCGGCATGAATGTCGTCGGCGACCTGTTCGGCGCGGGAAAAATGTTCCTGCCGCAAGTGGTGAAGTCCGCTCGGGTGATGAAACAAGCCGTCGCAGGACTATTGCCGCACATGGAGGCTGAGAAGCTGACCAACGCAGCCAATGGCATCGACAATGGTGAGCGCCAGACGGCGGGAAAAATCCTGATGGCGACGGTGAAGGGCGATGTCCATGACATCGGCAAGAACATCGTCGGCGTCGTACTCGCCTGCAACAATTACGAGATTATCGATCTCGGCGTCATGGTGCCGGCGGCCAAGATCCTGCAGACGGCGCGCGAGCAGCACGTTGACATCATCGGTCTTTCCGGCCTGATCACGCCGTCGCTCGACGAGATGGCGCACATGGCCGCCGAGATGGAGCGCGAGGGTTTCGACATTCCGCTGCTGATCGGCGGCGCGACGACCAGTCGCGTGCACACGGCGGTGAAGATCCACCCGCGCTATACCAGGGGTCAGACCGTCTATGTCACCGATGCCAGCCGGGCGGTCGGCGTGGTCTCGTCCTTGCTGTCGAACGAGACCAAGGACGGCTATGTCGACGCGGTGCGCGCCGAATACAAGAAGGTCGCCGATGCGCATGCCCGCTCCGAAGCCGACAAGCTGCGGCTGCCGCTGGCCAAGGCGAGAGCCAACGCACACCGGATCGACTGGGCGAGCTACGAGCCGCCAAAACCGTCCTTCACAGGCGTGAAGGTCTTTGAGAACTGGGACCTCGCCGAACTCGCGCGCTACATCGACTGGACGCCATTCTTCCAGACCTGGGAGTTGAAGGGGCGTTATCCGAAGATACTCGAAGACGAGGCGCAGGGTCCCGCCGCTCGCCAGCTGTTCGAGGATGCGCAGGCGATGCTGAAGAAGATCATCGCCGAAAAATGGTTCGCGCCACGCGGCGTCATCGGCTTCTGGCCGGCCAATGCCGTCGGCGACGATATCAAATTGTTCACGGAAGAAGCGCGCTCACAGGAACTGGCGACCTTCTTCACCTTGCGCCAGCAGCTGACCAAGCGCGACGGCAAGGCCAATGTCGCGCTGTCGGATTTCGTCGCTCCGTCGGACAGTGGCAAGCCCGATTATATAGGCGGCTTCATCGTCACCGCCGGCATCGAGGAGGTGGCGATCGCCGAACGGTTCGAGCGGGCGAACGACGACTATTCCTCGATCATGGTCAAGGCCTTGGCCGATCGCTTCGCCGAGGCCTACGCCGAGCGCATACATGAGAAGGTGCGCCAGGAGTTCTGGGGCTACGCGGCAGACGAGAAGCTGGCGCCAGACGAACTGATCGGCGAGCCCTATCGCGGTATCCGTCCGGCGCCCGGCTATCCGGCGCAACCCGACCACACCGAGAAGGCGACGCTCTTCCGGCTGCTCGACGGCGAAGGCAATGCGGGGGTGAGCCTGACCGAAAGCTATGCGATGTGGCCGGGCTCGTCTGTGTCGGGGATCTATCTGTCGCATCCCGAAAGTTATTATTTCGGCGTCGCCAAGGTCGAACGCGACCAGGTCGAGGACTACGCACGCCGCAAGGCCATGCCGTTGGCCGAGGTCGAGCGCTGGCTCGGACCCATCCTCAACTATGTTCCGGCGCACCATGCCGAGGCGGCTGAATAGCGCGGCAAGGTCTGTCGCCTTTTCGCTCTGACAGTCGGTGTGAACGGGACTCAGGCGCAGGTGTTTTGACTCTGGTTCACGCTGTGCCGTCGACAGAATTTGCTCTGGTTGCCGGCTTGTGATCCATGGCGTGGCGGTTACACCTTCGGGGTAGCCGTCTTTGCAGTTGGAGCGCCAAATGACTGTCCTCACACGCCGTAGGCTTTTGAAAACGGCAGCGATTGCCGGCGCCGGCGGGGTAGGGCTCTCGGCCATGGGCAGGTTTGCTGGCTGGGCCGCTGCCGGGCCTGAGCCGGTGGTGCTGGGGACGGCCAAAATCCAGGCGAAGCTGATGGATGTCGGCCAGACCAGGGATGTGCTGAGCTATGGCAACGCCGGAATGCCGCCGGTACTCAGGATGAAAAAGGGCGAGCCCTTCGCCGCGCGGCTTGTCAATGCGATCGACGATCCGACGACGATCCATTGGCACGGCATTCGCGTGCCGAACAAGATGGATGGCGTGCCGTTTCTCGTCCAGCCCTATGTCTATACCGGTGATCATTTCGACTACGCCTTCACGCCGCCCGACGCCGGCACCTTCTGGTACCACCCGCACTGCAACACGCTGACCCAGATGGGCCACGGCCTGACGGGCGTAATCGTGGTCGAAAACCCCGGCGATCCGAAGTTCGATGCCGAGATGGTCCTCAATCTGCGCGACTGGCGGCTCGGCGACGACGGCCAGTTCATCGACCAGTTCCGGCCGCGCGATGCCGCAAGAACCGGCACCTACGGCACCGTGCGTACCGCCAACTGGCTCGATCAGCCCCAATATGACGCGCCGGCCGGCGGGCTGGTGCGGCTCAGGGTCGCCATCACCGACGTCACGCGGATCTATGCTTTTCTCGTCGATGGCGCGGAGGCCTCCGTCATGGCGCTTGACGGCAATCCGGTCCCGCAGCGTTTTTCTCCCGATGCTCTGCAGCTTGGACCCGGCCAGCGCATGGAGCTGGCCATCCGCATGCCCGACGACGAGGGCGCGATCGTCAGCCTGCGAGACGTCAGGGGCACCAAGCCCAAGGTGCTCGCGACCCTGCGCGCGACTGGAATCTCGCTCAAGCGCGACATTCGTGATGTTGCACCCCTCGAGGTCAATCCGGTGGCGGAGGTGGATCTCACCGCCGCCCAGCATATTTCGCTGGCGCTCAGCGCCACTGCGGAAAACGTCCCGAGCGATGGCATCTGCGGTTCGCTTGGCTATAGTTTCTGGGCAATCAACAAGGTGCCGTGGCCAGGCGATACGCCCGATCCAACCGCGCCATTGGCCGAATTGAAGCTCGGCAGAAGCTATGTCATCGACATGGAGAACCTGACGCCGCAATCCCATCCGATGCATCTGCACGGCATAAGCTTCAAGGTGTTGTCGTCCTCGACGCGCCAGGTTCAGCCGTTGATTTCGGACACCTATCTCATCCAACCCAACGAGAAGGTGAGCCTGGGCTTCGTCGCCGACAATCTCGGCGACTGGCTGCTGCACTGCCACATCATCGAGCACCAGAAATCGGGAATGACGAGCTATGTCAGGGTGGCCTGAACCCGGTTTCAATGGCTCGGAGATGGGTGGGATGGTTGTTCTAACGCTGCATTGACGAGCGAGAAATTGCCGCCGGCTTGCGGTTTCGTTGGCAAAAGGGGGCGATTCCCTGCTATTGCCGCCTCGAAATCGAGAAGCATGGAAGCACCTGCATGACCAATGTCGCCTTGACCGGGCTTGCCCGCGATCTCGCCAGCCGTGCCGCCGAGGGCCGCCCGGTGCGCATCGGCGTTATCGGCTCGGGCGAGATGGGCACCGATCTGGTCACGCAAGGCATGCTGATGAAGGGCATTTCGGTCTGCGCGGTCTCGACCCGCCGCCCGCACACCGCGCGCGAGGCCATCCGTATTGCCTATGGCGATGAAGCGATGGCGGTCGAAGCCGACACCGCATCGAAAGTCACCGGCGCCATCGAGAGCGGCAAGATCGCCATCACCTCCAACGAGATGCTGGTCACCAATCCGCTGATCGACGTCGTCATCGACGCCACCGGCAAGCCGGGCGTCGCCGCTGATTTCGACCTGATGGCGATGGAGCACGGCAAGCATCTGGTGATGATGAACGTTGAGGCCGACGTCACCATCGGCTGTTATCTGAAGCAGCAGGCCGACCGGCTGGGCGTCGTCTATTCGGTCGGTGCCGGTGACGAGCCGTCAAGCTGCATGGAATTGATCGAGTTTGCGTCCGCGCTCGGCTACACCATCGTCTCCGCGGGCAAAGGCAAGAACAACCCGCTCAACCATGATGCGGTGCCGGACGACTATCGCGAGGAAGCGATCCGCCGCAACATGAACCCACGCATGCTGGTCGAGTTCGTCGACGGCTCAAAAACCATGGTCGAGATGTGCGCCATCGCCAACGCCACCGGGCTGGTGCCCGATGTCCCCGGCATGCATGGTCCGAAGGCCGATCGCGATGACCTCGCCAAGGTGCTCATCCCGCGTGAGGACGGCGGGCTCCTGTTGAAGAAGGGCGTCGTCGACTACACGGTCGGCAAGGGCGTCGCGCCCGGCGTCTTCGTCATCGTCGAGGCGACGCATCCGCGCATCATCGAGCGCATGGACGATCTGCATATCGGCCACGGCCCCTATTACAGCCTGTTCCGGCCGTATCATCTGACCTCGCTGGAAGTGCCGCTGACCGCCGCCCGCATTGTGCTTTTCGGCAAGCCCGACATGGTGCCGCTGCCAAAGCCGGTGGCAGAAGTGTGCGCCGTCGCCAAGCGCGATCTCGCCGCCGGCGAGACGTTCGATGCGATCGGCGAGACCTGCTATCGCTCCTGGACCATGACAACAGGTGACGCTCGCGCCCAACGCGCCGTGCCGGTCGGCCTGCTCGAGGGCGGCAAGGTGTTGAAGTCGGTCCGGAAAGGCGAACTGCTGAACGCCGACAATGCCGCGCCCGACCAGACCACGCGGCTGTTCGCCCTGCGCCAGCTGCAGGACGAGATGCTGTACGGGAAAACATGATCCCGAACTGAAAGGTCCGCGTTAGCGAGGAATGGGAACCGGTCTTCGGAAAGGATCATACCCAAGCAGGCCGTTATGGCGTTGTCATGACAAATGTACTATGTTGTAGTGACAAATCGCTGAGGAGCCGCGAATGAACCTTCAGATCAGGGACCCGCGAGCTCGTGAACTGGCACGACGGCTCGCCGCCAAACGCAAGATTTCTATGACCGAAGCGGTCATCGAAGCGCTGGAATCCGAGCTGAAGCGGGAAAGCGGGCGCGTTCCCATGGCGGATCGGCTGGCTGCCATTGCGAACGATTTCAAGACCAAAGCGGGCAAGGGCGGCCGGCCTGTGAGCAAGGACGAGATCGATGACATGTGGGGACATCCCTGATGTTCGTCGACACCTCCGTGGTTGTCGCAATTCTTTCAGGAGAAAGGGATGCTGGCGAGTGGAGCAACCGCATCGAGGCAGCACCCCACAGGATCACCTCCCCTCTGGTAGTACTTGAAGCGGCGATGCGGCTTTCCACTATGCTTGCCGTCGAACCCGTCATCGCGGAAGCGGCGATAGAGGCTTTTCTCCGCGAGGCTGAAATCGAAATCGTGCCGATCGACGCTGGCGACGCCAAGCTCGCGATCCAGGCCTTTTCAGACTACGGAAAGGGACGTGGGCATCCCGCTCAGCTCAACCTTGCCGATTGCCTATCTTATGCCTGCGCGAAGAGCCACAGCTCAGCGCTACTCCACAAGGGCAATGACTTCTCGCACACAGATCTCGCGTAGCGGGACGTTGGCTCACTTTCCCAGCTCGATCGATCGCAGCCGCGCTGCCTCGACTGCCTCTGTAAGCAGGTTGGTTAGCCTGTCCTCGCCCATCAGCACGCCAAGCGCAGCTGCGGTCGTGCCATTGGGGCTGGTGACCTGCTGGCGCAGCACGCCTGGCTCCTCGCCGCTTTCGGCGGCGAGCGAGGCAGCGCCGTAGACTGTCTGCATGGCGAGCAGCTTGGCGGTTGCCGTCGGCAGGCCAGCCTTCTCGGCGGCCACGGTCAGTGCCTCGATGAAATGGAAAATATAGGCCGGCCCCGATCCGGACACGGCGGTCACCGCATCCATCAGGCCCTCGTCGTCAATGGTGGCCACTTCGCCACTCGCCGACAATAGGTCGGAAACGAAACGCTTGGTGTCGTCGGAGACTAGTCGGTTGGAGAACACCACCATCATGCCCTTGCCGATGGCAGCGGGCGTGTTGGGCATGCAGCGCACAACCGGTGCGCGGCTGCCCAGGATTTCTTCGAAAGTGGCGGCCGGTGTCCCGGCAGCGATGCTGACGAAGGTGGTGCGGCCGTCGCCGAAGCGCTTGTAGGCGGCCGTCACGTCGCGGATCACTTGCGGCTTCACCGCGATGACGACGAGATCGGGAACGGCATCGGCTGGAATGCCGCCGGCATCGGCTGATGTCCCGCAGCCCAGCACTGCTGCTCGATTGCGTAGGTCGGCATTGGGCTCGACCACGAAGACCGCCGATGGTTGAAGCTTGCCGGATTTCAGCCAGCCCGAGAGCATGGCGTAACCCATATTGCCGCAGCCGGCGAGAACGAGCTTGATCGTCATGGAACCCTCCGAAGGAAGGCCTTCACATAGACGCTCGCGGTTCGGTGGGGAAGCCCCGTCAGGACGGACGAGAAGACCGCTAACCGCGATCGGAATCCCGCACTGCCATGGGCCGCAGCGACACCTGTCTCAGCCCAAGCACGCCGAGCACGAAGAACAGCCAGACCGGGTCGCCGCGATGGAAGAAGAAGCTTTCGAGGAAGGCGTTGAGCGCCGTGAACAGCACCACCATCATGAAGAAGTCGCCGAGATAGATGTTTTCCTTGCGAAGCGGGATACGCATGTAGTCGCGCAGCGGCGCGATAAGGAAGGTGTAGACCGCGATGCAAAGTGCCGGAATGCCCATCAGTACGGCGATGTCGAGATAGCCGTCATGGCCGTGCACGATGGTTCTGATGTCCCACGGTCGATCGAAGGGCTGGTCCTGGTTGAGCAGCAGCGGCGTGCCCCAGAAGCTTTCATAGCCGTAGCCGGTCCATGGTCTCTTCGCCAGCATACTGCCGGCGAACTCCCACAGCGTCGTGCGCCCGGTATAGGTGAGGTCGGGGAAATAGATCGCCGCCAGATGCTTCACCAGCGGCAGGAAGACGATGCCGAGCGTGCCGACCGCCGTGCCGATCATCGCCAGCGCAAACAGGACCGGCGTGCCGAGCCGCATGCCCATCAAGCTCGGAAACATGACGATCAGGATCGAGAACGGCACGAGGCCCGCTGTCGTCTTGGAGCCGGTGTGCAGCATGAAGATCATTGCCGCGCAGAAGATCGCCGCCCCCCAACGCCGCTGCCCGCGCCGATAGAGGTACAGGCCGGCGAAACTGAAACAGGCCATGATCGGGCCGGCGATGTTCTTGTGGGTGAACACGCCACGCCACAGGCCGGCATGTTCGGGCTCCTGCGAGTCGGCGGTGTGCATGGCTTCGTGCGGAAAGACGATGAGGCCGAAATAGGACAGGCCCATGACCACGACGGCGGTGAAGATGATGACCTTTGAGAAAGCCTCGGCGTCGCGCGGCAAGACCAGGATCGTCGCCATCGTCAAAATGCCGATCAGCGTGAACGAGGCGGCACGCATCGCCGTGGGCGGGTCGGTTGCCAGCACCACCGACAGGAAAAAGAAGCCCAGCATCAGCACCCAGGACGGGCTGAGCAGCGAGCGCACCACGCGCGGATCGGCGAAAGCCATCAGCGAGAAGATCGACATGGCGCCGAGCGAGCCGAAGCCAAGCTGGTTGACGATGTCGCCACCTTCGCCGGTCAGTTCGGCGCCGGCCGGCTGGAACGGCCGGAAGGACACCATGATGATGGTGAACAGCAGTGCTGCGATCGCGGTCGCCACGCCTTCGCGCGTGAACGCGGCGCTGAGTGGCGCACGCTCAGTTTTTCTCAGGCTGGCGGTATTGCTCATTGGCATATCCGAATTCGGCCAGCACGCGGCCCAGCGCCACATGGACGGGATAGATGGCGATCGCCGGCGATCCTGTCCGCGCCAGTCGGAGCATGCCGCGAAACGGCGAGGCGGCAAGCAGCGCCAGGCTCTTCAGCAACACCATGGCGCCGGCCAGCGGCGTGCCGGCGCGTTTCTTCTTTTCGACCAGTGTCGAGATCACGCCGTTGCGCAGGCTGCGGGCACGGATCCAGTCGGCCTCGAGGCGCCGGGCCGGAACGGTTTCACGCACTTGTCCCTCGGCGCACCAGCCCAGCACGAAGCCTCTCTGCGCGGACCGGCTGAGAAAATCGGAATCACCGCCGCCCATGAAGTTGAATTTCAGATCGAGAAAGGGCGGACCCATGGCGATCAGAACGTTGCGTCCGACCAAAAGATTGCCGGACGAATAGAGCGCCGGCACGCGTCCAGTTGCCCGGTAGGGCGGCGCAAACACCGGATGCTCGGCCCATTTCGCATGGGCGGGGTCGGCAAAGTCGGGCACCTGCGGACCGCCGACGATATCGGCGCCGAGCGTTTCGGCCGCCGTGCACATCCGTTCCAGCCATTGCGGATCGGCGATCTCGTCATCATCGATGACCAGCAGATGCCTGAAGTTGGGGAATTGCAGGATCGCTGTCTGCCAGCCGGCATTGTAGGCGCTGCAATTGCCGCGCTGATGGGCGATGATGACCAGACCTGAAATCTCGCCGCGCTCGAACAGCGGCGCCGCCGCCTTGGCGCCGGCACGCGCTTCGGCTTCATTTTCCATGACGATGACGGCAAAGCGCCGGCCGGTTTGCTGCGCACGCAGCGACGCCAGCGTTTCCAGCACCTGCTCGGGCCGCTTGAAGGTCGGCAAGGTGACGACGACTTCGACAGCCTCGACGTCAAGCCGGGGCGAGCGCCACGCGATCGATACCGAACCGTCCGATGGCAAAGGGATCATCTGTGTCCAGCCACATGGTGAGTTGGGTTCTGGTAGCACCACGGTGATAAGGTTTCGTTAATCACCTTGCACGGAGAAGCCCGCCAGGCAGCGGCTTTCGCTCGTCGATTGTGCTCGCTTAATCAAGGGTTCACCGCACTTTGCTACCGGCTACACCACAGGATAGGTGAGATGCATCTGCTGTTCGCCACATCGATCGTGCCCGACGGCGCTCTTGCCTCGGGCTATGAGATCGCCAACGCTGCAATCATCGCTGCTTTGCGGCGCGCTGGCGCGCGCGTCACCGTCATCGGCTTCACCTGGCCAGGAAAGCCCGCACACGACCCCGAAAACACCGTGGTGCTGGGTACGATCGACGTGCGCACGGACAATGCCTCTGCACGACAAAAGCTGGCCTGGGTCGGCAAGGCGCTGCTCTCAGGCCTCACCTTCGCCTCGGTCAAGTTGCGCGCAGTGCCCGACAGCGACATTCTCGCCGCGGTCGCACGCGCCGGTCCGTTCGACGGCTATGTGCTGAATTCCGTGCAGTTCGCTGGCGCCTTCGAAAAGCTGTTCGCCGACCGGCCCTCGATCTTCGTCGCCCACAATGTCGAGCATCTTTCGGCGCGGGAGAATGCCGCTGCCGCCGGCAGCCTCTTCCAGCGCCTGCTGTTTCGCCGCGAGGCGAAGTTGCTCGAGACCATGGAAGAGCGTCTCTGCCGCCGCGCGCGCTTCATCTTCACGCTGGCCGAGGAAGACCGCGCGGCACTCGGTGTCGCCTCCGACGACCGCTCGGCGGTGCTGCCTTTGGTGACGGGCGCGCAGGCGCCGAGCGAGGAAGCTTTGCGCCGTATCGACTGCGAGGCAGCGCTGATCGGCACCTGGACCTGGCAGCCGAACCGTATCGGCCTGGACTGGTTCCTGGGCAAGGTGGTGCCGCATCTGCGGCCCGGTTTCCGCATCCGCATCGCCGGCAGCATGCCTGCGGGCGTCACGTCGAAGCATCCCGGTGTCGAATTCGTCGGCCGTGTGCCGGATGCGCAAGCTTTCGTGCGTAGTGCTGCCGTCATCCCGCTGATCAGCACCGCCGGCAGCGGCGTCCAGTTGAAGACCATCGAGACCTTCGAACTCGGCCTGCCCTCCGTCGCCACCAGACGCTCGCTGCGCGGTATCGATCATCGCCCGGCCAATTGCGTCGTCACCGACGATCCGGCCGATTTTGCCCGGGCCCTGGAGGCCGCGGCAGCTGTCATCCATGATGTCGACGGCAGCGCTTTCCGTCGGTCGCAGGTCAGGGCGCTCGATGCCGCCATCCGGCACGGCCTCGAAAAGCTCGGGCCGGTCAGGCAGGAGGCGTTTGCATGAACATGCATGCCGCCCGCACCCCGTCGGGGCTCGACACCTCGAAGACGATCCTCGGTATCCCGGTGCTTGCCATCCGCTGGAACGATGCGGTCGGCCTGCTGAACCGCCTGATTGCCGAGCGGCGCTTTACCAAGGTCAGTTTTCTCAACGCCCACAACGCCAACCTCGCCTCCACAGACCCGGTCTTCGCCGACGCGCTCGATGATTTCCTCATCCTGCCCGACGGCATCGGTGTCGATCTGGCGGCGAAACTTCTTTATGGGGCGCCGTTTCCGGACAATCTCAACGGCACCGATTTCGTCCCCGCCTTCCTGCAGGCCTCGACGACGCCCCTGACGGTCGGGCTGCTCGGCGCGACGCGCGTCAATGCCGAAGCCGCGTCGGCCAAGCTTGCAGCACTTGCTGTGCAGCACAGCTTCGTGGTCATCCATGACGGCTATTTCTCGCCTGCCGAGGAGGCTGGAATAGTCGACCGGATCGAAGAATTGCGGCCGGACGTGCTGCTCGTCGCCATGGGCGTGCCGCGCCAGGAATTGTGGATCGCACGCCATATCGACGCGCGTCACTGCACGCTGCCGATCGCCGTCGGCGCATTGCTCGATTTCCTCAGCGGCGCTGTGCCGCGGGCGCCCTTGTGGATGCGCCGGCTGCGGCTCGAATGGCTGTTTCGGTTGGCCGTCGAACCGGGTCGTCTGTGGCGCCGCTACGTGGTCGGCAATCCCTTGTTCCTGCTGCGCGTCGTCAGGCAGAAACTCTCGCTCACACCGGAAGCTGCGGGAGACATCCATTGAACAGCCGGTTCGTCCCAGGCGCCGCTATCGAGCCAAGCACGCTTCAGCAGCTACCGACGGCGGCAATAGTGACGGCAAGCTATGCACCGGATTTCGAGCGTTGCCGGCTGTTATGCGAAACGCTTGACCATCACGTTTCGGGCGCGGCGCACCACTATATCCTTGTCGAACATCGCGATATCAAGCTTTTCCGTCAGTTGGAGAACGACCGTCGCAGCATCGTCGATGAGCGGGAGTTGCTGCCGCGTTGGCTGCATGCCTTCGATGATCCGCTCAGCCTGTTTCGCCGGCGAGTCTGGCTCAGCCTTAAGACGCAGCCGTTGCGCGGCTGGCACGTGCAGCAATTGCGCCGTATCGCGATCGCCGCGCATGCCGGGGAAGACGTGCTGATCTTCTGCGACTCCGACGTCGCCTTCCTCAAACCTTTCGACTGCGGCGCCTTCTGGCGCGAGGGCAAGGCGCGGCTGTTCCGCCGCGACGGGGTGCTGGCGGACGAGGGGCATGAGGAGCATCGCATCTGGTCGCGCAACGCCGGTACGGCACTCGGTATCGACCCGTCCCGGACATCGGTCCATGACTATATCTCGACGCTGATCGCGTGGCGGCGTGACACCGTGCTGGCCATGTGCGGCGAGATCGAGAAGGTCCATGCGCGTGGCTGGGTCGAGGTTGTCGGCTCGACGCGCAAATTCTCCGAATGCATGATCTACGGCCGCTATGTCGACGATCTGCTGGAGGGTGCCGGCCACTTCCACGCTTCGGAGGAGTTCTGCCGCGTCCACTGGACCGGGCAAGCACTGTCGGACGACGAGTTCCGCCGCTTCGTCGCCGCCATGGCGCCGGAGCAGGTGGCAATCGGCATGCAGTCTTTCATAGGCACCGATATCGGCCGCATCCGCCGTCTGATCGGGCTCAACTAAAGGCCGGATCCTGAAAACGGGCTGGGTTTCCGTCCGCAATTGCGTCAAAGCTGGGGAGATAGGGTGGTTCTGCGTKTCTGTGAACGGTGAACCGCCCTAGACCGGCTTTGCCGGCTTGCGCATCGCCGAATAGGTGAGCAGCGTTGAGGCAAGATACAGAAGCAGGAAGACGACGTTGAGCGACAGCACCAGGTTCGGCGTGTCGAGGATGGTCGTCAGCACATAAGTCAGCAGCACCGCCTTCAGCCCGGCAAGCAGGCCGAGATTGAGCGCCCGCACCAGCGTCTGGCCGCGGGCGAACAGCAGCTCGGCCTGGTATTCGACCAGATTGCGCAGTCCCGGGACGCAGATCGCCAGCGCCACCAGAGGGGCGGCCTCGGCGACGTTCTTGCCGAGCGCATTGGGGAAGAAATGCAGCACGATGCCAAGCGTCAGCAGCGCCAGTGTCGAGACCGCGAAAACGCCGCCTTCAATGCCGCTCTTGACCGCCAGCCGTGACAGCAGCTCCGGCGCGCGCATCATGCGCTGCACCAGCATCATCGAGAAGGTGCGGATCGGAATGGCCGTCAGGTCGACCAGCCGCATGATGATGGCGTAGATACCGGCCAGATGCGGTCCGCCGATCGCCAGGACCAGCAGCTTGTCGAACTCCATCTGCAGATAAAACAGCACTTCGGCCCCGGCCACGTAGATGGAGTCGGCCAGTCGCCGAAGATAAAGCTCGATGCGCAGCCGCAAACGCTGGCGCGGGTAGAAGAAGCCGAAGGCAATCAGCAACGAGGCGGCATTGGCGCCGATATAGAACCACGACCATATCCAGACGCTGTGATGCGCACAGAACATGAACAGCACCGCGCCGAGCGCCCGCAGCGCCGTCGCCAGGATGGCCAGCAGCGCGGCGCGGCCGAACTTGCCCAGGCCGTTGTTGACGATCAGCGCCACCTCCACCGGCCGCCACAACAGCGCTTCGGCAAAGACGATTGCCGCAAACACCGACAGCGGCACGGTGTCGGCGAAGAAGATCAGGTAAACGCCGAACGAGGCCGCGGCCAACAGCGGCAGCGACAGCAGGCCGAGTAGCAGGAAGCCGGCGGTGAAGGTGCCGATCAGATTGGGGCGGATGGTGGCGGTGCGATAGAGTGCCGAGATGAAACCGAAGGCGAGAATGCGCGACAGCATGACGCCGGCCGCCGATGCGGTGGCGAACATGCCGAATTCGGAAATCGACAGCGTGTTGGCCAGCGCGATGAAATAGGCGAGTGAAAACACCAGCCGCCCGCCGGCGCCGCTGATCGCCGAGAAATAGTCGCGCAGCAGCCCTCGTCGTTCGGCCAAAAAAGTGCCGATCCGGGCGAGGGTGGGCCGCCTTTGCGGTATGTCACTGGCTTGCGTCATATCTCCAGGGAGAGCTTAGGTCGGAAAACTTAACGTGCCGTTCTGGAGCCCAGGGGCGTGTTGAAAAATAGGTGCTGGCGGAGGGAGAAACGGCGGCTTCGGTGGGCGAAAATTAACCTTTTGTTTTCCATGCCTGTTTAGCGTGGCTTAACGAATGGCGAAGCGCCGTTTGCAGGCCGCCAAGGGTAAAGCTCCAGACGATGGTCGACAGGGAAAACCGTGAAGACTGGAAGCGCGAGCGTTCGCTGCTGGCGCTTGGCAAGGCTGTGCGTGGCGACGACGAACCCGACGCGTCCCTGGTCTCGATCGGGGACCGGGCGGACCCGTCATGGCGCGAGGATGCCGCCACGCGCCATCGTCTCGCCCGGTCACAGCGCGAAGCGCGGACGAGCCCTTCGCAGCGCGAGGCGCTGTCGAATCCGAAGCTGCCGGATGCCGTTGCAACAGATGGATATCAGGCTGGCCATGAGCCAGCTTCGTCTGCGCAGGTGCCGCCTGAAGGCGGTCGATCCGCTGACGATTATTCAGCAACCAGGTCGGCATCATCGGACTACGCGCAAACCACGTCACGGACTGCTGAAACCGCAGGCACCACCTATCGCCCCGATCGCACATCCGAACCTTACCATTCAGGCGACGCGCGGGCGTCCCGCAACGACGGCGCGGACAGCCAGCAATGGAAGCCGCTGATCGATCCGATGCAGGTCGTCCGCGGCGTTGGCAAGTCGAAGCTTCTGATCGTGGCGACGACGATACTGGGTGCCGGGCTCGGCATCGCCATCGCGCTGTCGACGCCGAAGAAATACGAAGCCACCACGGAACTGATCGTCGATCCGCGCGACCTGAAGCTCACCGACCGCGACCTCACCCAGTCGGTCGTCGCCTCCGACGCCACGCTGGCCATCGTCGAAAACCAGGTCCGGGTGCTGACGTCCGGCACCGTTTTGAACAAGGTCGTCGACAAACTCAATCTCGTCAACGACCCGGAATTCAATGGGCAGGGTAGCGGCGGCCTCGGCGTCATGTCGCTCATCCGCTCCATCCTGTCACGCCACGACGGGCCGGGCGGTGTCGACGAGACCCGCCGCCGGGCGCTTACTGTCGGCAATCTGGGCGAAAGCCTTTCGGTCGAGCGCGGCGGCAAGACCTTCGTTATCACCGTCAGCGCCACCACGCAGAATGGCGAGAAATCGGCTCTCATCGCCAACACGATGACGGATGTCTTCCTGCAGACCTTCGGTCAGATCCAGTCCGATACCGCCGGCCGCGCCACCGACGAACTGACGGCCAGGCTTGATGAATTGCGCAAGGGCGTCGAGGCGGCCGAACGCAAGGTAGAGGATTTCAGGGCCACTCACGACCTCGTCGACGCGCAGGGCCACCTCATCAGCGACGACGAGATGCTGAAGCTCAACGAGCAGCTGTCGGTTGCGCGCGCCCGCACGCTGGAACTCAACGCCCGGGCCGCTTCGGCGCGTTCGGTCGACGTCAACTCTATTCTCACCGGCACCTTGCCGGAGGAGATCAACTCCAACACGATGAGCGATCTGCGTTCGCAATATGCGTCGCTCAAGCAGGAGGCCGACCGCGCCGCCATCCGGTTCGGTCCACGGCACCCCGAACTCCAGGCGCTCAATGCCCAGCTTGCCGGCGCACGCGACCGCATCGCCGCGGAACTGCGTCGCATCGGCTCGTCGCTGCAGGTCGACCTCAAGCGCGCGGTCCAGCTCGAACAGGATCTCGCCTCTCGTCTGGCGCAGCTGAAGGTTCGCAGCGGCGACGTCAACAGCGACCTGGTGTCGATGCGCGAACTGGAGCGTGAGGCCGCCGCCAAGCGTTCCGTCTATGAACAGTATCTGCTGCGCGCCAAGGAGACCGGCGAGCAGAAGGACATCAACACCGCCAACATCAATGTAATCTCGAAGGCCTTCGCGCCGCTTGAGCCGAACGGGCCGTCGCGGGTCGTGGTGGCGCTTGCCGGCCTGCTGCTGGGCTTTGCCTCCGGCGTTGGCCTCGGCGCCATGCGTGGCGCCTATGAGAGCTTGCGTGACACCGCGACATCGCGCTCGCGCCGCGACCGCAGCATGGACGAACGCCGGACGCCTTACGACGACAAGGCATATCAGGCAGCACCGCCGCCGCCAAAACCACCTGCACCGCAGCCGGCGGCACCGCCACCACCGCCACCTGCACCGCCCCCGCCACCGCCTGCACCACCCGCGCCTGTTCAACAGGCTGACGTCACGCCGACCGARGGTCCCGGTCGGATCAGTGCGTTGCTGTCGAAGCTGCGCAAGGCCATGTCCCGCAAGCAGTCCCCGCAGGACACCATCGATGCCGGTGAGTGGGTCTCATCCTTTGCCGAAGGGAAGCCAACGGAAGATCTGACGCACCCCGCCTGTTCCCAGTCGGCAGCGGCCTTTGCGCCCCTGCCGTCGGCCGCGGCAGCCTATCCACCACCGCCTTTCCGGCCCGGCGGCAATGTTGCCTATCCGCAACAGACAGCGCAGCCGCCATTGCCTCCCCACATGATGCCGCAGCGACCTTATTCAGGTCCGCAGGCCTATCCCTATGGGCAGCCGTTAGGCCTTCCGCAGGCGCAGCACTGGCAGGTGCCGCAGCAGCCGGGCTATCCCTACCCGCAGCCCATGCCCGATGCCGGGCAGATGTCTTATCCGCCCCACCCCGCTTCCGCGCCTTATCCGCAACAGCCCACCGCGCCGCAGCAGGCGGCTCAGCCCGACGAGCCATCGGTGGAGGCGCCCCGGGCGGCGGAGGATGTCGAACGGCACGCCCCGATCGACGAAATCCGCGCCAGCCTGCGCGAATTCCGCGAAGCCGTCCGCGAACTTACCGAGACCCGCGCGCGCCGCCGCTACTTCTGAGCCACAAAATAAGTCGCGCTGCCGAACAAAAACATGCCGGTTTCGCGTAAACGGCATGGGACGGCGCTTTGACGGGATTGCGTGTTGGAATTTTCGTGAAAATGCCGCGCTGCATGGTGCCGAGGGCACGCTTCCGAGTTTGACCGGGGCGTGCGGTTTCGCGGCATGCGCCAGACAAGGATCCAGGGTGCCGCATTCATGTTTTCGATGCGGCCGTTTGGGCGGAACGGTGTTGAGGGTGGACCATGGCCGAAGTGATTGATGGGAAGAGCGTCGCCGAAGACGTGGTGCGGACGGTCAAGACCCTGACGGCCGAACTTGTCGCGAAAGGCAAGGCCAAACCCGGTCTTGCCGTGGTCATCGTCGGTGAGGATCCGGCCAGCCAGGTCTATGTCGCTTCCAAGTCGCGCACCGCCAAGGAATGCGGCTTTCATTCCGTCCAGCACACGCTGCCGGCCGAAACCTCCGAGCCGGCATTGCTGAAGATCATCGGTGATCTCAACGCCGATCCGGCCATCAACGGCATCCTGGTGCAGCTTCCGCTGCCCGCCCATATCGACGCCGGCAAGATCATCCAGACCATCGCGCCGGAAAAGGATGTCGATGGCTTTCATTTCATCAATGTCGGCAAGCTCGGCACCGGCGAACTCGAGACCGCCTTCGTGCCTTGCACGCCGGCCGGCTCAATGCTTTTGATCGAGCGCGTGCGCGGCAAGGACCTGTCCGGCCTCAACGCGGTCGTCGTCGGCCGCTCCAACATCGTCGGCAAGCCGATGGCCAACCTCCTGCTTGCCGCCAACTGCACCGTCACCATCGCCCACAGCCGCACCAGGGATTTGCCGGCGCTTGCCCGCACCGCCGACATTCTCGTCGCGGCGGTCGGTCGGCCGGAGATGATCAAGGGTGATTGGGTGAAGCCCGGCGCCACAGTCATCGATGTCGGCATCAACCGCATTCCGGCGCCGGAAAAGGGCGAGGGCAAGTCGCGCCTCGTCGGCGATGTCGCCTATGCCGAAGCGGCGAAGGCCGCCGGCGCCATTACGCCGGTGCCGGGTGGTGTCGGCCCGATGACCATTGCCATGCTGATGGCCAATACGTTAGCCTCTGCCTACCTCGCGGCCGGATTGAAACGGCCGTCCTTCTGACCCACCAGAAAGCCGCAGCTTTGCCGAACCCAACTGTTCCTGTAGAACGGCCGGTCATGACGGATCCCGTTCAAGGCGGCCGGCAGTTCGCTTTCCTGCTGGTCGACAAGTTTTCGATGTTCTCGCTGGCCGCGGCGATCGATACGTTCCGGTCGGCGAACCGGTTGCTTGGCCGCGACTTCTATGGCTGGACGACCGTCTCCGCGGATGGCGATCCGGTGATGGCCTCCAATGGCCTGCCGCTGAAGATCGACTATGCCGTTGCCGACCTGCCGCCGGTCGACATCCTGTTCGTCTCGGTCGGACTGACGACGGAATTTCCCGGCAAGAGCAAGGTGCTGGCGGCGCTGCGCAGCTGGGGCCGGCGCGGCAACGCGCTCGGTGCGCTGTCGGTCGGCTCCTACCTGCTGGCCGAGGCCGGCCAGCTGGAAGGCTATCGCTGCACCATCCATTGGGAAAACCGGGCCGGCTTCGTCGAACGCTTCCCCGACATCAACTGCACGGGCAATGTCTTCGAGATCGACCGCAAGCGCTACACATGCGCCGGCGGCACCACCTCGATCGACCTGATGCTGGAGATCGTGCGCGGCGATTTCGGCTCCAACCTCGCCAATGGCGTCGCCAACCAGTTCCAGCACGAGCGCATCCGCTCGGCCGGCGACCGCCAGCGTGTCGGGCCGGAACGCGATCTCACAGGCAAGTCGGAGAAGCTCAGGCGCATCGTCGAACTGATGGCCGACCACCTCGATGAGCCGCTGTCGGCGGTGCAACTGGCCAAATCCGCCGGCCTGTCGGTGCGCCAGGTCGAGCGCCTGTTCCTGCGCCATCTCAGCGTCACGCCGGGCCGTTATTACATGCGGCTGCGGCTGGAGCGGGCACGCGAATTGCTGCGCCAGACCAACATGCCGATCCTCGACGTGGCGATCGCCACGGGCTTCACCTCGCATTCCTATTTTGCCCAGAGCTACCGGCTGCAATTCGGCAGGCCGCCCTCGGAAGAGCGCCGCACGACCTACTGAGCGGAGGTTTTCGCTTCCGCTCAAGAGTTTGACATTCCGTCCCCTCCCAGCCGCGCCCGGCCTTGTGTCCCGACGCTGCGTCAAATAGCTTCCCGCCCGGATCGGGGCGGATTTGAGGAGATTTCGATGGCGGGATTTGCACGGAGCGTCGCTGCGGCGATCCTCCTTTTGTCGATGACGACGTTCGGCTTTGCCGCAAACAAGGTCATCATCATTCTCGATGCCTCTGGCTCCATGTGGGCGCAGATCGACGGCAAGCCCAAGCTCGAAATCGCCCGTGAATCGCTGAGAACCGTGCTTCAATCGGTTCCCGCCGATGACGAGATCGGCTTCATGGCCTATGGCCATCGCGAAAAAGGCAGTTGCGACGACATCCAGTTGATCGTGCCGCCACAGGCAGGCTCGGCGAGCGCCATCTCGGCCGCCGCCGACAGCCTGAAATTCCTCGGCAAGACGCCGCTGACGGCCGCCGTCAAGCAGGCGGCCGAAGCGTTGAAATACACCGAGGACAAGGCGACCGTCGTCCTCATCACCGACGGGCTGGAAACATGCGGCGGCGATCCGTGCGCGCTTGGCAAGGAACTCGAGGCGTCCGGCGTCGATTTCACCGCTGACGTCGTCGGCTTCGGCCTCACCGCCGACGAAGGCAAGCAGATCGCCTGCCTCGCGGACAACACCGGCGGCAAGTACATCCAGGCCTCCGATGAGAAGGCGTTGCAGGAGGCGCTAGTCGAGACTGTGGCGGCACCAGCGCCAGCACCCGCTCCTGCTCCTGAACCGGCTCCCGCTCCGGCGCCTGCGCCGGAGCCCGCGAAACCGGAATTCAACTTCCAGCCGACGGTGGTGATGGCCGAAGGTGGCGAGCCGATCACCGACGGCAACGCCTGGGAGATCTACAAGGCGAATTCCGACGGCTCGCGCGGGGATTCCGTGACCACCGAATATGGCGCCTACAAGGGCAATCTCGAGCCCGGCGACTATGTCATCGTTGCACGCGACGACGAGGCCAAGGTGGAGCAGAAATTCAAGATCGAGGCCGGCCAGGTCTACAAGCCGCTGTTCACCTTGAACGCGGGCACCATGCTCATTCATCCGCGGCCGAGCCAGGGCGCCGACATCAGTGACGAGGCCCATGTCGACTTCACCTATCCTGGCGGCAACACCACCCACTATGGCGACACCAAGATCATCGTACCGGCGGGTGAACAGAAGGTCACGGTCCAGATCGGCAGCGGCTCGGTGGTTGAGACCATCCAACTGGCCGCCGGTCAGACGATCGAGAAGGACGTCATCGTCGGCGTCGGGCACGTCGTGTTCAACGCTTATTATGTCGCCGGCGGCGACAAGGCAGACAGTTCCGGCCTCGGCTTCCAGATCGTCAAGGCGAAGAAGAAGATCGACGGTTCACGCGACGATGTCGAGCATTCCTATGGACCGGACAGCAAGTTCTGGCTGCCGCCGGACGACTATGTCGCGCTCACCACGCTTGATCTCGCGACCGTCGAACAGCCGTTCAGCGTCAAGGTCGGCGACAATCAGGACATCAAGGTGCCGCTCGGTGCCGGCGTTCTGGCCATGTCGGCCCCTGGCGCCTACTCGATCGAAGTCCTGTCTCCGAAAAAGGACATCCAGGGCAATCGCAAGGCGCTTGGCCTGAACTATGGCGACGCCTGGCAGCAGACCATTCCGGCCGGCGATTACGTGGTCGTCCGGCACATGTCCGATGAAGGCCATGACAAGGAAATGCCGGTGACGGTCAAGGCTGGCGAGCGTACCGAGATCACCGTTACGCCATGACCGCTGTCTGAAAGGCAGCAAAAAAGGGCGGCTGTCAGCCGCCCTTTTTCATCGACAGGACGATGATTTCGTCACGCCGTGCCGAAGGCGCTGGCGCCATGGTCGGCACGGCCGACCAACTGGCGGAAGCCGGCAAACAGCTCGCGGCCGAAACCGAATTCATTGCCGATGAGGTCGGCATCCGCCGTCCGGCGCAGTGCAAACTCGCCGGCCGGCACCAGCACTTCCAGCGTTCCCGCGTTGGCATCGAGACGGATGATGTCGCCATCATGGATCCTGGCGATCGGCCCATCCTCGACTGCTTCCGGCGTGACATGGATGGCGGCCGGCACCTTGCCGGAGGCGCCCGACATGCGCCCGTCGGTGACCAGCGCCACGCGCTGGCCACGGTCCTGCAGGATGCCGAGCACCGTTGTTAGCTTGTGCAGTTCCGGCATCCCATTGGCCTTCGGCCCCTGGAAGCGGATGACGGCGATGAAATCACCGGTCAGCGTTCCCGCCTTGAACGCCTCGTTCAGTCCTTGCTGGCTATCGTAGACCTTGGCCGGCGCCTCGATGACGCGCCGCTCCGGCTTTACCGCAGAGGTCTTGATGACGGCATGGCCGAGATTGCCCGACAGCACCTTCAGACCACCGGTTGCCTGGAACGCCTTGTTGAACGGCGCCAGCACCTTCTCGTCACCGCTTTCGCGCGGTGAGGCTTCGCGCACCACGCTGCCGTCGGCGCCGAGCTTGGCCTCGACCGCATAGGGCCGCAGGCCTTCGCCCCACACCGTCTGTACATCCTCGTGCAGGATGCCTTCGTCGAGCAGTTCGCGGATCAGGAAGCCGAGCCCACCTGCCGCGTGGAAGTGGTTCACGTCGGCGAGACCATTCGGATAAACTCGCGCCAGCAGTGGCACGGCTTCCGACAGGTCGGAAATGTCCTGCCAGGTGATGGCGATGCCGGCCGCCGCCGCCATGGCGATCAGGTGGATGGTGTGATTGGTCGAGCCGCCGGTGGCATGCAGGCCGACGACGCCGTTGACGATCGAACGCTCGTCGATCATCCGCCCGACCGGCGTATAGGCATTGCCGAGCGCGGTGATCGCCAGCGCCCGCTTCGTCGCCTCGCGCGTCAAGGCTTCGCGCAGCGGCGTGCCGGGATTGACGAAGGAGGCGCCCGGCGTATGCAGGCCCATGATCTCCATCAGCATCTGGTTGGAATTGGCCGTGCCGTAGAAGGTGCAGGTTCCCGGCCCGTGGTAGGACTTGGACTCGGCCTCCAGCAGTTCGGCCCGTCCCGCCTTGCCCTCCGCATAGAGCTGGCGGACCTTGGCCTTTTCGTCGTTCGGCAGGCCGGTGGTCATCGGCCCGGCCGGAATGAACACCGCCGGCAGATGGCCGAAGGTCAGCGCGGCGATCACCAATCCTGGCACGATCTTGTCGCAGACGCCGAGATAGACGGCGGCGTCGAACATGTTGTGCGACAGGCCGATCGCCGCGGCCATGGCGATCACATCGCGCGAAAACAGCGACAGCTCCATGCCGGGCTGGCCTTGCGTGACACCATCGCACATTGCCGGCACGCCGCCGGCCACCTGGGCGATGCCGCCGGCCTCACGCGCCGCGTCCTTGATCAGCGCCGGAAAGGTCTCGAACGGCTGATGCGCCGACAGCATGTCGTTGTAGGAGGTGATGATGCCGAGGTTCGACACCGTGTCCGCACCCAGCGCCAGCTTTTCCGAGGGGCTGCACACCGCAAAGCCGTGGGCGAGGTTGCCGCAGGACAGCACGGCCCGGTTGGCGGTGCGGTTCGACGCTTCGGCGATACGGCCGAGGTAGCGCTCGCGGCCTGGTCTGGAACGCTGGCGGATGCGTTCGGTGATGGCTTCGATGTCGCGTCTGGCGGTCATGGTGTCGGTCCTTTCAGGCGAGGTCCCGGAACACAATCCGGCTGTCTGCCGGGACCCTCAGCACGTTCAAATCAGGGCGCCCAGAAAACCTCTACGGGCTTGGGTGCGGCGTCGAGCACGGCGCGGATTGGCTTCCGCGGTCCAGGGGCAACCGCGCTGTCGAAGGCGGCGCGCTTGTCCTCGCCTTCGATGTGCAGCGCGATGAAGCCTGCATCGACAATGCGCGCCAGCGACAAGGTCAGCCGCGCCTCGACGGCGCTCGCCGCATGAACCGGCAGCACGATCCTGTCGGAGGACGGGTCGAGCAGCTTTGCCAGATCATCGGCATCGGGAAAGAACGAGGCGGTGTGGCCGTCCGGTCCCATGCCGAGCACGACGACATCGAGTGGCCAGGGCAATGACTGCAGCGCCGAATTGTCGGAAGCCGCCGCATCCTCGATGCCGACGCCTTCGTGATAGAGCGGCACGAACCGTGCCGCCTTGGCCGCGTTCTGCAACAGATTGGCGGCCACCAGCCCGGCATTGGAGCGCGGCGAGGAGGCCGGCACGAAACGCTCGTCGACCAGCGTCACAATCACCTTGTCCCAGGCGATGGGTATCACCGAAAGGGCGGCGAAGAATTTGGCCGGGGTGGTGCCGCCGGAGACGGCGAACAACCCTGTGCCGCGCTCGGCGATTGCATTGGTCAGGCGCCCTGCGACATGGCCGGCAAGCGCGGCCGCCAGCTCCTGCCGCCCGGCAAAGCCGTTCCAGCTATAGGCGGCGCTGTTCAATTGCTCTCGTGCCATGTCCGCCCGTCACGTTCGATCAGTGCAATAGAGGCCGACGGCCCCCAGGTGCCCGCTGTGTAGCCCTGCGCTTCCTGTCTGGCGCTTTCCCAGGCGTTCTGGATCGGGTCGATCCATTTCCACGCCGCCTCGACTTCGTCGCGACGCATGAACAGGGTCTGGTTGCCACGGATGACGTCCATGATCAGCCGTTCGTAGGCGTCCGGCGCGCGGCCGTCGAAGGATTGCGCGAAGCTCATGTCGAGCGAGATCTGGCGCAGCCGCATGCCGCCCGGACCCGGATCCTTGATCATGATGAACTGCTTGACGCCTTCGTCCGGCTGTAGCCGGATGACCAGCTGGTTGGCGAAGATCGGCCCGGCGCTGTCGCCGAAGATCGAATGCGGGATCGGTTTGAACTCGATGACGATTTCCGAAACCCGGGTCGCCAGCCGCTTGCCGGTCCGCAGGTAAAACGGAACGCCCGCCCAGCGCCAGGTGCCGATCTCGGCCTTGATGGCGACGAAGGTCTCGGTGTTGCTGTCGTGGGCAAGCTCCTCGACATAGCCCTTCACAGCGCCGCTGGCCGAGGCGCCGGCGCGGTACTGGCCACGCACAGTGTGCTTCGGCGCCTCGTTGCCGTTGATGCGCTTCAGAGCCCTCAGCACCTTCAGCTTCTCATCGCGCACCGCGTCGGCGTCCATCGACGACGGCGCTTCCATGGCAACAAGACACAGCAGCTGCAGTATATGGTTCTGCACCATGTCGCGCAGCGCGCCGGCCTTGTCGTAATAGGTGACGCGGTCTTCCAGACCCACGGTCTCGGCCACGGTGATCTGCACGTGGTCGATATGGGCGGAATTCCACAGCGGCTCGTAGAGCGCGTTGGCAAAGCGCAGCGCCATTAGATTCTGCACCGTCTCCTTGCCGAGATAGTGGTCGATGCGGAAGATCTGGCTTTCGTGGAAATCGTCGCCGACCAGGTCGTTGAGCGCTTGCGCCGAGGCAAGGTCGCGGCCGATCGGCTTCTCCAGCACGATGCGCGAGTTCGGCGTGATCAGCTTGTGCTCTTTCAGCTTGTGCGAGATATCGCCGAACAGTGCCGGCGCCACTGCCAGGTAGAAAGCGCGGATGCGGTCGCTATCGCCGATCGCCTTCTTCAGCTTGTCGAAGCCGGCGCCTGTCGTCGCATCGGCCGAGACGTAGGAAAGGCGGGCGAGGAAGGTCTTCAGTTCCTTGGCGTCGATATCGTCAGCTTTGACGTGGTCCGAGATCGCCTGTTTGGCGAAGGCCTGGAATTCCTCGTCGGTCATCTTCGAGCGCGACGTGCCAATGATGCGCGTCGGCTCGGAGAACTGATGGTCGCGCTGGCGATAGTAGAGCGACGGCAGAAGCTTGCGTTCCGACAGATCGCCGGTGCCGCCGAAAATGATGAAGTCGAAAGGATCGACGGGGATGATCTGGCTGGTCATGGTCTGTCCGCTCTGACGCCGGTCGCTGTGACGCGGCTGATATAATCTAATCGATTTAAATTTTCCAGTGCCATGGTGTCACATCTGAGTGTTGCGCCTGCCTCTTGACAGCCCGATACCTCGGAGGCTTGTCGACAGGCGCGGCCCCGGAAGCCTTCGCAGTTGCAGCATAGTGCGGGATCGAAGCGAAAGCCAAAGGAGAAATCGGCGATGACCGCACATCTTTCGACCAAGCCGGTTAGAAGTCGTGGCCCGGCTAAAAGTCGTGGCACGGTCAGAAGCCGTGGCTTTGCATGTGCCGCGGGCACTCCGGTCGATCGTCACCAACCATGAGCGGGAAAAGCATGCGTCTGGAAAACAAGGTTGCTGTGATCACCGGTGCGGCGGCGGGCTTTGGCGAGGGTATGGCCAGGCGCTTTGCGCAGGAGGGCGCCAGGGTCGTCGTCGCCGACCTCAACGCCAAGGGCGCGGAGCGTGTCGCCAGCGAGATCGGCGAGGCGGCGATCTGGACCCAGACCGATGTTTCGCAGCGGTCCGAATTCGACGAGATGGTCTATGCCGCCAAGAGCGCCTTCGGCCGCATCGACATCATGGTCAACAATGCCGGCTACACCCATCGCAACGGCGACATGCTCAACGTCGACGAGGAAACCTTCGACCTTATCACCGCCGTCAACATGAAGGCGATCTATCACGCCGCACGCGCCGTGGTGCCGATCATGGATCGGCAAGGCGGCGGCGTCATCCTGACCACGGCTTCCACCGCGGGTCTGCGGCCGCGGCCCGGTCTCACCTGGTACAATGCCTCGAAGGGCTGGGCGATCACCGCCACCAAGTCGATGGCGGTGGAACTGGCGCCGAAGAACATCCGTGTGAACTGCCTCTGCCCGGTTGCCGGCGAGACCGGCATGCTGGAGAAGTTCATGGGCGCCGACACGCCTGAAATCCGCGAGAAGTTCCGGGCGTCGATCCCGCTCGGGCGGCTTTCGACACCACTCGATATCGCCAACGCCGCACTCTGGCTGGCGTCGGATGAAGCCGCCTTCATCACCGGTGTCGCGCTGGAAGTGGACGGCGGACGCTGCATCTGAAAGCGGCAATGCCCCGAAAATCGGTACCGATTTTCGGAAAGGATCATGGGCAAATCAAAATGCCGCACGGAGGCAGCATTTCGGCGACGGGTCTATCTCTTGTCTTGACGCAATGCCCTAGGGGAAAGCGCTACGCGCTTTTCCCGGGGAACGCTTCACACTTTTCCTGAAATTGCTCGAGGCGTCAGGCGCCTGTCTTGATGTAGGTCTTGTAGATCCAGCCGGTCTTGCCGTTGTAGCTGATCTGGCACCACTTCTTGCAGCTCATCACTTGCACCGAGCTTTTGGCTGGCACCGTGAGGATAGCGGCCGCATTTTTCTTCGGGCCGCTACGCATGGTCACCGCCCGCAGGATCTGTCCGGTTCCGGCGGCCTCGACTTTGCGTGGCTTCGACTTGGCCTGGCTGCCGTCGCCTTCAGCCGCTGCGGGCTGCTCCGATGGCACTTGCGGCTGCACCGCCGGGATGGCGGCGGTTTTCGCGTCATCGGGATGGCTACCCGCCGGCGGAGTGGGGGCAGCAACCTTGGCAAGTTCGCTGGCCGCATCGCTATCGGCTGCAGGTTGCGCGAATGCCACTGCGGCTTTGTCCGGTGCCTGTTTAGCCTGGTTCGCCACCTGGCCGGGAGCAGGCGTACCGGCAGCGGATGCGGCCTTCGACTGCGAACCGGTCCAACGCGGATCATTGGCTGGCAGCGCCGGTATGGTGGCTTGCGCGGCCGCCACGGTCGGCAAAATCTTGTCCGACTTGCGCGCCGCCTGCGGCACGGCCGCTGCAGCCACAGTTGCTCCCGCCGGAGCGATTTTGGTCGTTTTCACCGGAATGGTTGGAATGGTCTGCTCGGGGCTCGCCGCCGCTTGCCTGTCATTGGCCGGCAATGCCAGCCACAGCGCCACCGCGGCGACACCAAGCAGTGCGGCGGTACCGATCGCGGCGATCACCAGATGCGAATTCGAGCGGACCTCCTGCCAGAAGGACGGCCGCATGTCATATCCGAACTGCATGGCAAAGCGCCGACGTTCCGGCGTACCGAAACTGAAGGGCTCTCTCACTCTTGCCACCTCCATAAGCGGGCCGATGTTCTTCCGATCAAATGCCAAGAACCTGGCGCCAGATCTGCATCAGTCCCAAGAATCAAAGCGGGCAAGCCCGCAGAATTCCCCGTCAGTAACCCACAACCGGCATCTTTATATCGCTGATTGTGGCATCACTACGCCCTCATCGGCGATTCTGCTCCTTTGGATGGGATTCTGCAATGTGCCGCTACGGCAACAAATATTACAACAATATTACATAGATGAGAGCTATCCTCTCCGCATGGAGCACGATCCTGAAAAGTGGCATCCGGTTTTTCGCTGGAGATCACGCTCCAACAAGTCAGATAGCGTCCCAATTCCACCGGGACAGAACTGTTTCTAGATCCTGTCGCGCAACGCGAACCAGTTGAGTGCCAGGAACAGCAGCGGCGCGCGGAAGCGCCGACCACCGGGGAATGGCGGGATCTTCAGATCCTCGATCAGCTTCAGGCGGTCGCGGTTGCCGGCGACGGTTTCGGCATAGAGCTTGCCGAAGAAGTTCGACAGCATGACGCCGTGGCCGGAATAGCCGCCGGCCGAGATCACATTGGGCATCACTTCGCGCACGAACGGCTTGCGCGGCACTGTGATGCCGACATAGCCGCCCCAGCCATGCGTGATCTCGACATCCCTGAGTGCCGGATAGAGTTCGACGATCTGACGGCGGATGTGGATGTGGATGTCCTTCGGATCGTTGACGCCATAGACTTCGCGTCCGCCGAACAGCAGCCGCCCGTCCTTCGATCTGCGGAAATAGCGCACGACGAAGCGGGAATCGTCGACCGCCTCGCCGCCCGGCAGCACTGTCGAGTCCGCGCCCAGCGGCACGGTTGCGCCGATGAACGACCCGATCGGCATGATGTGCGCGGCACTCACCGGCTCAAGTGTGCCGCCATAGGCGTTGACCGCGATCAGGCATTTCTGCGCTGTCAGCGTGCCTCTCGGTGTCGAAACCTTGACCTTGCCGCCACTGGAAATGATGCCGGTCGATGGCGTCTCCTCGAACAGTTGCGCGCCGGCTTGCGCCGCCACCCGCGCGGTGCCGATCACCAGCTTCATCGGGTGGATGTGGCCGGTGCCGGTGTCGCGCGTGCCGCCGAAATAGGCAGTCGAGCCCAGCCGCTCCGCCGTCTGTTTGGCATCCATGAACGAGATATGCGGGTAGGAAAAACGGCTCGCCATGATCTCGGCATGCGCCTTGTAGTCGTCGACATAGCGCGGCTTGTGCGCCACCGAGAGCTGGCCCGGCATATAGTCGATATCGATCTGGTTGGCGGCGGCGAACTCGAGGAGATCCGCCTTGGCCTCTTCGGCAAGGTCGAACAGCGCCTTGGCGCGGGAGAAGCCGTATTCGGCCTCCATGTCCTCGACCCAGGCGCGCTGGCCGGTGCCAAGCTGGCCGCCATTGCGCCCGGAGGCGCCATCGCCGAAGCGGTAGGCTTCAATCAGCACGACATTCGTGCCTGCTTTGGCAAGGTGAGCAGCCGCCGACAGGCCGGTGAAACCGCCGCCGATGATGACGACGTCGCATGTCCGGTCGCCATCCAGCGCCGGATATTCCGGCCGTGGGCCGGCGGTGTCCTCATACCAGGAACGGCCGGGAGAAATCGGGGATTGGTAGGGCATGATGGAGGAAAGACTCGGTGATTCAGAAGGAGGAGGTGAAAAGCGAATAGCGAATAGCGAATAGAAAAATATCGGGCACCTTCGCTACTCGCTACTCGCTAAACATTCAGCAACAGATACTCCCGCTCCCACGGACTGATCACTTCCATGAACGTCTCGAATTCCGCCCGCTTGATCGCCGCATAGGTCGCGGCGAAGGATTTGCCGAGCAGTGCGCAAAGTTCCTCATCGCCCTCGAACAGGTCGACGGCTTCGAGCAGGCTGCGCGGCAGGTCGATCTCGGCCGCGTTGGCGGTGGTCAGCACGGGAGGCTCGGCCTTGATCTTGTTGGTGATGCCGATCAGCCCGCAGGCAAGCGATGCCGCCAGTGCCAGATAAGGATTGGCATCGGAGGAGGGGATGCGGTTTTCGACGCGCCGCGCCGCGGGATCCGAGCGCGGCACGCGGAAGGCCGTGGTGCGGTTGTCGTAGCCCCATTTGTTGTTGACCGGAGCCGACGCCGCCTGTGTCAACCGGCGGTAGGAATTGACATAGGGCGCAAACATCACCAGCGCGTTCGGCACATGCTTCTGCATGCCGCCGATGAAATGGAAGAAGTCTTCGGTCTCCGAGCCGTCCTCTGCCGAAAAGATGTTCTGTCCGGTCTTCTTGTCGATGATCGACTGATGGATATGCATGGCCGAGCCCGGCTGCCCCTGGATGGGCTTGGCCATGAAGGTGGCGTAGATCTCGTGCTTCAGCGCGGCCTCGCGAATGGTGCGCTTGAACATGAACACCTGGTCGGCCAGCTCGATCGGGTCACCGTGGCGCAGGTTGATTTCGAGCTGACCGGCGCCCTCCTCATGGATCAGCGTGTCGATCTCCAGGCCCTGGCCCTCGGAGAAATGGTAGATGTCGTCGATCAGTTCGTCGAACTCGTTGACGCCGGCGATCGAATAGCCGGCGCCGCCGCCGATGGCGCGCCCCGAACGGCCGACCGGTGGCGTCAGCGGATAGTCCGGATCGGGGTTCTTGCGCACCAGATAAAACTCGATCTCGGGCGCCACCACCGGCTTCAGTCCACGCTTGTCGTAGGCGGCAAGCACGCGCTTCAACACATTGCGCGGCGTGAACTCGACCGAGCGTCCGTCCTGGTGGACGAGGTCGCAGATGACCGCGGCCGTCGGGTCTTCTTCCCAGGGCACCACCGTCAGCGTCGACAGATCCGGCATCAGCTTGAGGTCGCCATCGTCTTCCGGATAGTGGAAGCCGTTGCCATCCTCGGGATAGCCGCCGGAAATCGTCGTCATGAAGACAGCCGACGGCAGTGCCAGCGAGGTGTTGGAGGTGAATTTCTTCGATGGCATCATCTTGCCGCGTGCGACGCCGGCCTGGTCAGGGGTGATGCACTCGATGTCCTCGATACCGCGCCATTCCAGCCAGGCGCTGGCTTCCTTCCAGTTCTTGACGCCACGTTGGTTTTTCACGAAGGCAGGCGTACGCGCCCGTCCTCCGCGGCTCGACGGACGGACTTCCTTTTTTGCAGGCGGCATCATTCACCAGATTGGGTTGCGGATTGTGGAGTATAGCCGTGCGCCCCTGTGGAAGGGAAGGGGAGCCACGTCGGGCATTGGCCGAGGCGGTTGAAAATCACGCCAATCGGCTTAGTTTCCCAATCCCAATCGAGACCCCGATCCCAATCGAGACTTTGCATGCAGCACGACAGCAAATTGACGACGATCGGCTTCGATGCCGACGACACGCTCTGGCAAAACGAGCAGTTCTTCCGCATGACGGAGAAGCGCTTTGCCGCCATGCTTGCCGATCATGGCGAAGCCGAGCACATCTCGGCACGATTGCTGGAGGCCGAAAGACGCAACCTTGCCGTCTATGGCTTCGGCATCAAGGGATTTACGCTGTCGATGATCGAAACTGCGATCGAGGTCACGCAAGGCCGTGTGCCGGCTTCGGTGATTTCAGAAATTCTCGATGCCGGCCGCGAGATGCTGAGCCATCCGATCGAGGCACTGCCGCATGCCCGCGAGACGATCGAGAAGCTTGCCGGCGCATTCCGCCTTGTGCTGATCACCAAGGGCGACCTCTTCGACCAGGAGCGCAAGCTGGCTGGATCAGGCCTCGGAGATCTGTTCGACGCGATCGAGATCGTCAGCGACAAGAGTGCCGCCACCTATTCCCGCCTCTTCAGCCGCCACGGCGATGGTCCGGCAAGAAGCATGATGGTCGGCAATTCGCTGAAGTCGGACGTGGTGCCGGCCATCGAGGCCGGTGGTTGGGGTGTCCACGTGCCGCATGAACTCACCTGGGTGCTTGAGCATGTCGAGGCTCCGGTGACCGAGCCACGCTTCCGTGAGATATCCGATCTCGGACAACTGCCCGGACTGGTCGAAAGCATCGTCAATCCGGACTGATCGCGGGGCCTTCCTATTTTGCGCAATTCCGGACGGAAATTGCTTAGCGGTTGATCAGGCGATCGATCACCGGCTGCAGCCGTTCGGGTGTGATCGGCTTGGCGACCACCACGTCAATGACGCTCGACAGGCCCAGGCTCTCCGGCGTGCCATTCTTGGTTGAAAGCAGGATCACCGCCGGGAGCGATTTGCCGGAGGCTCGCCGCAACGCGTCGATGCTGGCCATCAGATTGTCGCAGTCCTTGTTGTCGGCGCCGCCGTCAAGGACAACCGCACCGGGAATGAGGGACCGCAGGATC
This sequence comes from Mesorhizobium sp. P2_D1, assembly GCF_056404455.1. Lineage (NCBI taxonomy): Bacteria > Pseudomonadati > Pseudomonadota > Alphaproteobacteria > Hyphomicrobiales > Phyllobacteriaceae > Mesorhizobium > Mesorhizobium sp. P2_D1. The sequence continues at coordinate 74,631 of NZ_JBFUDZ010000007.1, forward strand.
TTTACCGCCATGTCGGGAGATTCCGAGATTGGCTTGAGCCCGGATCGCTCGACGATCTTCGAAATCACCACGCGATTGATCGGCGATTTGCAGACGACGAGCACTTGCGATGGATCGCGGATCGTCTCTGTGTTCGAGTCGCGGGCAACAAAATTCAGGTGTCTTGGAGTCTCGCCTTCGCGGTTCACTGGGCACACAAGTCGGCCAAGAAGCTCGCCCCTATTTCAATGCAGAGTTGAATCTGGAGCGCAATTGGCGTGAGATCGCCGTCTATGTCAAGTTGAAATAAAAGTCCCCCAGATCATCCCTGGGAACAATGAATTTCAAGCAACGCTACTGTACTCAACTGTCCACAGGTGGGCTTCATAAAAAGAAAATTCACCTGCGCAGAGACTGCGCAGGTGAAGGGTCGGTTGCGCGAGTTCGATCAGCTGTGGCTCTGCTGCGTGACGATCACTGGGATCAAGAGATCGCCCCAGTTTCCGTCGCCGCCGTGATGCCGTGCCGAGCGCACGAGCTCCACCGAGACGCCGGCCTCGACTGCCTTCATCACCGACTGGTTTAGGCGATGCAGATCATTGGCCAGCATGCGGATCGTCGCTTGCTGGTCGACGGTCATCGTTGTGGCCTGTTCTTCGGCGCGTTCCTTGACACGGCTTATCGATGCCATTGGTCTTCTCCTTGTGTTCCAAGCCCTGTTGGGCGTTTCCTCTGTGTTGTTCTGTTTGCTATTCGGCGGCCGGCTTGAATTGCGCGTGCTCGGTCGACTCGTGCATGGCGGTGGTCGACGACTGGCCGCCAGTGATCGCCATCGACACGGCGTCGAAATAGCCGGTGCCGACCTCGCGCTGATGCTTGGTCGCGGTGTAGCCATTGGCCTCCGCCGCGAACTCAGCCTCCTGCAACTCGGAATAGGCCGCCATCTGCCGTGCCTTGTAGCCGCGCGCCAGTTCGAACATGCCGTAGTTGAGCTGGTGGAAGCCGGCGAGCGTGATGAACTGGAACTTGTAGCCCATCGCGCCAAGCTCCCTCTGGAATCTGGCGATCGTCGCGTCGTCGAGGTTCTTCTTCCAGTTGAACGATGGCGAGCAATTGTAGGCGAGCAGCTTGTCGGGGTGATGCTTGCGCACGCCTTCGGCGAATTTCTTGGCCTGCGCCAGGTCCGGCTTCGAAGTCTCGCACCAGATCAGGTCCGCGTGAGGCGCATAGGCGACGGCGCGGGCGATGCAGGGTTCGATGCCGTTCCTGACGTTGTAGAAGCCTTCCACGGTGCGCCCGGCGCCGTAGTCGACGAAAGGCTTGTCGCGTTCGTCGATGTCGGACGTGAGCAGCTTGGCGGCTTCCGCATCGGTGCGCGCGACGACCAGGGTCGGCGTGCCCATCACGTCCGCCGCAAGGCGCGCGGCGTTGAGGTTGCGAATGTGCGCCGCGGTCGGGATCAGCACCTTGCCACCGAGATGGCCGCACTTCTTTTCCGACGCCAGTTGATCCTCGTAGTGGACGCCAGCCGCGCCTGCCTCGATGAAGGCCTTCATGATCTCGAAGGCGTTGAGCGGCCCGCCGAAACCGGCTTCCGCATCAGCCACGATCGGCGCGAACCAAGTCTCGACCGAAAGCCCGTTGCCTTCCGAGGTCTCGATCTGGTCGGCGCGCTGCAGCGTGCGGTTGATGCGCTTGACCAGTTCGGGCGCCGCGTTTGCCGGATAAAGCGACTGGTCCGGATACATCGCGCCAGCCGTGTTGGCGTCGGCGGCAACCTGCCAGCCCGACAGGTAGATCGCCTTCAGCCCGGCGCGCACCTGTTGCATCGCCTGGTTGCCGGACATGGCGCCGAGTGCGTTGACGAAGTCCTCCTCGTGGATGAGCTTCCACAGCCGGTTGGCGCCCATTTCCGCGACGCTCTGGCGGATCTGAACCGAACCGCGCAGCCGCTTCACATCCTCCGGCGAATAGGGCCGTTCGATGCCGTCGAAACGACCTTCCGGCGCCGAGGGGACAAGGTTGTAAAAGTCAGTCATTGGTCACTCCGAAGGATTGCTACACCCGTGTCCGGCGCCAATGATCTGCGCACCGGGATATGACTGAATTTACATTGCGGTGCGAAATGGGCCAGAGAAATCAAGGAAATCAGCTTGAAATAGGGGAAAACCTGTGTTGTGTTTGACAGGAAGCCGTTGTAAATTTGTCATGATTGTAAAAGAGGCGGGCGTGGGGTCGCCGCGAAAGTGGTGTAAATTCTTGTCAAGGACAGGTGATGGCTGACCAGAAGATCTTTGCCGGGCCGCGCATTCGGCGCATCCGCAACGCCAAGGGCCTGACGCAGACGGCGATGGCCGAGGGGCTCGGTATCTCGCCGTCCTATCTCAACCTGATCGAGCGCAACCAGCGGCCGCTGACGGTGCAATTGATCCTCAAGCTGGCGTCCGTCTACAAGGTCGATCCGCACGAACTGCAGGGCGAGGCAAGGGGGTCCGTCGCTGCCTTGAAGGAAGTGTTCACCGATCCTCTGCTGGTCGGCGAGTTGCCGGGAGATCAGGAGTTGATCGAGCTTGCCGAGGCGGCGCCCAACGCGTCGGCGGCGGTGATAAAACTGTTCCGCGCCTATCGCGAGCAGGCCGAGCGCCTGTCCGACCTCAACGAGCTCCTGGCGCGCGAAGGTCGGGCGACCGCACTTTCCGGCGCTCGCTTGCCGATAGACGAGGTGCACGAGATTTTCGAGCGCCGGCCCAACCATTTCGCGGCACTCGAGGAAGAGGCCGCGGCGTTCACCTCGGTGCTTGATCCCGGCGACGATCTGTTCGGCGCGTTGAAGGCCTGGCTGAAGCGCGAATACGGCATCGTGGTCAAGGTGCTGCCGGTCGCCACCATGCCGAACTGGCGCCGCCGTTATGATCGCCACTCGCAGCGCCTGTTCCTGTCCGAACGGCTGTCGCCGTTCGATCAGCTGCGCGAAGTGGCGATGGAAGCCTGCCTGATCCGCATGACGGTCGCGGTCGCCGGCGAGATCCAGGCGCTCAAATTGACCACCGACGAGGCCCGCCGTCTCGCCCGTTTCGAACTCGGCCGCTATGCGGCGCATGCGCTGATGATGCCCTACCAGGCCTTTTATGCGGCTGCCGTTCGCGCCCGCTATGATATCGACGTTCTGCGTTCGCGCTTCGGCGTCTCCTTCGAACAGGCGGCGAACCGGCTGACCATGCTGCAGCGGCAGGGCGTCCAGGGCGTGCCGTTCTTCATGCTGGAGGTCGACAATGCCGGCAACCGCTTCCGCAAGGCCGGCAGCCAGGGCTTTCCGCAAAGCCGCTTCGGTGGCGGCTGTCCCAAGCTGCCCGTGCATGTCGCTTTCACCCAGCCCGGCCAGATCTTCGTCGAGGCGGTGGAAATGCCCGACGGCGCCGAGTTCCTGTGCATTGCCCGCACGCTGGAAGGTCCGCAAGGCGCCTTCTCCGAGCGTCCGCGCCGCACGGCGTTGCTGCTTGGCTGCGACATCGGCTTTCGCGACGACATCGTCTATGGCGCGGCACTTCCCGGCGCGGCTGCCACCGCGAAGGCGGGCAGCGTCACGGCGACGCCGGTCGGGCCCGCCTGCCGGCTTTGCGAACGCGTCGGCTGTCTGGCGCGTGCCGAGCCGCCGGTGACGCGTCCGCTTGGCCTCGACGAGATGGTGACGGGCCTGAGTGCCTTCGACTTCCAGTGACGCTGGCCCCCAGTGACGCCGGGCCGGGTGCCACAATTGTCGTCGATCTCTGGCTCACCCCCGGCCTTCGCCTTTGCGTTACGCGAACGGAGTATCTTTTTGTCGTCCCTTGCGCATCGTCCCGTCCACAAAAGCCCGACAGTCGCGCCCATGACCGACACAGCACCATCACCGAGCGTTGTTTTGTCGACCGTCTCGCCGCGCGAGGAACGCGTCGGCATGCTTTTGGTGTTCCTGTCGGCGCTGATGTGGAGTTTCGGTGGCACCATCGCCCGCTTCATCGCCGTCGGCGACAGCTGGACGGTTATTTTCTGGCGCTCCGTCTGGGCAGCGGCCTTCCTGATCTGCTTCATGGTCTGGCGTGACGGCTGGCGCGGCACGCTGAAATTGTTCCGCGACATGGGTCTGCCCGGCCTGGCCGTCGGGCTCTGCTTCGCCACGGCATCGACCGCCTTCGTCGTCGCACTTGCCTACACAACCGTCGCCAACATCCTGCTGATGCAGGCCGGCGTGCCGCTTCTGGCGGCGCTGTTTGCCTGGGCGTTGTTTCGCGAGAGGGTGAGTGTCGCGACCTGGCTGGCGATCGCGGCCGTCATTACCGGTGTCGCCATCATGGTGTCGGAATCGCTCAATGGCGCCGTCTCGCCGATAGGCGACGGGCTGGCGCTCTTGATTGCTGTCATGTTCTCGATCGCCACCGTCATCACCCGGCGGTTTTCCAGCGTTCGCATGACGCCGGCGACCTGTCTCGGCACCATGCTTGCGGCGGGCTTTGCCGCCTCGCAGGCATCGACATTCGCCGTGTCGGCCAGTGACATGGGCTTTCTGTTTGCCTTCGGCGTAGTCAATCTCGGTCTTGGCCTGGCCTTCTTTGCCACCGGGGCGCGGCTGATCCCGGCGGCCGTCGCCGCATTGCTCGGCACGTTCGAGCCGATCCTCGGCCCGATATGGGTCTGGCTCGTCCATTCCGAAGTACCGTCGGAGCGCACCATCATCGGCGGCGGGGTGGTGGTGACGGCGCTGCTCGTCCATATCGGGCTCGAATTCAAGCGCCAGGCACGACCCGAGCGTGCAGGGGTCACAGGGGTGCCATCGCCTAATTGATGCGGCGTGCAAGCTTTGCCATTGACAAATTCGCTGCCGCGCGGGCAGGCTGAGACTACGCAACAACAAGACAGGCGTATCTTGCCAAGTCTCCCTGCCGGTCAGATCGAGACCGGACCACATCGTCGTATCTCTGCCCCCGCCACGGCGAAAGCCTTTGACGGTATCCGCACGCCTCCCAGGCAGCGACAGGGACACAAACCCACCACCCGCCGCTCATCGAACCGCCCGCATGCTGTCGGCAGTTGGCGCTTGTTGCTTCCTGGAAAGCTCAATAGTCTGAAACAAATGCCCGGCCGCGCGGGGTCCGCGACGAGCCGGCGAAGGAACACTCATCAAAGGAGAATAGCATGATCCGCAAAGCGCTCTGGCTTTCGGCGACCTCGGTATTTCTGACGCTTTTCACCGTCGGCGGCCATGCCGAAGATCGCGTCGTCAACGTCTTCAACTGGTCGGATTATATCGACAGTTCGATCATCGATGATTTCACCAAGAAAACCGGCATCAAGGTCGTCTATGACACCTTCGATTCCAACGAAATCCTGGAAACCAAGCTGCTTGCCGGCGGCAGCGGCTATGACGTGGTCGTGCCCAGCGGCAACTTCCTCGCGCGCCAGATCCAGGCCGGCGTGTTCCAGAAACTCGACAAGTCGAAACTGCCGAACATTTCCAACATGTGGGACACGGTTTCGGAGCGAACCGCCAAATACGACCCCGGCAATGAATACTCGGTCAACTATATGTGGGGCACGGTTGGTCTCGGCTACAACATCAAGAAAGTGCAGGCGGCACTCGGCACCGACAAGATCGACAGCTGGGATGTGTTCTTCAATCCGGACAGTCTGGCCAAGTTGAAGGACTGCGGCGTCTATGTGCTGGATTCACCGGCCGACATCATCCCTGCGGCGCTGAAATATCTCGGTCTCGACCCCAACAGCACCTCGCCTGACGATATTGCCAAGGCCGAGGAGGCCCTGCTCAAGGTCCGGCCTTACATCAGAAAGTTCCACTCCTCGGAGTACATCAACGCACTCGCCAACGGCGATATCTGCCTGGCCGTCGGCTGGTCGGGTGACGTGTTCCAGGCTCGCAACCGCGCGGTCGAGGCCAAGCAGGGCGTGGAAATCGGCTATTCCGTGCCGAAGGAAGGCGCTCAGATGTGGTTCGATCAGATGGCGATCCCTGCCGATGCGCCGCATGTCGCCGAGGCGCTCGAATTCATCAACTACATGATGACGCCGGAAGTTATCGCCAAATCGTCGAATTATGTGCTCTACGCCAACGGCAACAAGGCGTCGCAGCAGTTCGTCGACAAGGCGCTTCTCGACGACCCGTCAGTCTATCCCGACGCGGCGACCTTGCAGAAGCTCTATACGGTTCAGCCTTACGATCCCAAGACCCAGCGTCTGATCACACGCAGCTGGACCAAGATCGTCACCGGCCAATAAGCAATCCGAGACGGTCCCGGCAGCCACCTGCCGGGACCGATTCTTTCTGGGGCAAGAAGCAAGAAACAGGACGGAGTGGGACATGAAATCGCTTGGCAGCATCCGCAGGGATTTTGCGCCGTGGAACGACCCGAACGCCAAGCCATACATCCAGTTCGACAATGTCACCAAGAAGTTCGGTGACTTCACCGCCGTCAACAATCTGTCGCTGACCATCTTCGAGCGCGAGTTCTTCGCCCTGCTCGGCGCGTCGGGCTGCGGAAAGTCGACACTGCTCAGGATGCTCGCCGGATTCGAGCAGCCGACAGCTGGCCGCATCCTGCTCGACGGCCAGGATCTGCGCGGCATTCCGCCCTATCGCCGGCCGGTCAACATGATGTTCCAGTCCTATGCGCTGTTCCCGCATATGACGGTCGAGAACAACATCGCCTTCGGCCTCAAGCAGGACGGCATGCCGAAGCCCGAGATCGCGTCACGCGTGGCCGAGATGCTGAAGCTGGTCAAGCTCGAACAGTTCGCAAAGCGCAAGCCGCATCAATTGTCCGGTGGCCAGCGCCAGCGCGTCGCGCTCGCCCGCTCGGTTGCCAAGCGGCCGAAGGTGCTGTTGCTCGACGAGCCGCTCGGCGCGCTGGACAAGAAGCTGCGCGAGGAAACGCAGTTCGAACTGATGGACCTGCAGCAGAATCTCGGCCTGACCTTCGTCGTCGTCACCCACGACCAGGAAGAAGCGATGACCATGGCCGACCGCATCGCCATCATCGACAAGGGCGAGGTGATGCAGGTGGCGACGCCGGCCGAAGTCTATGAAGCGCCGACATCGCGCTTTGTCGCCCATTTCGTCGGCAACGTGAACATGTTCGAGGGCAAGGTCGCCGAGCAGACCGCAAACACGACACGCATCGCGGGTTCGAGCGGAGCCCAGATCGTCGTCGACAACGCCGCCAAGACGGCTGCAGGCGCCGATATCGTGTTCGCCATCAGGCCGGAAAAGATCAAGATTTCGTCGAAAAAGCCGGCCGATGCGGTGAATGCACTTGAAGGCGAAGTCTACGACATCGCCTATCTCGGCGACATGACCGTTTTTCACGTCAGGCTGAATGACGGGCAGATGGTGCGCGCCAGCACCATGAACGCGGCCCGCATCACCGAGGATCCGCTGAGCTGGAACGACCGCGCCTGGGTTTCCTTCCGGCCCGACGCCGGCGTCGTGCTGACGCGGTAGGGGGCGGTCATGTCGAACGCCGCCGCCACCGCATCAGCCCCGGCAACCAATGCCGACAAGTCCGTCCTGGCCAGGCTGGGAGCGGCATTCGTTGGCCGCCTGGTCATCATCATCCCGTATGTCTGGCTGCTTTTTTTCTTCCTCGTTCCCTTCATCATCGTCTTCAAGATTTCGCTGTCGCAGACGGCGATCGCCATGCCGCCATACACGCCGGTGCTCGACTTCAAGGACGGCATCTCCGGGTTCTTCGCCGGCTTTGGCGCGCTCAGCTTCGACAACTACGCCTGGCTGACGCAGGATGCCCTCTATTTCAACGCCTATGTGACAAGCGTCATCATCGCCGCGATCTCGACGGTCCTGACGTTGATTGTCGGCTACCCGATCGCCTATGGCATGGCACGCGCGCCGGCAACGATCCGCCCGACATTGCTGATGCTGGTGATCCTGCCGTTCTGGACCTCGTTCCTGATCCGCGTCTATGCCTGGATCGGCATCCTCAAGCCGGAGGGGCTGCTCAACCAGCTGCTGCTGGCCACAGGCATCATCAGCCAGCCCTTGATCATCCTCAACACCTATACGGCGATCTTCATCGGTATCGTCTATTCCTACCTGCCGTTCATGGTGCTGCCGCTCTATTCGTCGCTCGAAAAGATGGATTATTCGCTGATCGAGGCCGCAAAGGATCTTGGTTGCCCGCCGACCAGCGCGTTCTGGAAGATCACCTTCCCGCTGTCGCTGCCGGGTGTCATCGCCGGCTGTCTGCTGGTGTTCATCCCCGCCGTTGGCGAGTTCGTCATTCCCGATTTGCTCGGTGGATCGCAGACGCTGATGATCGGCAAGACGCTGTGGAACGAGTTCTTCGCCAATCGTGACTGGCCGGTCTCGTCGGCCGTGGCCGTCATCCTTCTGCTGCTTTTGACCGTGCCGATCATGTTCTTCCAGCAGGCCCAGGCGCGCGCCCAGGAGCAGGACAAATGAACACCACCTGGAGCCGATTCAACGTCACCTCGATCGTGCTGGGCTTTGCCTTCCTGTACCTGCCGATCGTCCTGCTCATCGTCTTCTCCTTCAACGAGTCGAAACTGGTAACCGTCTGGGGCGGTTTCTCGACCAAATGGTACGTTTCGCTGTTCCACAACCAGGGCCTGATGGACGCCACCTGGGTCACGGCGCGCGTCGGCGTCATTTCGGCCACGGTGGCGACCGTGCTCGGCACGCTGGCGGCGCTCACCTTGACCCGCTACACACGGTTCAGGGGCAGGTTGCTGTTTTCAGGCATGGTCTTTGCGCCGCTGGTCATGCCGGAAGTCATCACCGGCCTGTCGCTGTTGCTGCTGTTTGTCGCCGTCGGTCTCGACCGCGGTTTCCTGACCGTCACGCTCGCCCACATCACGCTCACCATGTGCTTCGTCGCCGTCGTCGTGCAGTCGCGCCTGGTCAGCTTCGACCGCTCGCTGGAAGAAGCTGCGATGGATCTTGGCGCAACGCCGGTGAAGACCTTCTTCCAGATCACGCTCCCGGTCATCATGCCGGCGATCGTGTCCGGCTGGATGCTGGCCTTTACGCTTTCGCTCGACGATCTGGTCATCGCCAGCTTCACCTCCGGGCCTGGAGCAACAACGCTGCCAATGAAGATCTACAGCCAGGTGCGTCTCGGCGTGACGCCGGAGATCAACGCCGCTTGCACGATCCTGATCGCCGTTGTCGCGGTCGGCGTCATCATCGCCTCGGTCGCCAACAAGCGGCGTGAGGTGCAGCGCCAACTCGACGAGCGGGCCGCACAACGCGGCTGAGGCAATTCCGGGAAAAGCGCGTAGCGCTTTCCATAGGGAATTGCTTCAGGACAAACCGGCGGTAAGGTCTATTCGCCAGAAACGCCGCGGCTGATCGGGGAAATGAACGGCGTGCTCCACGTTCCTCCGACGAAGAAGGATGACTGGATCGGGCCTTGCTGGCCGTTGGCCTGCGTTGCCGCCTGGTCCGGCTGAATGATACCGCCGGACAAGGCCAGTCCTCGTCCGGTGTAGGACGCGATCCCGGACAGCCAGAGCTTGTACTTCGCCGAATTGGCTTCGGCCTTGTCGATCCGCGCCACGCCCTTCGTGATGCTGGCCTTGATCTCGGCACCGTCGATCGGCAATGTTCCGTCGGAGACGTCGTCGAGCGCGAAGAAGCCGCCTTGTTCGGTATGCTTGAGGAAGGCGGGCAGGTTGAGCTTGCTCAACACACCCGGTCCGAACGTCGCGGAGACCGAGCCGTCGGCATTGTCGAAGATGGAGTCCCAGGTTCTGCCTGGTCCCTTGAGGATCACCGAGACCGTTCCGGTGGCGACCGGCACCAGCCGGGTCATCCCAGCCGCCGTGCCGAAGGCGCCGCCATCGATGTCGGACGCCAGCAGCTTAATCTCGACCTGCGAGCCTTCCGGTTTGCGGTCGAAGCGAAGGCTGCTCTGGATGTTGCCGCCAAAGGCCGAGGCATCGGAGATATCGAAGACGGAAAGACCATCCTTGACCTGGGCGGTGGCGGCGACGTCGGCGAGTTGGATAGGCCCCGCCGTAGCGTGCGCTGCCGACAGCCTGAGATCGAGGTTGACCTTGTCGGCGAAACTTGTGTCGATGTCGCCGGGTTCCGCCCCTCCGGTCGGCGCCAGCGGCGTGAAGGCCGAGAGAAACGATCTGAGGTCGAGCGTGTCGAAGGCGAGCGTCCCGGAGATCACCGGTTGCGCCTCGCCCAACGAGAGATCCAGCGCGCCCATTCCCGGATTGTTGTCCAGCGCGATCGCGGTGTTGTCGAATTTGACTCGCCCTGCCGTCGCCGTGATCTTGCTCGAAATGCTGACCGAACCGATCGCAGCACTCGGCGCAATGCCGGCCTGCGACCACTCCAGGACACGCCGCAGCGAAGGTGCCGAGAATTTCGCCTGGCCGTCGAAGTAAGCGTTTTCGGACATGCTGGCCGTGCCGTCGAACGAGAAGGTCGCGGGCGCCGCCTTGAAGGACAGCGTCAGCGGTGCTGTACCGCCGGCAAACAGGACAAGCGGCTTCGGCGAGGCTACGTCCAGCGCGACGCTTTCGCCGCGCCAGATCCCGGTTGCCGACAGCGTCGCATTGCTGTTCATCGCCGCCCAATTCGCCTGGCCGGACAGGCTGCTCAGGATCTCGACATCCTTGCCGGCGATGGACGCCACCATGCGGCCGTCGCGGAACTCCACCGTGCCGAACGTGTCGGCCGGCAGCTTGTCGAGGTCGGGCTTGGCGGGGTCGGCATTGACCACGCCGCGCGCCGTGTCGATGGAACGCGTGATGCGCCCGCCGGTCGGGACGGCGGGCAGGAAAAAGCCGGCCGGTGTTCGCTCAACCCGGATCGTCGGCCGCACCAGCCGCGCCGTCGAAAACTCCACGTCGCCGCGCAAGGCGGCCATGGCGGAAAGGTCAATCTCGACCCGCTCGGCCTCGACCACCGGCGGCGCCTCGGTGTCGGTCCATTGCGAAAGCGTCACATCGGTCAGGATCGCGCGGAATTTCGGCCAGACCTCGATGCGCGGCGAGCCGTCGATGGCGACCCGGAAGCCGCTCCACGCACTCATCTCCCAGGCAATGCGGTCACGCACGATTCGGGTGGAGGCGATCAGCGGCAGGGCGGCAACGACCAGCGCGATGACGAGCACGGCAGCGCCGATCGCCCATATTCCGCGCCGGATCAAAGTTGATGGCATATCGCCCCGTATGTTTCCATTCCGACAAAAATCGCCTGACGGGTGTAACCCCAGTCGTCACTACGACTTAGGGCTGAGGCATTTCAAGTCTTTATGGCCCGGCGATGGCATTTGCGCACATCTGGTCTCACTGACCGAACAAAATCTTGCTCTGCTGCGCTGCGATATGCATAAGCGGTGGCGACCGTGGAGGAACGATCATGGCTGCCGAAGTACCGCTCTGGACCCCGACGCAAGACCAGATTGATGCAGCACCCTTGACCGCTTTCACAAAGGCTGCGGCAGTGAAAGCCGGCGTAGCGTTTTCTTCGTATTCGGAGCTCCACCGCTGGTCGGTCGAGGACCGCGAAGGGTTCTGGAACCTGGTCTGGGACTTCGGCGGTATCGTCGGCGACAAGGGGACCAATGGGGGCGAGCGCGTGCTCGTCGACGGTGACAGGATGCCTGGTGCCTCGTTCTTCCCCGACGCGACGCTGAATTTCGCCGAGAATCTGCTGAAGAAGACCGGCGCTGGTGAGGCAATCGTGTTTCGCGGCGAAGACAAGGTCGAGCGCCGACTGTCGTGGAACGAGTTGCAGGCGCTGACGTCACAGCTGCAGCAGCTTTTCCTGTCGCTCAAGGTGAAGAAGGGCGATCGCATCGCAGCGATGATGCCCAATATGCCGGAGACCGTCGCCGCCATGCTGGCTGCCGCCTCGATCGGCGCCGTCTGGTCGTCCTGCTCTCCCGATTTCGGCGAGCAGGGCGTGCTCGACCGCTTTGGCCAGATCGAGCCGGTGGTCTTCATYGCGCCSGAYGGCTACTGGTACAATGGCAAGGCSATCGARGTCGCCGACAAGATCGCCGCGGTTGCGGCCAAGCTTGGCACGGTGCGCAAGGTTCTGGTCGTCGACTATCTCGGCACCTCGAGCGATGTCGCTGATGTCATCGACAAGGCCGTGGCGCTGGAAGAGGCGCTTTCGCCCTTCGCCGTCAAGCCCGTCACCTTCGAGCGGCTGCCGTTCGCGCATCCGCTCTACATCCTGTTCTCGTCGGGAACGACCGGCATTCCCAAATGCATCGTCCATTCGGCCGGYGGCACGCTGATCCAGCATGTCAAGGAACATCGGCTGCATGCCGGTCTCACCGACGGCGACCGCTTCTTCTACTTCACCACCTGCGGCTGGATGATGTGGAACTGGCTGGTGTCGGGGCTCGCCTCGGGCGCGACGCTGCTGCTCTATGACGGCTCACCCTTCCACCCCAACGGCAATGTGCTGTTCGACTTCGCCGATGCCGAGAAGATGACCTTTTTCGGCACCTCGGCCAAGTTTATCGATTCCGTGCGCAAGGCCGGTCTCAAGCCGATCCGCACGCATGATCTGTCGAGCGTGCGGGCGATTTCCTCCACCGGGTCGCCGCTGTCACCGGAGGATTTCCGCTTCGTCTATGACGGCATCAGCAAGGACGTCCATCTGGCGTCGGTCTCCGGCGGCACCGACATCGTCTCCTGCTTCGTGCTCGGCGTGCCGACACAGCCGGTGTGGACCGGCGAGATCCAGGGRCCKGGCCTYGGCCTTGCCGTCGATGTCTGGGACGAYGACGGCAAGCCKATCMGSCAGGAGAAGGGCGARCTGGTCTGCACCAGGGCGTTTCCRKCKATGCCGATCGGCTTCTGGAACGAYCCCGAGRGCAAGAAATWCCAGGCSGCCTATTTCGAGCGYTTCGACAATGTCTGGTGCCATGGCGATTTCGCCGAATGGACCGTGCATGGCGGCATGATCATCCATGGCCGCTCCGACGCCACGCTCAACCCGGGCGGCGTGCGTATCGGCACGGCGGAGATCTACAACCAGGTCGAACAGATGCCSGAGATTCTGGARGCKCTGTGCATCGGCCAGGATTTCGACAAYGACGTSCGSGTCGTGCTGTTCGTGCGGYTSGCSGCCGGCGTSSARCTGGATGMCGATCTGGAAAARCGCATCCGSTCSAARATMCGCASCGGGGCGAGCCCSCGYCACGTGCCRGCMAAGATCGTCGCTGTCACCGACATCCCACGCACCAAGTCAGGCAAGATCACTGAGCTCGCCGTGCGCGACGTGGTGCATGGCCGCGCCATCAAGAACAAGGAGGCGCTCGCCAACCCCGAGGCGCTGGAGCTGTTCAGGAACCTGCCGCAGCTGGCCGAGTGACCGGGCAGGCATGGTTAACCAAATATGTCGCGAGAATTTACCTAGATTTCATGAGTGGTACACATTCGTAAATTTTCGGCGGCGCCGGTAAGGAGTTGTTAAGGCCCGGCGTCGATAGTCGCACGTAACTTGAGGGAGAAATCCCGTTCCTCTGCCCCCGGAGGATCTGAATTCGCTCAAGCCCCGTTGTGACAGCAATCCCATCTCTTAAGGCGTCCTCTTGGGCGCCTTTTCTTTTGCTGCTGCATGCCGCCCAAAAGTGCTCCCGGTTTGGGAGAACGACATGCACAAGGATAAAGACCGAAAGCGCATCGCCTGAATCTGATCGGACACGCTGCGCTGTAGGTCGGTCTGTTTTCCGGAATTGCTTATTCGGCGAGCACGCGGGTCGACGGAAACGCGACCTCGACCAGGGTGCCTTCACCCGGTGTCGAGTTGATGGTGAACCGGGCGCGGTTGGCTTCCACCATCGCCTTGGTCAGCGGGAGTCCAAGCCCCGTGCCGTCGCCACGTCCGCGCTTCAACGCGTTGATCTGCTTGAACGGCTTCAGTGCCTGCTCGATCTCGGCGTGGCTCATGCCGATGCCGGTGTCGCGCACCCGCATGACGACGTCGCCTGACGTCTCATAGGCGGTCGAGACGATCACCTGGCCGCCGGCCTGGGTGTAGCGAATGGCATTCGACAGGATGTTGAGCGCGATCTGGCGCACGCTGCGCAGGTCGGCCACCACTTCGGGCAGCCGCGAAGCGAAGCTGGAGCGGATGATGACGCGCTCGCGGTTGGCCTGCGGCTGCATCATCGCCACCGTCTCGGCCAGCGTGTCGTTGAGCGACACGGCCTCGTAGGCCATCTCCTGCTGGCCGGCCTCTATCTTCGAGATGTCGAGCAGGTCGTTGACGAGGTCGAGCACATGGTTGCCCGAGCGACTAATGTCGCGCAGATAGTCGCGGTAGCGGTCATTGGCGACCGGTCCGAACTTCTCGTCGACCATCAGTTCGGAAAAGCCGATGATGGCGTTGAGCGGCGTGCGGATCTCGTGGCTGATGCGGGCGAGGAAATCGGTCTTTTGCGAGGACGCACGCTCGGCCACCGCGCGTGCCTGGGTCAGGTCCTCTTCGGCCCGCTTCCACTGCGTGATGTCACGCACGACTGCACAGAAGCCGCTGTCGTTGGGCAGCCGGCCGATGGTCATGAACAGTGGGATGAAGCGGCCCTGCGCCTCGCGCCCGATCACCTCGCGGCCGTCATTCATGACGCTCGCCACGCCGGGCTCGGACAGTCCGTTGAGATAATCGCGCGCCGCACGCTGGCTTTCTATCGCAAACAGCGAGGCGAACGGTTTGCCGGTCACTTCGTCACTGTCGAAACCGAACAGCGCTTCGGCCGGCCGGCTGATCGAGCGGATGGTGCCGTCACGGCCGATCAGCACGACCCCGTCGGTGGCGGTGTCGATGATGGTGCGCATCTCGGCGATGCGTGCCTTGAGCTCGGGAATGTCGGGCTGCGTCTGCTCGTCGCCAACCACATGCAGGGCCGCCGGCGCGTCATCTTCGCCGGTGCGGCGCACGACCAGCATCAATGCCTTGCCGTCACGCCAGGGGACGGAGCGCAGGATAGCCTCGATCGGGAATTCCTGCCGATCGCGCGTCTTCAGTCGCAAGGCGCGATCGGTGCCGTCGGAGGTCCCATCGTGGGCATAGGGGTCGGCAAAGAGCGCGCCGAGGCCGCCGGCATCCGCCAGGTCGTCGAGCGCCTCATAGCCGGTCAGGTTGAGGAATTCCTCGTTCGCATAGTGCAACTGGTCGCCGGAATGGATGAGCAGCGGCACGGGCAGTTTGCTCAGAAGCGAGGTATCAGGAGCCTTGTGCTCATCTCCGGCGGAAAAGGCCGACGGCACGAAACCTTCGACCTTGAGCGGCGGCACATTGAGGCGTGGGCGCGCGATGCGTGCCGCGTCGCCGCTTGCGCCGGCTGTTTCCGCGACGGACGCGGACGCCTGTTCGTTAGAGGCAGCGGCTTCCTCGTTGGGCTGTACCCAATCTTCACTATCCTCGGCATCGCGAAAATCCGCCGATGTCATGCTGTCGTCATCAACAGCGTCATGTGTCGCATCGGCTACAACCGGCCCTTTGCCGGTGGCGACGGGCTCGGTGATCTCTGGTTGCGCCGCCACCGGTTCGGAAACCGGGGCCCCGTCGCTGTTGTCCGCGACAGGACCGCGTTCATCATCACGGTCGGCATAGTCGAGCAACGAACCCGGCAGGGTGTCGGAGGGTGCCTCATGACCCGCTTCGTCCGGGTGACCGCCGTCAAGCCGCGCCAGATCCGCTTCGTCCTCGGCATCGACATCCGTCTCGGCCCGCATCGTCTCCGGCTCCGCCGCCGGGATTTCGCCGGCCAGCGTCGGCCCTTCGTGCGAGGCCACATCCGCTGTTGACGGAATCTCGCCGACTGCCGCAGCCTCGGCATGTGTCTCGGCGGTCCGTTCCCTGGGATTGTCCAGGCTGGGCTTCTCGGCCTCCGGCGGCTCGACCGGGGAACTGTCCTTCTTCAGCCTTTCGCCGATCTCACGGAACGCGCTTCGCTCCAGCGTCGACAGGCCCTTATCGTTGGCTGGCTGGCGATGTTCGGCCAGCCGGATCACCTTGTCGGCAAAGCGTCGCTCCGGTTTCGGCACGATGGTCAGCGCCGGCACCTCGCCCTGGAACGGGTCCGATGCCTTCGGCTCCTCGACCTTCGGCTCCTGGGCTTTCGGCGCTTCAGCCTTGGGCTGTTCAGGCACGGGTTCCACGGCTTGCGGCTCCGGCGTCTCCGGGGCCTTGCCGTTGGGCACCAGCGCCATGCCGATGGCTTCCGGATCGACGACCGCGTCACTGGCCCGGGCAACACCGAAGCCACGGAAGCCTTCAAAAGCACGGCTGCGGCCATAGACAGGCAGCGCCGCGAGGTCGACAGGGAGCTTCAGGTCGGATCCGGCGACCGGCCACAGCACGGAGCGGCCGGACCAGGTATCGCGGCGTTCCAGCAAGCCGGCGATCTCGCCGGAGGGATCGAGGCCGAAAGTGGCCGCCACATCCCTGAAGCGCCGCCCGATCACATCGGCGGCCGGCTTGCCGACAATGTCGGCGAATTCCGGAGACAGCGTGCTGAACTTGCCATCGGCATCGGTGCGCCAGACGAAGCGCAGTGGCGCCGCCGTGCGGTCGATCGACCGCACGACCGGCCGTTCGACAGGGGCGGTGGCCTTGGTGTCGTGCCGCGTCGGGACTTCCGCCGCACCCTCCGCGACGGCGGCAGGGGGCTCAACCGGCTCGGCTGCAGCGGCCCGGCCGGCCCGTTGCCTGTCTTCCTCACCGGCATTGAAGTACCAGTGATCGTGCTGCGCTGCCATAGCGGCGGCAGTTCCCGGGTCGTTATCCGCCGCCTCCGCAGGCTGCCCCGCTGGATCGGCATTCTCAGGCGCTGGCGGAATGATCTCGGCGGCTTCCGGAACGCTCGGTTCGTCCACGGCCGGGTGTTCGATGTCGATTGCCGGTCTGTTGTCCTGGTCCGGTTCCGACTGGGCAATCGCGCTTACCGCAGCCGCGGTTTCAACCTGGGCTGGCGCTTGCGTGTCCGCGACACTGTCGTCGGCAGCGGACGTGTCGTCGAGTTGGTCCTCGTCGATCACCACCAGCAGATGCCGTTCCTCGGTCAATCTTGCCAGCCCTGCCGGATAGGAGGTCGCACCGCCGGGAACGAGGCGCTTGACGATGCGGTCGCCCTCATCCGCGACGTCGGCAACCAGCGCCGCCAGCGTCTCCGGCAAGATGCCCAGTGCCGAAAATCCTTCCGAGGCGGCCTCGACGTTTCCGCTGGCATCGACAAAGGCAATGAAATGGCCGTCTTCGGTAAAGCCGCCGATGGCGCGAGCGGCGATTTCGCCGGCGCTGCGCGAGCCCGTCTGCGCCGCCGGCACGGTCAGCATGATCGCCTTTTCGGCGTCCGGCATGGTCACGGCACTGGCCAGGAAGCCGACGGCACGGCTCGTCACGCCCGTTGCCAGCCGCACCGTGATGGCGCGGTCGCCGCTGATCTCGGGAAATCCGCTGGTCGCCATGATCTGGCGTCTGGCGATCAACGGCAGTTGCGCGGAGGCGCCGATGATCGCCTCGATGTCGGGGTAGCCGAACACCGCGGCTCCTGGCCCATTGGCCCAGATCACCTGCTCCAGATCCGTCGAAAGAATCGCGATCGCGTCGCCGGCGGCAAAGCGCTGGCGGACTGCTTCGAGCACGGCGACGTCGAGGAAGGAATATTCGGACGGCATGCGCTTGGCGAACCCTCACGGAGCGGCAAATTGCGGTTAACGCTTTGTTAATAAAAGCCGGCGGCGCGAAGGTCCACAAGCCAGAACGTGCAAAGGCTGGAATCTGGCCTCTTGGTTAACGGCCCGAAGAAAATTATGGTGCACTGCAACAAAGATATTGCAATGCACAAAATTTGCCTTTATATTGCCATCATACATGAACGAGACGGCTTTCTGTCAAAGCCGCTGACGCTGAAAAGGATGGAAAATGTCCAGGACCAAAACTGCCGACACGATCGAAAACGTTGAATTCCCGAGCTTCGACGCTTCCAAGGCTACCGACCAGATGCGCGCTTTCGCCGAAAAGGGCGTTGAGCAGTCGAAGGAAGCCTACGCTAAGCTGAAGACCGGCGCCGAGGAGACCCAGAAGGCTCTGGAGTCGACCTACGAGACCGCCAAGACCGTTTCCAGCGACCTGTCGCTCAAGACCATTTCTGCTCTCCGTGCCAATGCCGAGGCCGGTTTCTCACACCTCGAGGCCCTGATCGGCGCCAAGTCGCTGTCGGAAGTCGTCGAGCTGCAGACCGCCTTCCTGCGCAAGCGCGTCGAAATGACCGTCGAGCAGGCCAAGGACTTCCAGACCGTCGCCTCCAAGGCGGCCGAGGATGTCTCCAAGCCGATCAAGACCGCCTTCGAGAAGGCGATGAAGGAAATCAAGGTTGCCTAACATTTGCGCATGATCTGAAGATGCAACAAAAGGTCGCATTTTCTTAAAAACGATCAGGCGTATGATGGTAGCCATCAAGGAATACCCGGCGAGTGGAACCTCCTCCCTCTGCTCCCGGGGTGACCAGCCAGCACCTCCTCCCGCTGGCTCGTAACAGGAAAAGGCCGGCACCTCCTCCCGCCGGCCTTTTTCTTTGTCCGGCGAAAAGTCGATGCTGTTTGTGGGCAAGCGACCTTTGCCTAGCAAAAGTCTTGAATTAAAATCCATTAGCCCGTAAGGACGCATCGCCGAACGACGGAGCGGATCACGGAAAGCGCGCTTTCCACGTGGTCCGGCTCGGTGAACGTGCCGTTGTAGCTCAGATGGTTAGAGCGCCGGATTGTGGATCCGGAGGTCGCTGGTTCGATCCCAGCCAACGGTACCATCGGATTTATAGCTAAAAAATTGAATTCATTATAGAATTTTCGTCCGCCGCTGAGCGGCGAGTTTGCCACCCTCAGCCCGGGATATATCTTTCAGCCGACGGAACGTTTGTAACAGTCCGGTGGTGTACCCATGATCCCCGCATAGGGATCATAAAGGGCGTTGCCCCTCCTGGCCCTAGTTTGAGTCCGCTGTCTCCCCGGCAGCGGACCCGACGATTTCGGTGGCATCCTCTAAACGCAAATGCCCAACGAATTAGCTGGATTCGCGCCACAGAGTCCTTTCCTGGCCACCCATCTCGAACGACTGCTTCGCGCCTCATCTCGGTCGTAGAGGTCAGCCTCGCCGCTTCACGAAAGCGGACATGCTTGCGACCACTTGGAGGTCGTGATTACGCCAGGATCGGGCATTTCCCCTTGCCGGATTTGAAGGCAGTCGATCGGCTCGCATTCTAACCGGCAGCCTTCAGGAGCCCGGCCGAAATGCAGACTGTGGACTGACCTGCATGCTCCATCTCGAGCCGACCGTCTAATGAGCTAACCTCCAAGCTATTCCATTCGAGCAAGTCGCCGTTGACAAGTGTGCGCCTGCTCGTGTTCTATTTCGCAAGCGCACATTTTTCCGCGTAACACATCGCGTCCGGCAAGGCCGGACAAGGGCAGCATGGCCCCGCCGCGTCTCATCGAGCATGGGGTGCGTGTGGGGCCTTTGTTTTTTGAGGTCCGGGTGAAGACGTTCAGGGTCGGTATTCTTTATTCGACCACCGGTCCCTACGGGGCGATCGGGCGCGACTGCCGCGCCGGCGCCGAATTCGCCATCGAGGAACTGGAGAAGGCCGGCAGCCCCGTGCGCATTGAGCCGGTGTTCGGCGATCCGGCCGGACAGCCGGAACGCTACCTCGATCTGATCCGCACCATGCTGCGCGACGAGGGCTGCCGCAATGTCATCGGCACCATCACCTCCCTGTCGCGCAAGGACGTCATCCCGCTGGTCGAGAAGTATGACGGGCTGCTCTGGTACATCTGCCCCTACGAGGGTTTCGAGGCCAACGAGAATGTCATCTACACCGGCGCCTGTCCCAACCAGCATCTGATACCGCTGTTCGACTATATGCTGCCGCGCCACGGCAAGCGCGTCTATCTCGCCGGCGCCAACTATGTCTGGGGCTGGGAGATGAATAGGCTGGCGCGCGAGCTTCTCATGCGCGCCGGCGGCGAGGTGCTTGGCGAGCGCTGTCTGCCGATCGAGGAGACCGAAGTCGGCCTACTGATCGCCGATCTGGAGCGCCACCGGCCGGACTTCATCCTCAACAACATGATCGGCCCGTCAAGCTATGCCTTCCTTGCCGCCGTCAAGCGGCTGGGCGAGCGCGATCCCGCCTTCGCGCCGGAACGCTGCCCGGTGTTGAGCTGCGACCTGACGGAATGCGAGCTGGGTGAGATCGAGCCGGGCGTGGCCGTCGGCCAGTTCTCGACAGCCTCTTATTTCGAAAGCCTGGCGTCGTTCGAGAACCGCGGCTTCAAGCAACGCGTCGCCGCCCGCTTCGGCGCCGAGCGTCGCGTCTCCAGCTTCTTTGCCGGCGCCTACGCCGCCGTGAAACTTTGCGCCGAGGCGGTGTCGGAGGCCGACCGCGACGACCCTGCCAGCGTGCGCGGCTTCCTGCATGCCCGGCCGCGGCAGACTGTGCTCGGCACGCTGGCCATCGATCCGCGCACCAACCACGCCGCCTTGCCCTTCCATCTGGGCCGCATCAACGAGCGCTCCGGCTTCGACATCATCGCCTCGCATGGCGCCATCGCCGCCGACCCTTATCTCGTCGGCACGCTGCCCATCCAGCACGCCCCGCATCTGAGGGTGGTGCAATGACGCGCACGCCCAATTTCGTTTCCTGGCGCGCCGCGATCCTGCATCGCGCCGACGACAACATCGAGCGCCTGAAGCGGCAGCTTGAACGTCTCGGCGTCACCGTTCTGGTGCAGTGGAAGCCGCTCGATCTTGCCGAGACGCCGGCCGATATCGTCCTGGTCGATGCCGATCAGGGGTGGGACGATCTGTTGCCATGGAATGGCGACGATGCACCGGTTCCGGTGGTGGCACTCCTCGGCTCCGAAGCGCCGGGCCGCATCGCCTGGGCGCTGGCCAAGGGCGCCGGCGCGATCATGGCAAAGCCGGTCGTCGCCTCCTCGGTCTATCCGGCGCTGGTGCTTGCCACACATGCCCATCACGAGCGTACCGCTGTGCGGGCGCGCATTGCCGGCCTGGAGGAGCGCTTGCGGCTCAGGCCGATCGTCCATGACGCTATGCGCTCGATCATGGGCGCGCAGGGTACGGATGAGGACGGCGCCTATCGCATCCTTTGTCGCCTCGCCATGCAGCGCCGACTCACCGTCGAGCATGTCGCCGCGGCCATCGTCGCCGGGCATGAGCCCGTGCCGCGGGCGATGTAGGCGCCGCATGCGGGTTTTGCGCGAACTTGTCAGACGGCCTTCCGCCCTGTTCGGGCTGATCGTGGTCGTCATCGTTTTGCTGGCGGCGATCTTCGCGCCCTGGATCGTGCACTTCTCGCCGGACAACCAGCTCACCGACGGCCTGTCGCTCGAAGGCGCACCGCTGCCACCCAGCGGCGAGCATTTGTTCGGTACCGACACGCTTGGACGCGACCTCTTCTCGCGCGTTCTGTTCGGCGCCCGCACGTCGCTGATCATCGGTCTCGTCGCCAATGGCGTCGCCGTCGCGATCGGCCTTCTCGTCGGGCTGCTCGCCGGCTATCTGCGCGGCACCGTCGGCAATTTGCTGATGCGCTTCACCGACCTGATGATGGCATTCCCGGCGTTGCTGCTCGCCATCGCGCTCGCGGCGTTGCTCAAGCCCAGCCTGTGGATCGTCGCCATGGTCATCGCGCTGGTCAACTGGGTGCAGGTCGCCCGCATCGTCTACACAGAAACGCGCGGCCTGGTGGAGCGCGACTTCATCGTCGCCGAACGTTCGCTCGGCGCCGGCAATGGCCGCATCATCTTCCTGCACATCCTGCCGCATCTGATGCCGACAGCGATCGTCTGGGGCACGCTCGGCATCGCCACCACGGTGCTGCTCGAGGCGACCTTGTCCTTTCTCGGCATCGGCGTGCAGCCGCCACAACCCTCCTGGGGCAACATCATCTTCGAGAGCCAGAGCTATTTCCAGGATGCGCCCTGGCTGGTGTTCATCCCCGGCGCGATCATCCTCGCCACCGCCTTGTCGTTCAATTTGATCGGCGACGCCTTGCGCGACATCCTCGACCCGACGCAGCGCGGGAGGCTGTAACGATGGCCGTCTTCCTCGCCCGCCGTCTTGTCCAGGCCGTGCTGATCCTGCTCGGCGTCGCCGCCATCACCTTCCTTCTGCTCTACTACCTGCCGGCCGACCCCGCCGTGCTGATCGCCGGCCGCTCAGCTACGCCGCAGATGGTGGCCGCGATCCGCCATGAGCTCGGTCTCGACCAGCCTTTGATCATGCAGTTCCTGCACTATGTCGGCTCTTTGCTGCATGGCGACCTCGGCCGCTCCTACACGCAGAAGACCGAAGTGCTGCCGCTGATCCTGGCGCGCTTGCCGGCGACGCTGGTGCTCATGGCCGCCGGCATCGTCGTCGAGGTGGCGCTTGGTTTGACCTTCGGCATCATCGCGGCGGTCTGGCGCGGTGGCTTCGTCGACCGTTCGATCATGATGCTGTCCTTCGTCGGCGTCTCGTCGCCGCAATTCGTCGTGGCGCTGCTGCTTTTATACGTCTTTGCCGCCACGCTCGGCTGGTTCCCGATGTCCGGCTTCGGCACCGCGCGGCATGTGGTGCTGCCGGCCCTCACGCTCGGCGTGCTCGGCGCCGGATGGTACGCGCGCATGGTGCGCTCGGCCATGATCGAGGTGCTGCGCCAGGATTATGTGCGCACCGCCCATGCCAAGGGTCTCAGCGGCCGCCGTGTTGTGCTCAGCCATGCGCTGCCCAACGCGCTGTTGCCGATCATCGCCATGGTCGGCATCGACATCGGCCAGTTCATGAGCGGCGTGGTGGTGGTCGAGGCCGTCTATGGCTGGCCCGGTATCGGCCAGCTCGCCTGGCAGGCCATCCAGCAGGTCGACGTGCCCATCATCATGGGCGTCACCCTGGTTTCGGCGCTGGCCATCGTGCTCGGCAATCTGCTCGCCGACTTCATCGCGCCCTTCGTCGACCCGCGCATCCGCAGCCAATAACCAACAAAACCAACAGAGGAGTGAACTCAATGAACAAATTCGCCAAAAGGATGGGCCTGGCGGCCTTGCTCGCCACCTCCGCCCTGGTGCCGGCCAAGCTTGCCTTCGCTGACACGCCGACCAACGGCGGCGACATCATCGTCACCTATAAGGACGACATCGCCACGCTTGACCCGGCCGTCGGTTACGACTGGCAGAACTGGTCGATGATCAACGCGCTGTTCTCGCGCCTCGTCGACTACAAGCCCGGCACGACGGAGCTCGGGCCGGCGCTTGCCGACAGCTACGACGTCTCCGACGACGGCAAGATCTACACTTTCAAACTGCATCCGGGCGTCAAGTTCACCAACGGCCGCGAGGTGACGGCGGCGGACGTGAAGTGGTCGATCGAGCGCGCCGTCAACCCGAMGACGCAAGGCCCCGGCGCCGGCTTCTTCCACTCGATCGTCGGCGCCGACAAGATGACCGCCGGCACCGCCGACACGATGGAAGGCATTACCGCGGTCGACGACCACACGGTCAAGTTCACCCTGTCGCAGCCCGACGCCACCTTCCTCAACGTCCTGGCGCTGAACTTCGCTTCCGTCGTGCCGAAGGAGGCCGTGGAAGCCGCCAATGGCGATTTCGGCAAACACCCGGTCGGCTCCGGCGCCTTCACGCTGAAGGAATGGACGATCGGCCAGCGCCTCGTCTTCCAGAAGAACCCCGACTATTTCGTCAAGGACCGGCCGCATGTCGACAGCTTCACCGTCGAAGTCGGCCAGGAGCCGCTGGTGGCGCTGCTGCGCCTGCAGAAGGGCGAGGTCGATATCGCCGGCGACGGCATCCCGCCGGCGAAATATCTGGAGATGAAGAAGTCGGCCGAGTTCGAGGGCATGATCGTCGACCGCCAGCAGCTCGAGACCAGCTATGTCACCTTGAACACGCAGGTGAAGCCGTTCGACAACGCCAAGGTGCGGCAGGCCGTCAACATGGCCATCAACAAGGACCGCATCGTGCGCATCATCAACGGCCGCGCCACGCCGGCCAGCCAGGTGCTGCCGCCGCTGATGCCGGGCTATGACCAGAACTACAAGGGCTATGCCTACGACCCCGAAAAGGCGAAGGCGCTGCTTGCCGAAGCCGGGTTGAAGGACGGCTTCTCGACGCAGATCTACACCTCCAACACCGATCCGCAGCCACGCATCACCCAGGCGATCCAGCAGGATTTGGCGGCGATCGGCGTCAAGGCCGAGATCAAGGCGGTGGCGAACCCGAACGTGATCGCCGCCGGCGGCACGCAGGGGCAGGCGCCGATGGTCTGGTCCGGCGGCCTCGGCTGGATCGCCGACTTCCCGGATCCGTCCGACTTCTACGGGCCGATCCTGGGCTGCGGCAGCGCTGTTGCCGGCGGCTGGAACTGGTCGTGGTACTGCAACAAGGACATCGACGCCCGCGGCCAGGCCGCTGACGCCATGCCGGTACCGGCCAAGGCCGAGGAGCGCAACAAGGCCTGGGCGCAGATCTTCACCGACATCCAGACCAATGAAGCACCCTGGATCCCGGTCTTCAACGAACGCCGCGTGGTGGCCAAGTCCAAGCGCATGGGCGGCCCGGACGAGATCTACATCGATCCCACCCGCGTCATCGATTACGAAGCGATCTACGCGAACAAATAGGCTCTTCTCATCTCCCGGCGGCAGGCATCCAGCTCACCGCCGGGACCGTCCCATGATGCCGCCTGCACGGGAGGGCGGCTTGCCCAAGACAACGAGAAAAAACCATGTGCGTGAAGTGCGACTACACCATCCATCGCGCCAGTCATCATTTCGGCTGGAACCGCGACTTCGAGCCGGCGCTGACGGCAAGGCCCGGCTCGACAATCCATTTCGAATGTCTCGATTCCTCAGGCGGGCAGTTCAACGCCAGCTCCACGGTCGCGGACGTCAAGACGATGGATTTCGGCAAGGTCAATCCGGTGACCGGACCGGTCTATGTCGAGGGCGCCAAGCCCGGCGATGCGCTGAAGATCACGCTGCGCCATTTCGAACCGTCGGGCCTCGGCTGGACCGCCAACATTCCAGGCTTCGGCCTGCTCGCCGACCAGTTCGAGGAGCCGGCGCTGCACATCTGGAAATATGACGCCGCCGCGATGACGCCGGCACTCTTTGGCCCTGGTGGCCGCGTACCGCTAAAACCCTTCGCCGGCACGATCGGCGTGGCGCCTGCCGAACCCGGCCTGCACTCGGTCGTGCCGCCGCGCCGTGTCGGCGGCAATCTCGACATCCGCGACCTTTCGGCTGGCACCACGCTCTATCTGCCGGTCGAGGTCGTGGGCGCGCTGTTTTCGATCGGCGACACCCATGCCGCTCAAGGCGACGGCGAGGTCTGCGGCACCGCCATCGAGAGCCGTATGGATGTCGAGGCGACGATCGAGCTGGTAAAGGACGCGCGGCTCCAAAGTCCGCGCTTCACCACGCCGGGACCGGTGACCCGCCATCTCGACGCGGCCGGCTACGAGGCCACCACCGGCATCGGGCCGGACCTGATGACCGCGGCGCGCGAAAGCGTCATGCGCATGGTCGACCTGCTTGCCGCGGAGCATGGGCTGAAGCCGGTCGACGCCTACATGCTCTGCTCGGTTTGCGGCGACCTGCGCATCAGCGAGATCGTTGACATGCCGAACTGGGTCGTCTCGTTCTACTTCCCAAGAATCGTCTTCAATTGATGGCGGATGCTTCCGGGCCAAAGCAGGATGCCGTCCTGACCGTCGACAAATTGTCGGTGGACGCGCTGACGCCTGAAGGGGCGAGGCGCGTCATCGACGGCATCAGCTTTGCCTTGGCGCCGGGCGAGACATTGTGCATCGCCGGTGAGTCCGGTTCGGGCAAGTCGGTGACGGCGCTTTCGATCATGCGGCTGTTGCCGCGCACCTCGCTGCGCATCGCCGGCGGCGACATCAGGCTCGATCGCCAGAGCCTGCCGCTCCTGTCCGAGCGCGCCATGCGCGATGTGCGTGGCGGCGAGATCGCCATGATCTTCCAGGAGCCGATGACCTCGCTCAATCCGGTACACTCGATCGGCGCGCAGCTGACCGAGGCGATCCGCACCCATCAGGGCGCGGAAGGCGCCAGCATCGAAAGCCGCGCCCGTGCCATGCTCGACGTCGTCCAGATCAACGACCCGGCGCGGCGCATGAAGCAATATCCGCACGAGCTCTCCGGCGGCATGCGCCAGCGCGTCATGATCGCCATGGCGCTGTCCTGCCGGCCGAAAGTGCTGCTGGCCGACGAGCCGACGACGGCGCTCGACGTGACCGTGCAGGCGCAGATCCTGAAACTGATGCGCGAGTTGAAGCGGGAATTCGGCACCGCCATCATCCTGATTACCCACGACATGGGCGTCGTCGCCGAGATGGCCGACCGGGTGGCCGTGATGCGTGACGGCCGCATTGTCGAGGCAGGCCCGGTGCTCGACATCTTCGAGCGGCCGCAAGCCGAGTACACGCGCGAGCTGCTCGCCGCCGTGCCGCGCCTCGGCGCGCACGCCGCGACCGACGCGCCGCCGAGGGTCACCGCCACCATCCGACCAGCCGCGCCAGAGGGCGCCGCGCCGGTGCTGTCGGTCAAGAACCTCGTCGTCGATTACGGCGCTTCCGCCAGCCTTTTTCGTCGCCGCGCCGCCGAGGCGCCGGCGGTGCAGGACGTCTCTTTCGACATCATGCCGGGACAGACGCTCGGCCTCGTCGGTGAAAGCGGTTCCGGCAAATCCACCACAGGCAAGGCCGTGCTCGGCCTGGTGCCTTTCACGGGTGCAGTGACCATCGGCGGCACGGCCATCCAGGGCCTTTCCGCCGCCGCGATGCGGCCGGTGCGCCGCGCCGCGCAGATGATCTTTCAGGATCCCTACGCCTCGCTCGACCCGCGCATGACAGTGGGCGCTGCCATCGCAGAACCGCTCGTCATCCATGGCATTGGTGCCAAGGGCGACCGCAACGAGCGTGTGGCCTCGCTTCTGAAGCACGTCGGCCTCGCCGCCGATCATGCCACGCGCTATCCGCATGAATTTTCCGGCGGCCAGCGCCAGCGCATCTGCATCGCCCGAGCGCTGGCACTCGAGCCGAAGCTGATTGTCGCCGACGAAAGCGTTGCGGCCCTCGACGTGTCGGTCCGGGCGCGCGTGCTCGACCTGATGCTTGAGCTGCAGGAGACGCTCGGGCTCTCCTATCTGTTCATCTCACACGACATGGCCGTGGTCGAGCGCATGAGCCACAACGTCGCCGTCATGCGCGCCGGCCGCATCGTCGAGGCTGGCGCACGCCGCGCGGTGCTGTCGTCACCGCGCGAAGCCTACACGCGTGAACTGATCGCCGCCGTGCCTATACCGGTCCCACGCGTCGCAAACCCACAGAAGTAGTGTTACAGAGACCGGCGCACCAAATCATCTCGGCCGGGTTCCTCGGTGGCGGGTGGGTGGCTAGTGGCCCTACCGACCTTGGCTAGTTTTTCATGGACTGAACCTGCCAGCCATCGGAAGGAGGAGTAGCCGCGGGAGCGTGTAGTTCTGCAAGTGACGTCCGCTTTGCGCCTCATGTCGGCCGTTCAGGCAATCCGCACTATCCTCAAGAAGCGGACGTCGATTGTTTCAACGTGAGGACAAGTTGCGAAAGCTGCCGGACGTGCCCCCCGAGACCCCTGCGGCACCAACATGTTCAGTGCTGCGGGCGGCTCAGCGTAACAATGCCTTCGACGTCCTGGCGGGTACGCGCGAAGCGCTTGAGCACCAGAGGGTCGTGCCCGGGGACGATGTGAGCGGGGGAACTGGCGAGTTGTTTCATACGCTCGACCCCGAAGATCACATCGCTCAGCCGGTCAAAGACGGGAAAAGGTTTTTCGCGTTCCATGTTGGCGTAGAAATGGGCTGCGTCCGACGCGATCACGACCGCGCCGTTGTCGGTCTCCACCCGCACGACCTGCAATCCGCGCGAGTGGCCGCCAACCTTGTGGAGCGTTATGCCGGGCGCGATCTGCGACTCGGGGTCGTGGAAGCAGACCTTTCCGGCAAAGACGCGTCGTACCATGGTTGACACGTCTTCCGCCTCGAAGGGATGGCGCATCGCATGGTGGCACATGCAGCGGCCGGTCGCGAACTCCATCTCCGCATCCTGCAGATGAAAGGTCGCGTTCGGGAACAGATGATGGTTCCCGCAATGGTCGTAATGCATGTGGGAGATGATGACGTCGCTGACGTCGGCGTGGTTGATGCCGATTGCCGCCAGGCCGGCATCGACGGGTCTGACGACACTGCGCCCGCGTTTGTCGCCGGTCGGCTTGTCGAAGCCGGTGTCGACGATGAAGGTGCGTTTCTCCCCAACGATGGCCCAGACGAAGTAGTCGAGCGGCATCGCAACATCATGCGTATCGCCGCCGAGGAAATTCTCACCCGAGCGGCGTTCGAAATGGCCGTAGCGAACGGCATGGATTTCATAGCGTCCGGGATCACCCATGATCAGCTCGCTTTGGCGACATCTGTGGTCTTGGCAGAACCGACTTCTACATGCGCCCATGTCTCGACCGTCTTGACCATACAGGTAAAATCGGAATCAGGCCCGTAGAGTTGGTTCGTCACGCTGAGCAACTGGCGCACGGCACTGCCCACCACCATCGGCACGCCCATTGCCTCCGCCTCATCGACGCACAAGCGTACATCCTTGAAGGACAGGCCTGTCGCGAAACCGAAATCGAAGGTGCGTGGCAGGACAGATTTTGGGAACTTGTCCTCGGTGGCGCTGTTGCGGCCGCTCGAGGCGTTGATGACGTCGATCATCACCTTCGGATCGAGGCCCGCCTTGACGCCCATCACGACCGCTTCGGAGGAGATCGCAAGTGCTGCCGCCGCAAGCAGGTTGTTGGCAAGCTTCATGGTCTGGGCGGAGCCCTGAACCTCGCCCATGAAGAATATCCGGCCGAAATTCTCGATCACCGGCCTTGCCGTTTCGAAGGCAGCCTTCGGCCCCGACACCATGACGGCCAGGGTGCCGTTGCGCGCTCCCTTCAATCCTCCGCTGACGGGCGCGTCGATCATGGCGATACTCTTGGCAGAAAGGCCTTCGGCAACCTTGGCGGCCGTGCGCGGACCCGTCGTCGAGATGTCGATGAAGATGCGAACCGCCTTGCCCTCGGCGATACCGCCTTCGCCGAGCACCACCTTTTCCAGGATCTGCGGGCTGGGCAGACTGGCAAAGACGATCTCCGCATTGTCGGCAACATCGCGCGCACCGGCGGCGGCTTTCGCGCCCGCATTGGTCAACTCCGCAACGGCTTTGCCGTCGACGTCGTAGACAGTCACTTCGTATCCGGCCTTGATGAGACGGGTCGCCATCGGCGTGCCCATTTTTCCGATGCCAACAAAGCCGATTTTCAGGGTCGACATGATCGCTCTCTCCTCTTTCGGGGCCTATTGCCCATGGTGCTTGGTCTCGATCTCTGGGATCGCATTCCGTCAGGTCGTTTCCACCGTGGGCATTTCGAGCGCCTGGCCTGTTCGCGGCACGAGAAGTTCCGCTATGTCCACGACCTTCAATCTGTCGGCCACGCCGAGCGCATCGATCGCGGCGGTGTACATCACCTTGTCCTTCGGGCAGGCGACGACGAAATAGGCGATGTCGCCCAGGCTCAGCGCTTCACGGATGCGGTTCTCGCTCGGCCGCTCGGTCACGCCGTCGTCGCCTTGCCAGATGCGGCCGCCGCCGGCGCCGCAGCAGAAGGAATTCTCGCGGCAGCGCGGCATGTCATGAAGCGTATAGCCGGCGGCGCGGATCAGCTCGCGCGGCGCATCGAAGCCGCCATTGTAGCGCCCAAGATAGCAGGGATCGTGATAGGTGACCCTGGCGCCGTCGGCGACGTGCAGATCGAGTTTTCCCGCCGCGATAAGTTCCGCCAGCAGCGCCGTATAGTGCAGCACCTCGAACGCCACACCGAAATGCTGATAGTCGTTCTTCAGCGCATTCAGGCTATGCGGATCGGTGGTCATGATCCGCTTGAAGCTGCACGCCTTGATCTCGTCGATGTTGGACTGCGCGAGCGTCTCGAACAGACCCTCTTCGCCGGCACGCCGCACATCGTTGCCGCTGTTGCGCTCGGCATCGAAGAGAATGCCGAAGTCGACACCGGCCGCGGTCAGCAGTTCTGCAACCTTGCGGGTGATTTCCTGAACGCGCGGATCGTAGGACGCGTAGTCTCCGACGAACCACAGAACGTCGACGGGTTCCTCGCGCGCGTCCTTGACCGGAAAGCCGAGCTCCCGGGTCCAGCGCGCCCGCATCTTGGAAGGCTTGCCCATGGAATTGCCGAGACGGGTCAGGTTTGATAGCGCCTCCTGCAGACCGGGGCTGACATGGCCTTCGTCGACCAGATGACGGCGCATGTCGATGATCTTGGGCAGATGTTCGATCTCGACCGGGCATGCCTCCATGCAGGCACGGCAGGTGGTGCAGGCCCACAGCGTCTCCTCGGAAATCACCCCGCCGACCAGCAGGGCCGCCGATGATCCTGCGGCAAGCGCGTCGCGCATGTCGGTGATCAGCAATTTCGGGCTGAGCGGCAGACCGGCCGCATAGGCTGGGCAGACCGCCTGGCAACGGCCGCATTCGGTGCAGGACAGAAGGTCGAGCTGCTGTTTCCAGTCGAACTGCCCCAGGCTGTCGATGCCTGGAGTCTCACGCGCTTCCGGGACCGCGGGCGCCAGGCCGCGCGGTTCGAGGCTGCGGAAGTAGATGTTGGGCGCGGCAAGAAACATGTGCCGGTGCTTCGAACCGGGGATATAGACAAGGAACGCCAGAATGGCGCCGATGTGAACCCAGTAGAACAGCTCTTCGCCCGCATGCGCCGACATGCCGGCACGATCGAGCAGTCCTGCCAGCGCCGACGCGACCGGCCGCCACGAGCCGTCGGCGCCGCCGACTATGCGCGCCGCCGCCTCAAGCAGCAGAGACGCCACGATCAGGACGATCAACACATAGATGATTGCCGCGTCACTGCCGCTCGAGCCGTCGAAGCGGGCAGGCCGCAGCACGTAGCGCTGATAGAGGGCAAGTCCGACGCCGACCAGCATCAGCACCGAAAAGATATCCTGCAAAGCGGCGATCCAGGTTTCGCCCCCGATGGGCGCAAGTGAGAACCCGGGAAACAGCCGCGAGCCGAAGGCATCGATCGTGGCGGTGAACAGCACGAAGAACGAAATGAAGATGATTGCGTGAAGCACGCCGGAGAGCGGCTTGCGGAGCATTTTCCGGTGCATGCCGATGGCGACCATCACGCCCTGGAGACGCAGCATCGGGCGGTCGAAGCGGGCCGCTGCCGGTGCATTGGCAAGAGCAACCGCGTAACGGCGCGAGCGCCAGGCCGTCAATGCGAGTGCTGTGATGACCAGGATCCAGAGTGGCAGGGTCGATGCCATCTCAACGGGCAGAGCCGGCCCGCAGCCTGTCGCTCAAATTGGCGACGAGATCGAACAGGTCACAGGTCGCGCCGTAATGCGCGACATTGAAGATGGGGGCCTTCGGATCGGTGTTGACGGCAATGATCAGGTCGGCCTGCGACATGCCCTCGAGATGTTCGGGCGCACCGGACACGCCGAGCGCCAGATAAAGCTTCGGCTTCACCTTCTGGCCGGATTTGCCGACCTGGCGCAGCTTGGGCAACCAGCCATTGTCGACGACAGGACGGCTGCCGGCGATCTCCGCCCCCAGCATCGTCGCCAGATTGCGCGCAAGGTCGATGCTTGCCTCGTCGCCGATGCCGCGGCCCACGCACACGATCCTCTCGGCTGTCGTCAGATCGACGTCGGCATAATCCGGCACGTCGATGGCTACCATCTTCACCTTGCCGCCGGCGAGCGCCGGTTCGGCATCGATCGTCTGCACGCTCACGGCGGCGATCGGGCCCGGCACTGCCTCCGCGAAGGCACCTGGGTTGATCATCAGAATGGCGGGCAGCGGCACTTCGCATTCGGCGAGTATCTTGCCGCCATACATCTGCGCGACGACCGTCAGGCTTTCGCCACGCCGCTTGATTTCATTGACATAGGAGACGAGCGGCCAGCCGGTTCGCGCTGCGATGTCGGCTGCCACGTCCAGTCCGTTTGCCGAATAGGGAACCAGGACCAGGCCAGGGCTCTCGGCGGTGATGACATCGCGCAGAAGCAGCGCATAGGTCTCGGCGGGAATAACATCCGATTTTGTGGCCCGGGCCACTATCAGGCGATCGGCGGCACCGAAGGAAGCGGATGCGCCTTGTACGTCACCGCCGGCGAAAAAGGCGACGACCTCGTCGCCGGCCTGGGCGAGCGAACGCGCCGCCGCGATCATTTCGAGGGAGAAGGCTTCGATCTTGCTGGAGTGGCCTTCGGTACAGGCAATCAATTTCATGACTTAGTTCCTTGCCAGGCCTTTGGCTGCCAGGATGGTGACCAGACGATCCGCTACTGTCTCGGCATTGCCGCCCAGGTTCTCGCCGGAGCCGCCCTGGACCGGCAGGCGCAATGTGATGATCTCGGCGGAACGCTCGAAGCCTGACGATTCTGGAGTGGCGCGGCCGATCGGCGTCTTGGACGCCTCGCGAAGCTTGCTGCCGGAAACGTAGCGCGGCGCCTTCGACGCCGTCTGCACGCCCAGCACCGCCGGCGTGGCCAACTCATAGGTGACGGCGACACCCGCGCCGCGCTCTTGCGTGACCCGAAGCACGGCGCCGTTCGCAACGATACGGTTGGTTCCCGACACATGCGGCCAGTCGAGCAGCGCGCCGACATAGGGCGCGAGCTGGCCAAAGACATCCTCGCTCGATTGAACGCCGCACAGAACCAGGTCGGCCGACTTCGCTCGCGCCATCGCAGCGATGGACGCCGCGATCTCGCGTGAGGAGATCATGGCGTCCTCCTCGGACTGCAGCGCCACGGCTTCGTCGGCACCGCGCGCGGCAGCCATCTGCAGGACACGGTTGGCGCCTTCGCCAACGGCCACCGCTGTCACCTTCGCGCCGCCGGCTTCCTTGAGCAGGATTGCTTCCTCGAGGGCATGATCGTCGAAATCGTTGAGCTGGAAATCCAGCCATTCCCGATCGATGCTGCGGCCGTCCTCGGCGAGCTGCAGCTCGCCCGCGGAATCCGGGATCATGCGCAAGATAACAAGAATATTCACGGCCTCTCCTCCGACGGAACGCACCTCAAGCGCCCGGCACCGGCTGCTAGATAAGTCGTATTCTTCGCCGCCCCCAATGGCGAAAAAGGTAATAGCAGCTATTACAAGACGGCAGATTGACGATCGTGGGTAATCGACTGCTAATTTGGGTCAAATCGCTTTCAATCGAATTTTCCTGAATTGGAGGTTGTCAGGAAAATAGTCGTGCGATTTGCCCGGGATATAAACATCTATTGTTTGTTTATACTGTCTCGTGTGCACGAATATTTGAGGAGAGTTTTAGGCGCTCTGTCGAGCGTTCAGGAGGAGGAACCAATGTCAATAAAGAGCATACTAGACCACAAGATTTCTCGTAAGAGCTTCATCCGGGGCATGCCGGCCGTGGCGGCAGCCATGGCCGCTGCACCGGCCATCCAACTCGCCCAGACCAGCGCAGCCGTCGCTTCGGAGCCGGAAACGAAGCCCGGCTACTATGGTGCGCCACGCACCTGGATGTGGAACCCCAATGCCAACAGCATGGTCGACACGTCGAAGTGGAAGAAGGCGGGTCCCTATACGATCGGCTTTTCCAATGCGTCGATTTCCAATGCCTGGCGCGTCGCCTTCCAGCATGGCGTCCTCTGGTCGGCCGGCCAGCATCGCGACGAGATTGCCCATCTTCTCGTCACCGACGCCAACGACGATCCCTCCAAGCAGATTGCCGACATCCAGGATCTGATCAGCCAGGGCGTCGATATTCTCCTCATTGCGGCCTCTACCGAGGACGCGCTCGATTCCGTCGTCGGCCGCGCCACGGAACAGGGCATTCCCGTCGTCATGGTCGATCGCAAGGTGAAGACGCCGGCCAACTACATCACCTACGTCACGGCATCCGATTGGGCGCTGGGCCGTCTCGAGGCACAGTGGCTGTGCGAGACGCTGGGCGGCAAGGGCAACATCGTCATGCTGCCAGGCATCGCCGGATCCAGCGTCGCGGAAATCCGCATCAAGGCGAACGAGGAAGTGTTCTCCAAGTTCCCCGGCATCAAGGTGCTGGAAAAGCAGTATTGCGACTGGAATCCGGCCACCGGCAAATCGGTGATGGCCGCGCTGATCCAGAAGCACGGCAAGGCCATCGACGGCGTGCTGTCCGACAGTGCGCTGCAGGGCTATGGCGCGATCGAGGCGTTCCTCGACGCCGGCTACAAGGACGGCGAATTTCCGCCGATCACCGGCGGCGATGTTGCGCGGATGTATCAGCTGGCCAACCAGCACAACATCAAGATGGTCGGTATCGACTATCCGACGTCGATGGGCATCACCGGCATCGAAACGGCGCTCGATGTGCTCAAGGGCATTTCGGTTCCCGACAAGGTCGAGGTCAGCTTCCAGGTGGTGACGTCGCCTGGCGCCGATACGGTGTCCGTCAAGGGCGACCGGCATCTGCTCGACCATGTCAGCATGAGTGACCCGGGTGACCTGTCGCCAAGCAACGGACTGCCGGCGGGATACAACCCCAGCACGTTCAATCCCGACTATCCGAAGTGAGCCTCCCAGCTCAACCGGGTGCGCGTCCAAGGACGCGCACCCGGGTGTGATTTGATTGTTTTGAGCGTCGGATAATGTCCATTTCTGTTATCGAACTCAGCCAGATCGAGAAGGAGTATCCCGGCGTAAAACCCCTGGACAAGGTCGATTTCGCCGTACAGCCAGGCGAGATTCACGCCCTTCTCGGTGAGAATGGCGCTGGCAAGTCGACCCTTATCCGCGTCATGGGCGGGGCCGTGAAGCCGAATTCCGGCGCCATCACCTATCTCGGCAAGCGGGTCTCCTGGCAATCGCCAAAGGCCGCGCGCGCCGCCGGCATCCATGTCATTCATCAGGAACTTGCGCTTTTTCCCGAACTGTCGGTGGCCGAAAACATTCTGATCGACGCACAGCCTCGCGGCCGGTTTGGGCTCATCTCCAATCGTGCCCGCCACGCCCGCGCCGCGGAAATCCTCGCCCAGCTCGGGGTTAGCATTCCCACGCACGCAAGGATCGACGAACTGCCGCTTGCCGACCAGCAGATGGTCGAGATTGCAAAAGCGCTGGTCGGCAAGGCCAGGCTGCTCATCCTGGACGAACCGACCGCTGTCATTGCCGGCCATGAGGTCGACCTTTTGTTCGAGAACATGCGCAGGCTGCGCAACGAGGGCGTCGGCATCGTCTATGTCTCGCATCGGCTCGAGGAAATTTTCGAGATCGCCGACCGGGTAACAATCCTGAAGGACGGCCAGGTCGTCGGCATGAGCCCGGTGGGCGAGATCAGCCGCGAAGAGATGATCACCAAGATGGTTGGCCGCAGCCTCGGCCAGATCTATCCGGCGCGGCGCGCGGCGCCGGCGGATGGGCCGGACATCCTCAGCGTTCGCAACCTGCGGGCCGGTCCGCGCGTACGCGACGTCAGCCTGAGCGTGAAGGCCGGAGAGATCGTCGGCGTGGCCGGCATGGTCGGCTCGGGGCGCACGGAAGTCGCGGAGGCCATTTTCGGCGCGCGCGCCGTCGAAGGCGGGGTGATCGAGTTCGACGGCAAGCCGTTCCCAAAGAGAGTGCCGAAGGATGCCATCGCCGGCGGCCTCGGTTTTCTGACCGAGAACCGCAAGGACGAGGGCCTCTTTCTTGGCCTTCCGATTTCCGCCAACATCATGGCGCCGGACCTCCAGGGCATCACGAAATATGGCCTGATCGACCGCTCGCGGGAGCGTGCGCTGGCCGAGCGCCAGATCCACGATTTCTCGGTCGCAACACCTTCGCCTGATGTGAAGGTCGGCAATCTGTCTGGCGGCAACCAGCAGAAGGTGCTGTTCAGTCGCTGGTCCAGGATCGCCAATCGGCTGCTCATCCTCGACGAGCCGACACGCGGCGTCGATATCGGCGCCAAGGTCGAGATCTACCGCATCGTCCGGCGTCTGGCGGATTCGGGCGTCGGCGTCCTGATGATCAGTTCCGAACTGCCAGAAATCGTTGGTCTGTCCGACAGGGTCTTCGTGATGGCCCAGGGCCGCGTCGTGGGCGAAGTCGAAGGCGACGCTCTCGGCGAGGAGGTAATCATGGATCTCGCGGTAAGATCGATCGAGCGTCACAAGGCGCCAGCGGAGGAGATCGCATGAGCGCCATCGCCATGGATATTCGCCGCAACCGGCTGATGATGTCGTACCTGATCGTTGCGGTGCTGCTGGTCGTGCTGGCTGTTGCCGGCGGTTTCCTGTCCGACCGCTTCCTCACTTGGCGCAATGTCGGCAATCTGTTCCAGCAGCTTATCGTGCTGGGCATGGTCAGCCTCGGCCAGACCTTCGTCGTGCTGATGGGCGGCATCGACCTGGCGATCGKCTCGCTGGTGAGCGCGCTGACGGTCTTCCTGGCGAACTTCCTCGAATGGCGGCCGGACCTGGTCTGGCTGGCGCTGCCGCTCGCCCTGGTGGCCGCGACCGCTGTGGGGGCGCTCAACGGGCTGCTGACGGTTGTGCTGCGCGTCCATTCGCTGATCGTAACGCTCGGCATGTCTTCTGTCATTTTCGGCGGCACGCTGATGTATCGCAAGGAGCCCGGCGGTTCGGTGCCGCGCGCCTTCGCCGACGTCGCCTATGCCAAGGTCGCCGGCATTCCGGTCAGCGCCATCATCCTCGTAGCCATTTTCGCCCTGGCCGGCCTCTGGCTGCAGCGGACCCGTTCGGGCCGCAGCATCTATTTCGTCGGCGGTGATCGGGAAGCGGCAAGGCTGAACGGCCTGCCCGTCGACCGCATCGTCGTGCTTGCTTACGCGCTGTCCGGCCTGTGCGCCGGCATCGCGGCGATTTTCCTCACCGCCCGCACCGGTGTTGGCGATCCGCGCATCGGTACTGCGCTGACACTTCAATCGGTGACGCCTGTCGTGGTCGGCGGCACCATACTGGCCGGCGGCAGGGGCGGCGTGCTTGGCACGTTCCTCGGCGTACTGCTGGTCACCATGCTCAACAATTTGCTGAATTTCGTGAACGTCTCGTCCTACTATCAGTGGGTCATCCAGGGTCTCATCATCATCATCGCGGTCGGCATCCACACTTCGAGGCGGAGATAACGATGGCGCCTCTCGACACTCCGATGCCGCGCTCACGAGGCCTGTCGCTCGCGACCATCTTCGAACGCTATGGGCTGGTGATCTTCCTGGCGGTGCTGATGGCGGTCGCTGCGGCGGCGTCGCCGACCTTCCTGCGGCCGGCCAACCTGGTCAATGTGCTGACCATCGCGGCACCGCTCGGCATGGTCGTGATCGGCCAGACATTCGTGATCCTGGTGCGTGGGCTGGACCTGTCGGTGGCGTCCCTGATGGCCACGGTCGCGGTGCTGGCGACCGCCTTCAAGGCCACCACCAACGACGCCATTCCGCTGATCTTTCTGGCGGCGATCGTCTTCTCGGCCATTGTCGGCTTCCTGAACGGATGGCTGGTGGCCAGGCGCAACGTCAGTCCGTTCCTGGCGACGCTGGCGATGATGATCATCCTGCAGGGTATCCGCTTCGCCTACACCGGCGGTGCGCCGATCAGCACCTTGCCGCCTGGCATGGGCTTTCTGGCCTCCGGGCGCATTCTTGGCGTTCCCGTTAACCTGATGACGCTGGCGGTGCTGGCGATTGCTTTTGGCATCGTGCTGCATCGCTCGCGCCTCGGACGCGAGATATTCATGGTCGGAACCAACCCCAAGGCCGCGTTCCTCAACGGCGTCGCGCCTGATCGCGTGATCATCCTGTGCTACGTGATCTGTTCGGTCTGCGCGGGAATAGGCGGGCTGTTCCTGCTCGGCTATGTCGGCACCGTTTCGAACTGGGTCGGCCAGGGCTACGAACTGGACTCCATCGTCGCCGCCGTCATGGGCGGTGTCGCGCTGACCGGGGGGCGCGGCAACATCTTTGCGGCGCTGCTTGGCGTGGCCGTGCTGATGGTGATCAACAATCTCGTGCTGCTGCTAGGATTTCCGATCGAGATGCAGCTCATCATCAAGGGCATCATCATCATCGGCGCGGCGGCGTTTTACCGGACGCGCCTCGTCTGACACGATGTTGCCATTGGACCGCAAGGGAGGAAGAAAATGACCGTTGAAGTTCTGGCGGATCGCAGTGCACGGGCAAGGCGCGACGAGGAAGTCGATGTCGTGATTGTCGGCGCCGGTCCATCCGGCTCGGTCGCAGCCCTCCATCTGGCGCGCGCCGGCATTTCCGTCGTCGTGCTCGAGCAGGGCGAATGGCCGGACTATGCCGACTATACGGGTGCCCGTCCGGAGCACGAGCTTGTCAGCACCAAGCTCTGGCATCCCAATCCCAACGTCCGCGACAATCCCAACGACTATCCCGTCGACACCTCGACGACGGACATCAACCCGCTGATGTATGCCGGCGTCGGTGGCAGCGCGACGCTCTACGGCGCGCAATGGATGCATTTCCTGCCGTCCGACTTCCGCGTGCGCTCGATGGATGGCGTGGCCGAGGACTGGCCGTTCACCTATGAAGACCTGTTGCCCTACCAGCTCGAGATCGAGCGCGAAGTGGGCGTGTCTGGCCTTGCCGGCGATCCGGCCTATCCGCCGCGCGGCGCCTATCCCTTTCCGGCGCTCCCCATGGGCTCCGTCGGCCAGCGCGGTGCGCTGGGTATGGAGAAGATGGGCTGGCACTGGTGGCCCGGCAGCAACGCCATCCCGTCGGAGAAGTTCGGCGAACTCAATCCCTGCGTGCGCCGCGGAACCTGTCTGACGGGCTGTCCGGAGGGCGCGAAATCGACGACCGACCGGTCGCATTGGCCACTGGCCCTGAAGGCCGGCGCGCGGCTCATCACCCGTGCCCGTGTCAAGGAGATCGAGACCAACGACCAGGGACTGGCGACCGGCGTCGTCTATGTCGACGCGAACGGGCGCGACCGGCGCCAGCGCGCCAAGGTGGTCATCCTGTGCGCCAATGGCGTTGGCACGCCGCGGCTGCTGCTGATGTCGGGAGGAGCCAGGAATCCGGACGGCCTTGCCAATTCGTCCGGCATGGTCGGCAAGCGTCTGATGATGCATCCGTTCGCAAGCGTACTCGCATCATATGAGGACCCCCTCGATTCCTGGCGCGGCCCCTTTGGCCAGCAGGTCTATTCGCTGGAATTCTACGAGACCGACGAAAGCCGCGGCTTTGTGCGCGGCTCGAAATGGAACTGCATGCCGTCGGGCGGACCGGTCGGCGTATCCGGGGCGACCGGTTCCAAGGTCTATGTCGCCGAAAGCGGCCGGTTCCAGGATTTCTGGGGCGCCAACCTCCATGAAAATGTAGCCCGCCGCTTCGGCCACTCGCTGATCTGGGGCATCGTCGGCGAAGATCTTCCGGAGGAAAGCAACCAGGTGGTGCTGTCGAAGGATCTGGTGGATTCCGATGGCCTGCCGGCGCCGCAGATCGTCTACAAGGTCAACGAGAACTCCAACCGGCTGCTCAAGTTCAACATCGACCGCTGCCTGGAATCGGTGCGCGCCGCCGGCGCCATCGAGACGCTGGTTTCGACGCCGGTGCGTGAATCCGGTTGGCATCTCATCGGCACCACCGTCATGGGCGGCGACCCCAAGCGCTCGGTCGTCGACCAGTGGGGCGCCTGCCACGACGTGCCGAACCTCTACGTCATGGACGCCTCGACCTTCCCGACCTCGGGCGCCACCAATCCGACAGCGACCATCATGGCCGTGGCGCTGCGCAACACGCGCCGCATGATCGCCGAGCGCCGCAACCAGAAGGTGGCCTGACATGTCGAATGAGAACGCCTTCCTTGCACTCGCGGACTTCCTGATCCCCGCGCATGGCAAGATGCCGAAGTTCAGCGACGTCTGCGGTTACGCCGATGTCGAGAAGTCCCTGGATTTTCGGATTGATCTAAAGCCGGGCTTTGCGCGCGGCGTCGCGGTCGATCCGGCCTCCGGCGCCGAAGCTCGTCTGGAAAGCCTCAACAAGGAGGATGGCGAAGCCTTCTCGGCGATCACAACCATTGCCATCGCCACCTACTATATGAGCCCGCGCGTGCGCGAGCTGATCGGCTACCCGGGCCAGGAGAACGTCCCTTACGATTCCAAGGCGACGCAGATCTATCTGACCGACGGCTCGCTCGGCCAGGTGGTCGCACGTGGCCGCAAATATCGGCCGACACCCGGCCTTTGATCTCCCAATCAACTGGAAAGGACCATCCAATGAGCAAAGACGTGTTCGACAAGGGTTTTGAAATCCGCAAATCAGTTCTGGGCGCCGAATTCGTCGAGAAATCCTTCGCCAGCGCCGACGATTTCAATCGTCCGCTGCAGGAACTCGTGACGGAATATTGCTGGGGCGCCGTCTGGGGCCGTGACACGCTCGACAAGAAGACCCGCAGCATGCTGAACCTCGCCATGCTTTCCGCGCTCAATCGTCCGCACGAACTGAAGATGCATGTGAAGGGCGCGCTGACCAACGGTGTGACCAAAGACGAAATCCGCGAAGTCCTTCTACAGGTCGTGATCTATGCGGGCGTGCCCGCGGGCGTCGATTCTTTCCGGGTGGCGCGCGAAGCCATGCAGGAAGTCGGAGCATGACAACCCGTCCGCCGCTGGCCACGGAAAAGCTCTCGATGCTGATCGGCGGCCGCTCGGCCGCCGCGCAGTCGGGTGACTATTTCGAATCCTTCGATCCCTTCACCGGCAAGGCCTGGGCTCTCGTTCCGCGCGCCGGCGTAGCCGATGTCGATGCGGCCGTTCAGGCAGCCGCCGCCGCGTTCCGCGGCGAGTGGCGGACGATGACCCCAACCGCGCGTGGGCAGATCATGACGCGCTTTGCCGACCTCGTGGCGGAGGAGGCCGAAAACCTGGCCGTTCTCGAAACCCGCGACAACGGCAAGCTGATCAATGAAATGCGGATGCAGTGCAAATACATTCCGCAATGGTTCCGCTTCTTTGGCGGCCTTGCCGACAAGATCGAAGGGCGTGTGATCCCGATCGACAAGCCGGGGGTGTTCAATTACACGCGCCGCGAGCCGCTCGGGGTTGTGGCCGCGATTACGCCGTGGAACTCGCCCTTGATGCTGGCGACGTGGAAGCTTGCCCCGGCGCTCGCTGCCGGCAACACGATCGTCTGGAAGCCGTCGGAATTTTCCTCGGTGTCGGCATTGTTCTTCGGCCGGCTTTTCGAGAAGGCGGGCTTTCCCAACGGCGTCGTCAACATCGTCACCGGCTTCGGCCATGAAATCGGCGACCGCCTCGTCACGCATGCCGATGTCGCGAAAGTGGCGTTCACCGGTGGTGATGCAACCGGCCGCCGCGTCTATCAGGCTGCCGCCGGCGGGCTTAAGAAGGTGACGCTCGAACTCGGCGGTAAATCCGCCAACATCGTTTTCGCCGACGCCAAGATGGATGCCGCCATCCCCGGCCTCGTTTCCGGTATCTTCGCCGCGACGGGGCAGACCTGCATCGCTGGCTCGCGCGCGCTTGTGCAGCGCTCCGTCTACGACCAGGTGACGGAGAAGCTGGTCGCCTTCGCAAAGACCGCGAGGATTGGCGATCCGCTCGATCCCGAGACCCAGGTCGGTCCGATCACCACCCTGCCGCAGCGCGCGAAAGTGCTCGACTACATTGGCATCGCCAACGGTGAAGGCGCCGCGCAATTGCTTGGCGGCAAGATACCCGAGGACACATCGATTGCCGACGGCTGGTTCGTCGAGCCGACGATCTTCGGTAACGTGAAGCAGTCCATGCGCATCGCCCAGGAAGAGGTCTTCGGACCGGTGCTGTCGGTCATTCCCTTCGAGGATGAGGACGAGGCGGTGGCCATCGCCAATGACACCATCTACGGGCTTGCGGCCGGTCTTTGGACGCAGGACCTCGGCCGCGCAATCCGCCTGCCCGAGCGGCTCGAAGCCGGCAGCGTCTGGGTCAACATGTACCGCGCCACCAGCTATCTCTCGCCTTTTGGCGGCTACAAGCAGTCGGGCATCGGCCGGGAGAACGGCCAGACCGCTATCTACGAATATCTTCAGGAAAAGAGCATCTGGATTGATGCCGGGAACTCCATTCCCGCGCCGTTCGTCCAGCGCTGATCGAAGAGACCCTTCGGAGGAATCATGAACATACGTTTCGATGCCGTGCCGCCGCTCGCTCCGAAGGTGGCGGCGTTCGTCGGCGGCAGGCACGCGATGCTGATCGGCAGCGCATGGCTTTCTGCGGCCTCCGGGCAGTCGCTCGACGTCATCGATCCCTCGAACGGCCGGGCCATCGCGAGGGTGCCAGCCGGCGATGACGCCGATGTCGATCTGGCGGTCAAGGCCGCGCGGACTGCGATCGACGGTCCTTGGTCGAAAATGGTGCCGGCCGAGCGCGCCAGGCTGATCTGGAAACTCGCCGATCTGATTGATGCCAATGTCGATATGCTGGCAACGCTCAATTCCTATGAGAGCGGCAAGCCGATCGGCGATTCCCGCAATGGCGAGGTGCCGTTCACGGCTGAGACGTTCCGCTATTATGCGGGGTGGGCCACCAAGATCAATGGCGAGACGATGACCATCAACGCGCCGGGTGACTGGCACGCCTACACCCGCCGCGAGCCGGTCGGCGTCGTCGGCCAGATCATCCCGTGGAATTTCCCGCTCAGCATGCTCGCCTGGAAGGTGGCGCCGGCACTGGCGGCCGGCTGCACCGTCGTGCTCAAGCCGGCCGAGCAGACGCCGCTCGGAGCGCTCTACTTCGGTAAGCTGGTCCAGGACGCCGGCTTTCCGGAAGGCGTGGTCAACATCCTGACCGGCTTTGGCGAAACGGTTGGGGCGGCGATGGCGGCCCATCCAGATATCGACAAGGTGGCTTTCACCGGTTCGACCGAAGTCGGCCGGTTGATCGCGCGCGCCGCGACCGGCAATCTCAAGAAGGTCAGCCTGGAACTTGGCGGCAAGGCGCCGATCATCGTTCTCGGCGACGCCGATATCGACATGGCGGTGGCAGGCGCATCGAGCGCGGCATTCTTCAATGCCGGCCAGAGCTGCGGCGCGGGAACACGGTTCTTCGTTCACAAGAAGATCTACGACAAGGTCATGTCCGGCATTGCCGAGCGTGCCGAAAAGCTGAAGCTCGGCGCCGGGCTTGATCCCTCAACCGAGCTCGGCCCCGTCGTCTCTCAGCAGCAGATGGAACGCATCACCAGGTTGATCTCGGAAGGCAGGAGCGACGGTGCCGAAATCGTCACCGGTGGCGCGCGTGCCGGCGACGTCGGCTATTTCGTCGAGCCGACGGTCATTTCCAGGACGCGGCCGGACATGTCGGTGATCCGCGAGGAGATATTCGGGCCGGTGGCCTGCGCGATGCCGTTCGACGACGAGGATCTGGACCAACTTGCCAGGGATGCCAACGACACCGAGTATGGCCTGGCTGCATCGATCTGGACCAACAATCTGGGCGCCGCGCATCGGCTGGCCGCGAAAATCAAATCCGGCACGGTCTGGGTGAACTGCCACAACTTCAACGACGTCACCATGCCGTTCGGTGGTTTCAAGCAATCGGGGTGGGGGCGCGAACTTGGCGAACAGGCGCTGCAGCTCTACACCGAGACCAAGACCGTCGCGATCCGGCTGCCATAGGCGAGGCGGTCGATGTCCTGCTACGAGACGATCGATGCGCGGTTCGGGGAGCTGATCGATCCGGTCGCATTCCTCGAAACCATCCATACGGGAAATCGCTGGGCGGAGGGGCCGGTCTATTTCGCCGACCTTCGCTCGCTGATCTGGAGCGATATCCCCAACGACCGCATGCTGCGGTGGGACGAGGA
Organism: Mesorhizobium sp. P2_D1; assembly: GCF_056404455.1. Taxonomy (NCBI): domain Bacteria; kingdom Pseudomonadati; phylum Pseudomonadota; class Alphaproteobacteria; order Hyphomicrobiales; family Phyllobacteriaceae; genus Mesorhizobium; species Mesorhizobium sp. P2_D1. The sequence continues at coordinate 118,613 of NZ_JBFUDZ010000007.1, forward strand.
GACGGGGGCGGTTTCGCTGTTCCGAAGCCATGTCTCAAATCCGAACGGCAACACGCGCGACCGTAGTGGAAGGCTGGTCACCTGCATGCAGGGGGAACGCCGTGTGGTGCGCACCGAATGGAACGGCTCGATCACGGTGCTGGCCTCCGCATACGATGGCAAGCCGTTGAACTCGCCGAACGATGTGGTCGTGAAGTCCGACGGCAGCATCTGGTTCACCGACCCCAACTACGGGATCATTTCGGACTATGTCGGGCGCAAGGGCCTGCAGGAGCAACCGGGCTGCCGCGTCTACAGGATCGATCCCAGCTCGGGAGTAGTCACCGTTGTTGCCGATGATTTCTCTATGCCGAACGGGCTAGCCTTCTCGCCCGACGAGAAGCACCTTTATGTTTCGGACTCCGGCTTCCTCACAGACCGCAGCGCCCCGCATCACGTCAGGCAGTTTGACGTTGACGGTGACAAGTTGGTAAATTCCCGCGTCTTCGCCGACATATCGCCTGGCATTCCGGATGGCTTTCGCGTTGACGTTGCGGGCAATCTCTGGATCAGCGCGTGGGATGGCGTACAGTGCCATACGCCCCAAGGTGAGCTCATCGGGAAAATTCAGGTGCCGGAAATGGTTGCGAACCTGACCTTTGGTGGACCGCGCAACAATAGGCTGTTCATCACAGCGACAACGTCGGTCTATGCCGTTTTCCTAAATGTCCGGGGCCAGCAGTACCCGTTCGGCATGTGACACGGACACCACTGAGTCAGCCTGGAAGCTCTGTAGCAGTGGATGGTTAGGGCGAAAGTTGGACACGAAACAGCTACAGGTATTCATCGCCGTCGGTGCGGCTGGCAGCTTCTCGAAGGCCGCGCTCGACCTCAACGTCACCCAGCCGATGGTCACGCGCCATATTCGCGGGCTTGAGGAGGAACTCGGCGTCGAGCTGTTCTATCGCAACGGCCGCGGCGTCGTGCTGACCGAGGCGGGCGTGCTTCTGAAGGCCCATGCCGACGAGATCGTCGAGCGGATGCGGCTGGCGCAGAATGCAGTATCGAACCTCAAATCCTCGCCGAAGGGGAGGTTGGTGCTGGCCGTGCCGCCCTCGGTTGGCACCGTGCTGACCGTGCCCTTGGTCAAGAAGATCAAGAACGAGTTTCCCAATGTCGCGCTGCAGGTGATCGAAGGCTTCAGCGGCCATATCCTGGAATGGCTGATCGCCGGTCGCATCGATGCCGCCGTGCTCTACAATTCGCCGAACCATCCTTCCGTGCTGACCGAACCGCTGGCCGATGACGAGCTGTTTCTGATCGGGCCGGTCTTGTCCGAGCGCGTGCTGCCGCGCGGGCCGGTCGGCCTCAACATCTTCGCCGAGCTGCCGATGATCCTGCCCAGCCGCCCGCACGGACTGCGGCGGCTTATCGATAACACCTTGGCGGAGCATGGCATCTATCCGCGTGTAGAGATGGAGCTGGAGGCAATGCCTTCAACCTTGCTTCTGGTCGAGGAGGGAACTGGCTATACGGTTCTGCCCTACGCTTCCGTCCACCTCCTTGTGGAGGCTGGCCGCATCGAGGTCTGGCCATTCGACCCGCCGATTACCCGACAGCTGATCCTCGCGACCTCCTCGCAGCGACCGATGTCCTCGAACTTTCGCCCGCTCTTCCGCACGGTTCGCACCGAGCTGCGCGACATCATATCGACACACATCTGGAAACCGACAAGCCATATCGAATAGCTGCACGAGCAGGATAGTGTGCAATTCGGCTGCCTGCTGCCAACCAATAGCTCCCGATGGAAAGAATTTGATGCGGAACACGATGCTGGGCTTCGCGGCACTTGCCCTGGCCGCGTGCCAATCGGCTCCTGTGGAGCCGCGACCCGCCGCTGTCGAACCTCCTTCAGGTCCCGTTGCCTGACTACGAGGGGATTCAGGCACAGCGCAACCGCGACTGGAAACCGACTTTCGGACGATAGACTAAGCGGGCCTTTAGAGCCGGCAGACCAAGGACTTCAGTCTTACAATGGTAGTTGTGACGACTATTCTGGCCGCGCTGCGTTCCCCTTTAGCCCTTGCGGCATCGCCATTTCCTGATTAAGCGGCAACATCCAAAAAGAGGTACAGTTAGCAGCCAAAAGCATCAGCAGGGGGCCGGCGCTCGCGCGGGAAAGTGGCAGCACGATCGCAAAGGATAAGTCTGATCACAACGCGGTGCGAGCCCGTCTGTGCTCTTTAGGCTGCTGCTGTTCTTTAGGCTGCGCGGGCGAAGCGATCGACCCTGAAGTCGTCGAGCGGCGTTTCGCAACGGTCGGTCATGACGAGTTCGGCCATGGTGTCGCCCACGCCCGGACCAAGCTGGAAGCCGTGTCCGCTGAAGCCGAAGGCGTGGAACAGGCCTGGCGTCGTCGCCGAGCGTCCCATGACCGGCAGCATGTCGCGCACATAGCCCTCGCAGCCGGACCAGGTGCGGATGACCGCGACCTGCGCGATTGACGGCAGCAGCCGCGCGACCGCGCGCAATTGCAATGGAAGGCGCATGGGATCGGCGACCGCGTGGCCTGGATCCAGGTCCACCGGCACCCTTTCGGCCGCGCCGCCGAAGACGATGTTGCCCCGCTCGACCTGACGCAGATAGGCGCCATGGTGCTTATCGCGCGTCCAGATGCCGACCACCGGCAGGACCCGATGCGGCAGCGGCTCGGTCACGCCCATCTGCGGGCCGCGGGCGTCGAGCGGGATCACTTCGCCAAACTGCGCGGCGATGCGCGCGCCCCAGGCTCCGGCAGTGTTGAGCAGGCAGCCGGCGGCGAATGTACCTTTTGAACTGGCTACAAGGAAACCGGAGCCCGTGCTGGTGATCTTCCCGACTTCGGCTCCCTCGACGATTTCCGCGCCCAGCTTGCGGGCAGCCTCGGCAAAGGCAGGTGCGATCAGCCGCGGATTGCCGCTGCCATCTTGCGGAGAGAACGACGCCGCGATCGCTTCGGGACCGAGGCCGGGAAAGCGGGCATGGATCTCGCGCGGGCCGAGTTCCTCTAGCTCAAGGCCCCAGGGGCGCGCCGCCTCGGCATAGGTCCGCATGTCTGCGAGCCCGCCTTGATCGAAGATCAGCCGGATATGACCGGTGGCGCGGAATTCCACGTCGCGGCCAAGCATTCTTTCGGCCTCGCCCCACAGCCTGAGCGAACGGTGGGCCAATGGAAGCTGGGAGAGATGGCGCCCGGTGCGCCGGATGTTGCCGAAGGAGGCGACGGTTGCACCGGTGCCGATCCGATTGCGCTCGACCAGCGTCACGCGTGCCCCGCGCCTGGCGAGGAAATAGGCCGAAGCCGTCCCCATCAGTCCGCCGCCCAGCACGATCACATCCATAGTCGTTCCTTAGCGTAGAGCAGCTGATCCTTGGATGTATCCATCTTGTCTGCGCCACGGCATTGCGTCAAAGATGGGTTTGGATAACAGCCATAAGCTTTACCTATGGAGTGGCAATGCGGGCCCGGCAGCTCGAAGTGTTCATCGCCGTCATGCGTGCGGGCACCGTGACCGCCGCGGCGCGGATGCTGAACATCTCCCAGCCTGCGCTCAGCCAGATCCTGCTCCACACCGAGGACGAACTCGGCTTCACGCTGTTCGAGCGGGTGAAGGGCCGGCTACGGCCGACCCCTGAGGCGCTGGAGATTTTCGCCGATGCCGAGAGGCTGTCGGCAGGGCTCGAGGGCTTGCGCCGCAAGACCACCGACCTGCGTCTGGGCCGAACTGGGCTGGTGCGGGTCGCGGCTTCGCCGCCGCCGGCCATGGCGATATTGCCGCGCGCGTTCACCGGATTCCGGGCGCAGCATCCCGATATTTTGCTACGTTCCCATATGGCGCCGATCGCCGCGATCATCGACATGCTGCGCGCCGGCGATGCCAGCCTCGGCGTGGCCATGGACGACCGTCTGCCTCCCGATATCGAGGCGGAAGTGATCGGCAGCGTCGGATTCGCATGCCTTTTGCCCATACGGCATGCGTTGGCCAGGAAAACCGAGCTGCGGCTCGCCGATCTCGCCGGCGAGGGATTGATATCCTATCGCGGAAACACCCGTCCCGCCGACGAACTGGCCCATGCGGCCCGCGCGCAGGGTGTGGCGCTTTCGCTGTCGCTCGAGATCGACGTGTCCATCTCCGCGGTGGGCTTCGTCCAGGCCGGTCTGGGTATCGGCCTCGTGGACGCGCTGCTGCCGTGGCACCAGTTCGCCGGGCTTGCCGTCAGGCCGCTCGCGGCGGGGCCGGAATTTCCGATCGCGCTGCTGACCTCGCGCACACGGCCACTTTCGCGGGCCGATGAGATGATGCGCGAGCAAATCCGTGCTGCCTGTTCGGTGGTCCTCGGCGAACATCGCGCCAAAGCATAAGCAAGACTTATATCCTTGCCTCTCATCCATCTTGGACCCTGACCGTCCGCTCGTGCCAGTTTTGGTCGACAGACAGGAAGGGACGCATCATGGACGGTGGCATCGCGGTAAATGGGGCGCGGAAAGAGGCCGACTGGAAGGTCGGCGTCGATATCGGCGGGACATTCATCGACTTTTGCGCGCTCGAGGCCCGGTCTGGACGGGTCGCCTCGCTGAAAGTGCTGACGACGCCGGAAGATCCGGGCGCCGAACTGATGACGGGCCTCACCCTTCTGGCTGAACGCGAGGGTTTTGATCCAACTCTTATGACGCGTTTTGTGCACGGCACGACCGTCGGCATCAACACGATCATCCAGCGAAAGGGTGCGCCGCTCGCGCTGTTCACCAATGCCGGCTTCGAGGACGTCATCGAACTCGCGCGGCTGCGAATGCCGGACATGTATTCGCTGTTCTGCTCGCGGCCGGATCCGCTAATCTCGCGTGACATGGTGTTTGGCATTCCGGTTCGCATGCGTGCCGATGGAAGCGAATCCCAGGCACCGGACATGGCGGCGGTGGCCACCGCGGTGGCACTGGCGAAAGCGAACGGGGCGCAAGGGATCATCGTCTCCTTCCTCCATTCGTGGCGCAACGCCGCGCAGGAGGCCGCCGTCAAGGCAACGATCGCGCGTCTCGCGCCAGACCTCTTCGTCTTCTCCTCGGCCGAGGTATGGCCGGTCATCCGCGAATACGAGCGCAGCTCGACCGCCATCCTCAATGGCTATGTCCATCCGCGCGTCTCGTCCTATCTGACGGCGCTGGAAGAGAGACTGAAGGACCGCGGCGTGCCGGCCCGCCCGATGCTGACGAAGTCGAACGGTGGGCTGATGAACGCTGCCGAAGGCAAGCGTGCCTGCGTGAACATGCTTTTGTCGGGAACGGCCTCCGGCGTCATCGGCGCCTCGTGGCTGGCGCGCCAGGCAGGCGAGGACAAGGTCCTTACCCTCGACATTGGCGGGACCTCGGCCGACTTCGCGCTCATCATCGGCGGCGAGGCGCAGTTCGGGACAGGCGAATTGATCGGCGAATTTCCGCTCCATATCCCCTCCGTGTCGGTGAGCTCGATCGGCGTCGGCGGCGGCTCGATCGCCAGTGTCGACGCACAGGGGGTGCTGCGGGTCGGGCCGGAGTCGGCCGGTTCCACGCCAGGACCGGCATGCTACGGCCGTGGCGGCGAGCGGCCGACGGTGACGGACGCCATGGTGGTGTGTGGATGGCTTGGTCACAGCGAGATGGCCTACGGCCAGCTCAGGATCGATACCGGGCTGGCGCATCGCGCAATCGGCGAACTTGCCGCTCGCCTCGGCCGTCCAGTCGAGCAGACCGCGCAGGCGATCCTCGACATTGCGGTGTCGGAGATGTTCGTCGAGGTCGAGAAGCTCGCATCGCGCGCCGGCGTGGACTTGCGCGATTTCACGCTGATGCCCTTCGGCGGCGGCGGTCCGATGCTCGGCGCCTTCCTTGCCCGCGAACTCGGGATGAAGCGTGTCATGGCACCGCGCCGCCCCGGCGTGGTGTCGGCGCTGGGCGGGCTGGTGTCGGATCTGCGCGGGGACTTCATTCGCACCATCTTCAGCCCTCTGTCGGGCATGTCGCTCGCCGGAATTCGCAATGCCTTCGAGGCCCTCGCCCAAGAGGGTCGCGACTGGCTCGCGGCGCAGGGGCATGAGGGGGCGGCCGAACTCAGTCTATCCTGCGACATGCGCTATGTCGGGCAGAGTTATGAGATCGAGGTCGTCCTTCAGCCGGAATGGCTGACGGACGGCAATGCGACCGCCATCGCAAAAGCCTTCCACCTCACCCATGAGCAGCTCTACGATTTCCACGACCCGGACGGCGAGATCGAACTTGTGAATGTCCGGCTGTCCGCAGTGGGCGCGGGGCCGAAACTCCACTTCCCGGTGGTCGACGTGATCGACGCCCCGGCCATTCCGGCGCGCCGTCTCCCGGTCTACACGGGCGCGAGCGTAGAGACCGTCGATCTCCACGACCGGCAGGCCCTCGTGCCGGGCAGCACGTTCCATGGGCCTGCCGTGGTCGTTCAGGAAGACACCACTTTTGCCATTCCCGCGGGAGCGCAGGCAAGGGTCGACCGTCACCTCAACCTTCTGCTGACCTTCCCGGAGTGATGCCATGTTTGACCGGACAAATCTGCAGGTTCTGGCGAACCATGCCCGCGCGGCCGCCGAGAACATGGCCCACACGTTGCACCGCACCGCGCACTCCGCCTTCGTCAAGGAGACGCAGGACTTTACGGTGATGCTGATGGACCGTTCAGGCGCGACCTTCGCCGTGCCGATGGACCTCGGCGCCACATGGTATCCGGGGCTTTCGTATCACCGCGCTATCGCGATGGTCGACAACTACCGGCCGGGAGACGTCGCGTTCACCAACGATCCCTATTCCGGCCACGTCGCCACGCACGCGCCCGACACGCATCTGTGGAAGCCGGTCTTCGTCGACGGCGAGATCGTCGCCTGGACCGGAGGGCATATCCACAACACCGACATGGGCGGGGCTGTGCCGGCTTCGCTCAGCCGGGCGCTGACCGAAATCCATCAGGAAGGTATCCGCTTTCCCCCGATGAAGCTTGTGAACGAGGGCGTCTTCGACGAGACGATCCTGCGGATCATGAGCACCAATGTGCGCAAGCCCGACCTCAACATCGGCGACATCAAGGCGCTGGTCGGGGCGCTCAACACCGGCGAGCGCAAGATCCAGGCAATGGTGAGGAAGTTCGGCAAGGCCGGCTTCATCGAAGGCGTTTCCGCTCTTCTCGACCATGCCGAGGCGCAGGCGCGCGACGTGCTGCGCTCCATGCCCGACGGGACGTGGGAATTCGCCGACTATGCCGACGAGGATTCGGTCGAGGCCAATCCCTGCCGGCTGAAGCTGACGCTGACGATCAGGGGCGACGAGGCGGTGCTCGACTTCACCGGCTCCGATCCGCAGCTCGGCTCCTCGCTCAACGTGCCTTCAGGCGGCGACCCGCGCCACACTATGCTGCTGGTGGGCGTCTACTATGTGCTCTACACGATCAACCCGAAGATCCTGCTCAATACGGGCCTCACCCGACCGTTCACCTGCATCGCACCCACGGGTTCGGTGCTGAACCCGGTATACCCCGCCGCCGTAGGCATGCGCTCGCTCACCTGCGCCCGGCTGCGGTCGGTCATCTTCGGCGGCTTCTCGCAAGCGGTGCCGGAGCGCCTGCCAGCGGCACCCGCCGGCAACAACTGCATCGTCAATGTCATGACCACGGACGAGCGGACCAGCCGGACCGTCATCGCCGCGGTCAATCCCGTCGTGGGCGGCGGCGGCGCCATGCCCCATCGCGACGGAACCAACGGATCGGGCGCCGATGCGGCCTATCTCAAGAACACGCCGATCGAGATCACCGAGACCGAGACTCCGGTCGAATTCGTGAAATACGGGCTCGCCAGGGACAGCGGCGGCGCGGGCCGCTGGCGCGGCGGGCTGGCGACCGAGATGGCCTTCCGTGTCTTCGCCCCCGACTCAAGGATCACGGCGCGCAACCGGGACCGCAGCTTCTTTCGTCCCTGGGGCGTGCTGGGCGGCAAGGCGGCCGGCCTGTCTGACATGGTCGTCAATCCGGGAACCGAGCACGAGCGGCGACTGGGCAACATCGACACGGCGGTGCTGCAGCCCGGCGACGTGCTCGATATCCGTTCCGCCGGAGGCGGCGGGCGCGGCGATCCGCATGGGCGCGAGCCCTGGCGCGTCGCGCAGGATGTGCGGCGAGGCTATGTCTCGCCAACGGCTGCCGAGCGCGACTATGGCGTCGTCATCCGCGACGGCGAGGTCGACGAGCAAGCGACGGAAAGGCTGCGCGCACGCCAGGGGCCAGCCGCCGGCCATTTCCATTTCGGTCCGGAGCGCGACGGTTACGAAGCGCAGTGGACCCCAGCGGCCTATGACCGGCTTACCGCCATACTGAGGGACTTGCCGATCCATTGGCGGTTCTTCGCCAAGACGGAGATCTTCCGCCGCATGAAGGGACGTTCGGGGCCGGAGGGCGTCCAGGCGGCGTTCGATGCGGCCTGCGAGCGGTTCCCCGAACTGCCTCGCCCGAACCCGGTACGAGAGGCGGCGGAATTATGACCGCCGGCCGCATCGTTCGGCTGGCCGAGTGCGACCGGGCCGAGGTGTATTTTTTTCTCGACGGGCAGATATGCAGTGCTCTGGTGGGCGACACCGTGCTGACCGCCATGCTGGCTTCTGGGTACGCGCTGCGAAAGTCCGAGTTCGGACCCGAGCCGCGGGCCGGGTTCTGCCTGATGGGAGCCTGCCAGGATTGCTGGGTGTGGCAGGACGAGGGACCGCGGATAAGGGCGTGCTCGGCATTTGTCACCCAGGGCATGCGTTTACACACAACGCAGCCGGAGAGCTGGCCGTGAGCGAGACCTCATCGCAGCGGGTCGTGATCGTGGGCGCCGGTCCAGCCGGCATAAGGGCCGCTGCGGCGCTGGTCGAGGCCGGACTTCACCCGGTGGTGATCGACGAAGGGCATTGCGCGGGCGGGCAGATCTATCGCCGCCCCCCTGCCGGCTTTACCCGCACGGCAGAGCAGCTCTACGGGCCAGAAGCGCCGAAGGCGCGCGCGCTGCATATGCTCTTCGATCGGCTGGCCAAGGAAGGGCGGCTCACCCATTGCGCGGCGAGTTCGGTCATCGCAGCGCAGGAGGGTCGGCTGCACGTGCTGGGGGAAGGCCGCGTGCAGATGATCGGCTATGACCGCCTGATCCTTGCCACCGGCGCATCCGACCGCGTGGCGCCGGTTCCCGGCTGGCAGAATGCCGGCGTCTATAGCCTTGGCGCGGCGCAGATCGCGCTCAAGGCGCAGGGCGTCGCTCTTGGGCGGCGGATCGTCCTTATGGGATCGGGGCCTCTGCTGACGCTGGTCGGCGCCCAACTGGTCAAGGCTGGAGCGGATGTGGCAGCAGTGCTCGACACGTCTCCCTGGCATCAGCAGATGCGCGGGTTCTGCCAGCTTGCCGCCCGGCCGTTCGTCACGCTGCGCGGTCTGGCCCTGCGGACGAGACTCGGCGGCCGCTACCATGCGGGCGTGACGCTCGAACGGATCGAGGCCGACAAGCAAGGTGTCGCGGCGATGCGCTGGCGCGACGCAGGCGGCCGGGAGCACCGCACCCCTTGCGACATGATCGGCATGGGCTGGCACCTGCGGGCGGAGACGCATCTGGCCGACCTGGTCGGATGCGCCTTCATTTATGATGAGCAGTGGCGGCAATGGTTGCCGAAGACCGACCCGATGGGTCGAGCCGGCAACGGAGTCTATCTTGCCGGCGATGGGGTTCGTCTTCTGGGAGCGGATGGCGCGGAGATCGCTGGGCGTCTCGCGGCTGCGGCATGCCTTGCCGATCTCGGAATTCCTGCGTCCGCCACCGGCGTCGATTTGCGCAAGCTGGCACGGCTCGAGCGCTTTGCTCGCGGCCTGGCTTACGCCTTTCCCTGGCCGGCAGCGATGGCGCGGGCACTTCCCGATGAGGCGGTCGTCTGTCGCTGCGAGAATGTGACAGCCGGAGCCGTACGCCAGAGCGTGGATTTCGGCGGCGGCGAGGCCAACAGGGTGAAATCGCTATCGCGCGTCGGCATGGGGCGATGCCAGGGGCGCTACTGCCAGTTGGCTGCGGTCGAACTCGTGGCGGCGCAGGCCGGCTGTACGGCCGACGCTGTCGGCCGGTTTCGCGGACAGGCGCCTGTCCGACCGGCGCCTGTCGGTGCCTTCCTCCGGGACGGCTGATGCAATTCCGGAGTCGACACCAGGAAGACATGGATCACGTCTTAGAAATCGGCGACCTTCCCCCAGGCTGAAGCGTCGAAGCGCTGGGGATCATAGGAATTCGGATCGACGATCGGTTCCGACCCGGTCACCAGATCGGCGACGAGGTGACCGGCGCCCGGGCCGATGCCGAAGCCGTGTCCCGAAAATCCGGCAGCCAGGAAGAAACCCGGCACCGTTTGAATCTCGCCGATGGCGGGCACGCCGTCCGGCGTGCTGTCGATGTAGCCGGCCCAGGCCGCGCTGATCTTTGTTTGGCGCAGTGCCGGCAGCAGCTCGAGCGCCCGGGTGTGCGTCAGGCGGATGGTCGCCTGATCCGGGGTCGGATCGAGGATGCGCATCCGTTCCATCGGCGTCGGCTGGTCGAGCCGCCAGCAACCGAGTGTTTCGTGGCCCGAGCGCATGCCCTGCAGACCGCCGGGTGCGAGGCTGCGCCAGCGCTTCAGGAACATGGGCAGGAACTGCGACGAGAAGCGCAACTGCTGCGGCGTCACGTCCACCCGGCCGCGTCCGCTTATGGCGAGCGTGTAGCCGCCGTCGCCGCGACGCGTGGCCGAGATCCTTGCCGTGTGCAGCGCATCCGGCAGACCTTCGGCACCCGGCGAGACGGACAGGATGGAGGAACGGATCGACGCCTGCGGAAAGCGGAAGTCGAACTGCCGGCAAAAAGAGGAGGCCCAGGCGCCGCCGGCTAGGACGGCCAGCTTCGTCCGGATCGTTCCGCTTTCGGTGACCACGCCGCTCAGGCGGCCGCCCTCGATCTCGATACCGCGCGCGGCGCAGCTCTGGTGCACGGAGCCCCCAAGCTTGAGAATGGCACGGGCGACCGAGGGCGCGGCGCGCGACGGGTCGGCGGTGCCGTCGGTCGGCGAGAAGACGCCGCCCTTCCAGGTCCGGCCCGTGGCGCGGCCCCGCTCGCTGGCCGCGGCGCTGTCGAGCATATGCGTGGTAACGCCGGCCGTTTTGGCGAAATCACGCCAGCGCGCCCAGCCGGCCAGTTCCGCCTCGTCGTCGCTGAGATAGAGCAGGCCGCAGCGGCGAAAGCCGGTGTCTTCGCCGGTTTCCGTCGCGAAGCTGTCCCACAGATCAAGGCTTCGGGTTGCCATCGGCAACTCGCGGGCGTCACGATTCTGCTGGCGGCACCAGCCCCAGTTCCTGGAGGACTGCTCGGCGCCGATGCGTCCCTTTTCGACAAGCACGACCTGCATGCCGCGCCTGGCCAGATAGTAGGCCGCGAAGGCACCGACAATGCCGCCGCCGATCACCACCGCGTCCGCGGACTTGGGCAGTTCGCCGGATGTCTCGATTTGCTGCAGCGGCGCGCGCATGGTCCCTCAACCTTTGAAGCGCCAATCCTAACGCGTTGCGCAGGCAGCCGCTGCCGCAGTTGAGGCCGAAGCAGAATTTTATTCCGGCAGCCCGGTTGAAATCGGGAGTCGCTGCGTTTCAATGCGGCATCGCTTGGATGGACAGGCCAGCGGGCTGTGGTAGTGTCAATGGCTACTTGCAAGGCAGCATTTTGTGCTGTGGCGTGCGTTCTGCGGAGACGGCCGTGAAACTGGATCGGATCGATATCAAGATCCTATACGAGTTGCAGAAGAACGGCCGCATCACCAATGTGGAATTGGCCGATCTGGTGCATCTGTCGCCAAGCCCGTGCCTGATGCGGGTGAAGAAACTCCAGTCGGAAGGCTACATCGAGGGCTATTCCGCACAGGTCAATATCGGCAAGCTCGGCCAGACGCTGACCGTGTTCACCGAAATCACCTTGAAGAACCATCGCCAGGTGGACTTCGCCCGTTTTCTCGCCGTCGTCGAGAAGATCGACCAGGTCATCGAATGCCACCTCGTGTCGGGCGGCTACGACTATTTGATGAAATTCGTGACCGCCGGCATCGGTGAGTACCAGACGATCATGGAGCGGCTGACCGACATGGACATCGGCATCGACAAGTATTTCAGCTTCGTGGTGCTCAAGTCTCCCATCGTCAAGGCGCACATGCCGCTGCCCAGCCTGTTTCCCAGATAAGGCGGCTGCTTCCTGAAACGGTGGCCCCTTTGTCGATGTAGTCAGCGGTGGCCGTACTGGCTGACGAGTTCGGGGTCGCGGACGAGGCCGTCCAGCCAGGTCGGGTCAAGCTTCGGCACCGAGGAGAACAGAAGCTTGGAATAGGGGTGAGTGGGCGCCGTCAGCTTGTCTGGGGTGATCTGCTCCACCCGTTCCCCGTTGTACATGACCATGATCTCGTCGCAGATGGCCTCGACGACGGAGAGGTCGTGGCTGATGAAGATGTAGGAGAGTCCCAGCTCGCGCTGCAGCTCCTTGAGCAGCTCGATCACGGCAGACGCCACCACCGTGTCGAGGGCCGAGGTGATTTCGTCGCAGATGATCAGCTTGGGGTTGGCCGCCAGCGCCCGTGCGAAATTCACGCGCTGCTTCTGGCCGCCAGAGAGCTCCGACGGGTGACGGTAGCGCAGGCCCCTTGGCAAGCGCACCATGTCGAGCAGCTCGTCGACGCGCTTCGCGCGCGCCTGCCTGTCGAGCCGGTGATAGAAGGCGAGCGGACGGGAGATGATGTCCTCCACCGGCTTGGCCGGATTGAGCGCAGTATCGGCATATTGGAACACGATTTGCATCTCGCGCAGCTGGTCCTGGCTGCGCTTCCTGGCGGCTCGCTGCAGTTGCTTGCCGTCGAAGACGATGTCGCCGGCCGCCGCCGGGTGGATACCGGCGATGACGCGCGCCAGGGTCGATTTTCCGCAGCCGGATTCGCCGATGACGCCGAGATTGCGCCCCTTCTCGACGACCAGGCTGACGGAATCGACCGCGCGGATGAGTGGCAGTCCGTCATCCCGAACCGGGCCGTAGCCGGCCGTCACATTGTCGATACGCAGCAACTGCTTGGTCCCGGCATCTGCGTCCGCATGTGCTTGCCGCGGCTTCGGTTCGAAGGCGGCCAGCAGTTCGCGCGTATAGGGATGCTGGGCAGCCGAAAGGATTGCCGCGGTAGTGCCGGTCTCCTGCACTTCGCCGCCCTTCAGCACCACGATGCGGTCGGCGATCTGGGCCACGACCGCGAGGTCATGGGAAACATAGACACCCGCCACGCCGCCCGCCCGCATGACCGACTTGAATGCCTTCAGCACGTCGATCTGCGTCGTCACGTCGAGTGCCGTCGTCGGCTCGTCGAAGATGACCAGCTTGGGATCGCTGATGAGCGCCATGGCCGCCGACAGCCGCTGCAACTGCCCGCCCGAAACCTGGTGCGGATAACGGGTACCGATCCCTTCCGGGTCGGGCAGCGACAAGGCCCTGAACAGCTCGACCGCGCGCTGCCGCGCCTGTTCGGGCGGCATCAGCTTGTGGATCCGCGTGACCTCGATGACCTGCTCCATGATCGTGGAGGAGGGGTTGAACGAGGCGGCTGCGCTTTGCGGGACATAGGCAATGTCGGTGCCGCGCAGCCTGGCGCGTTCCTTTTCGGAAAGGGTGGCCATGTTCTTGCCGCCAACATTGATCTCGCCGCTGGTGATCCGGCAGCCGGGCCGCGCATAGCCCATCAGCGAGAGCGCCACCGTGGTCTTGCCGGAGCCGCTTTCTCCGATCAGGGCGACGATCTCGCCGTCGGCGATGTCGAGGCTGACGCCCTTGATGATTTCGACAAGTCGTCCGGAGTCGGTTTTCGCCTCGATCCGCAGGTTCCTGACCTCGACGAGATTGCTCATGCGTCCCGGTCCCTGATCTTTTGCGGCAGGTTGTCGATCAGCAGGTTGACGCTGATGGTGAGGCTGGCGATTGCCAGCGACGGCACGATGACGGCGGGGGCCGCGAAAGGCAGGCCGCCGATGTTCTCGCGCACCAGCGCACCCCAGTCGGCGAGCGGCGGCTGGAGACCGAGTCCCAGGAAGGACAGGCCGGAGAGCAAAAGCACGATGAAGACGAAGCGCAGGCCGAAGTCGGCCAGCACCGGGCGGATGATGTTGGGCAGGATTTCGGACCCGATGAGGTAGAGCGTGCTCTCGCCGCGGACACGGGCGACGGTGATGAAGTCCATGGTGTTGATGTTGACGGCGAGCGCGCGCGCAAAGCGGTAGGCGCCGGGGATATAGATGACGGCCAGCGTCAGAATCAGCACCGGGATCGACGAGCCGACCGCGGCGACGACCACAAGGCCGAACAGCTTGCTGGGGATGGAGTTCATGGCGTCCAGGAAGCGGCTGAGGCAGGTGTCGAGCCAGCCACCGGTGACGGCCGCAATCATCCCCAGCACAACGCCCGAAAAACAGGCGATGGAGACGGCGGCGAGCGATATGCCGACGGTGTAGCGGGCGCCCATCAGAACTCGCGAGAGCATATCGCGCCCAAGATAGTCCGAGCCGAGCCACAGTCCCTGGCGCATCGGGCCGAAATAGTCGTCGTCGACTATGTCGCCGATCGAATGGGGAATCACGTAGGGCGCAAGGATCGCGACGAGCGTCCAAGCCAGAATGACCAGCGCGGCCAAGACGCCCACGAGGCTGTAGCTGTGGCCCAGGAAGGACCGCCGGGAGGTTGTCACGCGCGCTGTCGTCATCTGAGCCTCGGGTTGGACATGATGGCGACGACGTCGGCGGCGGTGATGAGAAAGAGATAGCCGAGGCAGAAGATCATCGCGCAGCTCTGGATCAGCGGCAGGTCGCGGGTGGCGACCGCATCGACCATCAGCTTGGCGATGCCGGGATAGTTGAAGATCGTCTCGACGATGATGACGCCGCCGACCAGATAGGAAAGCGAAAGCGCTACCGCGTTGACGATCGGCCCGAGCGCATTAGGGAGCGCGTGCCTCAGGACCATGCGGCTGCGCGAGGCGCCTTTCAGAAGCGCCATCTCGACATAAGGCGTGGAGAGCGTCTCGATCACCGCGGCGCGGGTCATGCGGATCATCTGGGCGGAGATGACGAAGGTGAGCGTGATCACCGGCATTGCATAGATGCGCACGAGATCGGTCAGCGAATGCGCCTCGTTGACCGAGGACAGCGCCGGCAGCCATTTGAGATAAACGGCGAAGAGCAGGACCGCGAGGGTCGCGACCATGAATTCCGGCACGGAGATGACGCCGATCGACAGGATGGTGACCGTGCGGTCGTAGACGGAGCCGCGCAACATGGCGGCGGTGATGCCGAGCGTCAGCGCCAGTGGCACCGAAAGCAGCGTGGTGATGCCGGCGAGCTTCATGGTGTTGACCAGGCGCCCGCCGATCAGCGCCGCAACAGGCATCTCGTTGGCATAGGAGGTGCCGAGGTCACCATGGAGCAGGCCGAGAAGCCAGAGCAGGAAGCGCAGGATCGCCGGATCATTAAGATGCATAGCCTCACGTAGGCCGGCGACCGCTTCAGGAGTCGCCGCCTGGCCGAGCAGGATCGACGCGGTGTCGCCGGGTAGCATGCTGGTGGCGAAGAACACGGCGAACAGCACGATCAAAAGTGTGACGGCCGCGATCCCCAGCCGCTTCAGCACGAGGTTGAGAACCCCAGATGTCATGGAAGCGCTCCCTGCGGTTGTTCGGCCAAGCAATCTTGCGCAATGAACTGCCGGGGGCTGGCTGACCGGCCCCCGGCAGGCGTCTCTCAGGCTTCAAGCCAGAGATATTCCGCCATTGCGTAGCCCATCATGCCACCGAGCGGGTTCGCCTCCAAACCCTTCACCTTGCTGGAGAGGGCATCCACGTTGGAAATGTAGGCCGGGATGATGGTGCCGGCCTCCTCGGAGACCATAGCCTGCATCTGGCCGTAGATCTCCTTGCGCTTGGCCTGGTCGAGAGAGCCGCGCGCCTCGATGAGCATCTTGTCGAACTTTTCGGACTTGTATTGGCTTTCGTTCCAGGGCGCGTTGGAAGCGTAGAGGAGCGAGAACAGGATGTCCGGCGTCGGGCGCGGATTGATGTTGCCGAAATGGATCGGCGCCTTGAGCCAGTAATTGTCCCAATAGCCGTCGGCCGGGACGCGCTGGACGTCGAGTTTCATGCCGATATCCGCGCCGGCGGCCTGGATGATCACCGCCATGTCGATCGACGAGGTCGCCGCGTCGGAAGCGATCACCGGGATGGACTGGCCGAGCAGGCCTGCCTTCTGGAAGTGGAACTTCGCCTTGTCCGGGTCGAAAGCCTTCGGCTTGATATCGGGATTGTGGAAGATGTTTGCCGGCGAGACAGGCTGGTCGTTGCCGATTTCGCCAAGGCCGCGCAATGCCGATTTGACGATCTGCTCGCGGTTGACGAGATACTTCATGCCGGCAACGAAGTCGGCCTTGCTGCCCGGATCCATGTCGAGCCGGATGTTGAGGTCGGTGTAGTTACCCGAGGTCGTCTTCGACAGCTCGAAGCCCTGCTGGCCGCCGATGAGCTTCATCGCGCGCGGATTGATCGAAGCCGCAAAATTGATGTCGCCGGAAAGCAGGGCGTTGACGCGGGCACTGTCGTCGCTGATGGCGATGAATTCGAAAGAGTCGAGATAGGGCTTGCCCGACTTCCAGTAGTTCTTGTTCTTGGTGACCACCGACCGCACGCCCGGTTCGAAAGCCTCGAGCACGAAGGCGCCGGTGCCATTGCCCTTGGAGAAGTCGGTGGTGCCGTCCTGGACGATCATGAAGTGATGCAGCGCCAGGATGGTCGGGAGGTCGGCATTCGGGTCGGCGAGCGTGATTTCAACGGTCGACTTGTCTACCGCCTTGAAGCCGGTCATCTGCGCGGCGATCTTGGCGACCTTGGAGCCGACCGCTTTGTCGAGATGGCGCTTCAGCGAGTAGACGACGTCGTCGGCGGTAAGGTCCTTGCCGTCGTGGAAGGTGACGCCCTTGCGCAGCTTCACCGTCCAGGTCTTGGCGTCCTTGCTGTCGAAGCTCTCGGCAAGCTCCATCTGCGTGACGCCATCCTTGTCGAGGAAAGTCAGGCGGTTGTAGAGCGAGCAGCAGCGGACATAGTCGGTGGAGAGCGACGCCTTTGCAGGATCAAGCGTGTCGGCGGTCGATGACGACCAGCCGGCGGCTTTGAAGTTTCCGCCGGAAACCGGCTCAGCGGCGACGGCATTGGTGGCGCGGCCGAGCACCAGGCTGCCCGCGGCAACCGCGGCGCCGCCGGCCAACAGCATCTTGAGAAGTTCGCGGCGGTTCGCGCCCCGCCGAATGGCGTTTTCGACCATGGCATCGTCTGCGCTGGTCCAGTTCGTGATCTTGTCGGTCATGTTATTCCCCTTTCTGTTTGTTTGGTCGGGATGCTCGTCTTGTTGCGGCTTTCCGGGCTTGGGCTCAGGTTCGTTCCTTCAGGCTTTGCCGCACGGCCGACGCCAATGCGGCCATTGAGGTGAAGTGGTAGTCCGGGGCGGTGAAGCGCTCCGGCTCGATCGTGCCGCCATAGCCCTTCTGGGCGTGCCGGCGTTCGATCCAGCAGTTGGTCAGGCCAAGTGTCCGGGATATGCCGATGTCGTGATACTGGCTCTGCGCGACGTGCAGGATGTCGTCCTTGCGGTCACCCCGGGAGGCGACGAAATCAACGACCTTCTGGAAGAACGCCGGATCCGGTTTCTCCGTTCTGGTATCGTCGGCGGTAAAGGTGGCGAAGAAGGGCGATCCCAACTGCTTCTCGAAATGATTGAGCGCCCAGCGCCGGGCATTGGTCATGGCAATCAGCTTGTGTGACTTCGCAAGCTCGGCCAATGCCGCCGCGCTGTCKGGAAAGCCTTGCCAGGTGCTGGCGGAGTCCCGCAGGCGGACGCCGTATTTCTCCTCGGCCGGCAGGCCGAGCCGCGCCGCGATGACCATGTAGACACGGACGAGATCGTCAGGGAACAGCCCTGCATCGGGCATGTAGCGGGCCTGCCGGTACAGGGCCAGCGCGGCTTCGCCATCGATGGAAACGCCAGCGTCACCGGCAATCCCGGCCAGGCAGGTGGTAATGCCGCCTTCGAAGTCGATCAGCGTGCCGACGACGTCGAAGGTCATGTATTTGAATTCGCTAAAGCCCCTGGCCAAGACTGGCTCTCCTCTGCGCGCGGCCGAATGTCATGGTGTTGAACAGAACAAAATTCCGTGCTGTCCGGGGCGTCGGCCTTTTCAAAAGCTCGGAAATTCGGGCCTTCTGGCCTTGTCTTAAGGACAGTCTGGCACTTCCCCCGCGCTGGATTCGCCGAAAAGGCGTGAGGGGGCGGCACAAAATTGCGAAATCGTCTGCCCCGGCGCTATTTCGAAACACGCGGTATTCGTCGCCCGTCATGCCAGGGCCTGGCGGACATCAGCATCGTCCAATGTTTGGTCGAGCGTCCGGCGCGTGCGCTCGATGATAGCATCGATGTCGTCGTCGGTGCAGCAGAGCGGGGGAGCGTAGCCGATAACCCCATTCGCAAAGGCACGGATGATGAGACCGTTGTCCCACGCCCTGTCGAAGACGCGCCGCGCCGGCATGGCCGATGCGGGAAGCGGTGTCTTCCTCCTTTTGTCGACCACCAGTTCGATCGCGGCAAGCATGCCGCGACCACGCACGTCGCCCACCAGCGGGTGGTCTCTCAGGCCCTCCAGCCCCGCCATCAGGCGAGCGCCGGCCTTGATGCCGTTCTCCAGCAGGCCGTCTTCGTAGAGCTTCAACACCTCGAGCGCGACGGCGGCGCTGACGGGATGGGCGGAATAGGTATAGCCGTGGCCGACCGCAGAAGCGCCCGCGCCATCGGCGATGACGTTGTAGACATGATCGGCCATGAATACGGCGCCCATTGGAACATAGCCCGAGGTCAGCCCCTTCGCGGTCGTCATCAAGTCGGGAACGATGTCCTCGTCCGTGCAGGCGAAGAGAGGGCCCGTGCGGCCGAAGCCGGTGATCACCTCGTCGGCGATGAACAGGATGCCGTACTCCCGGCAGAGTTCGCGCATCGCCTTAATCCAGCCCTTCGGCGGGACGATCACACCACCCGACCCCTGGATCGGCTCGGCATAGAAGGCAGCGACCCGCTCCGGTCCGAGCTCCTCGATCTTGGCCTTCAGCGCGGCGAGCGATGCGGCGGTGATCGCGCTCGCGTCCTCGCCTACCGGGTTGCGATAGGGGTAGGGCGAGGGGATCTTGTGTTGCCATTCGAAGGGAATGCCGAAACCGGCGTGAAAGGCGGGCAGAGCGGTCAGGCCCGCGCCGACCACCGACGATCCGTGATAGCCTTGCTCGATGGAAATAAACTGGTCGCGTTTCGGCTCGCCCCTGGCATTCCAATAGTAGCGAACGAAACGGATCGTGCTGTCGACCGCGTCAGACCCGCCGAGCGTGAAATAGACGTGATTGAGGTCGCCTGGCGCGCGCTCGGCCAGCTCCGAGGCGAGGCGGATGGCCGGCTCCGAGCCGAGGTCGAAATAGGCAGTGGCGTAGGGAAGCTCGCGCATCTGCCTTGCCGCCGCCTCGACGATGCTGTCGTGGCCGTAGCCGGCATTGACGCACCACAGTCCGGCGAAACCGTCGACAAGTTGCCGGCCGGATGCATCGGTCACGGTCGCCCCCTTCGCCGATTTCAGCACGCGCACGCCGAGGGCCTCATGGCCACGGTATGAGGAGACCGGATGGATGAGATGGGCGCGGTCGAGTTCGATCAGGGAATTGGCGAGCATTGTTTTCCTCCGCGCTAGCCGAGCGCCTGGTTGGCGAGGGCGTAAACTTTTGGCCTGGTCTGTTCCGCGCCCGTCTTGGGCGGACGGTCCATGGCGACGCCGCCGCCGGCATGGGCGAGGCCGATGTCTTCGAGCCAGCCGGCAATGCCGGTCCGGCTGTCGGTATCCACACGCAGAAAGGCGCCGGGGCGCGGCGCGGCGAAGAAGCTGATCAGGGCCCTGGCGTGCGCGGCACTTCCCGCGATGACCGGACCAATCACCTCGCCGCGTCCAAACGGGCGAATCGCGGCATAGGCTTCGATGGCGCCGCTGCGGCGGATAACCGCGAGTTGGCCGTGCTCGGCCAGCGCATCGATCAGGGCTTCGCGGTCGGCGCTATAGGCGTCGCGGTCCAGCGCTTTGATGTCCGACAGATCGTCGATGCGTGCGGCTTCCACGCCGTCGGGCGCGACGAGCTGTGCTACCGTGCCCTGATGCTGCAGGATCGTGCCGGAGGGCACAAAGCCCAGTTTCTGATAGAGAGGCATGCCGTCAGTCGTCGCGACGAGCCGCAGCGGACGGTCGCCGGCGAGGGCGAGAGCCTGGTCCATAAGCCGGCGCCCGAGCCCCTTGCCACGCACGTTCCTGTCGACGATCACCATGTTGATCATGGCGCAATCCGCGCCGTAGGGCGTTACCAGGATGGTTCCGGTGACACGGCCCTCGTCGTCGAGCGCGACCGCGCCGCTTGAGAGCTGCAGCGCCATCTGCCAGTCCTGGGGGCGATGCGGCCACTTCTCCTGGCGAGAAAGCGCTACCGCTCCCTCGATATGGTCCGGCCCGAAGTCCTGGATTTCGATCTCGCCCTGCGGCATGAGGTGTCCCTATCGTCTGAGGCCAAGTCTCGGCCATCAGCGCGCCGCAGATCATCTGAAGGCTTCGGCTTCGACAGTATCTTTCGCCGTAGCGCGAGGCGTGCGCCGCATCTTGTGCTGGCACCCTCCACGGCGGACTTGCTTCACATCTCGCACGGCGCCGCTTCGGCACGGCAGATGCTACAGCGTGCCAAACCGGATGGTGGATACGGAACTTTCTGCTTTCGGGAGGGCGATTTCGGTCAGGTGGGCCGCCACCAGCCGTCCTATGATGAAATACATCCCAGCGCGGATGTGCTTCCACCGGAGATCAACGGACATGGCTTCCTTCAGGCCCAAATACATCACCTTCGACTGCTACGGCACGTTGACCCATTTCCAGATGGCGGAAGCGGCGCGAGACCTCTACGGCAGCCGGCTCGACGAACCGCGCATGCAGGAGTTCATCAAGAACTTCGCGGCGTATCGGCTCGACGAGATCATGGGCGACTGGCAGCCCTATGCCGACGTCGTTCACAACGCGCTCGAGCGCTCCTGCAAGCGCAATGGCGTCGCCTTCAGCGCCGACGACGCCAGGATGGTCTATCAGCGTGTCCCGACCTGGGGACCGCACGCGGACGTCCCGGCCGGCCTGGCGAAGGTGGCCAAGGAGATTCCGCTGGTCATCCTGTCCAACGCCATGAACGCGCAGATCATGTCCAATGTCGAAAAGCTAGGCGCGCCGTTCCATGCCGTCTACACGGCCGAGCAGGCACAGGCCTACAAGCCTCGCTTCCAAGCCTTCGAATACATGCTCGATATGCTGGGCTGCGGCCCGGAGGATATTCTTCACTGTTCGTCTTCGTTCCGCTACGACCTGATGTCGGCGCACGATCTCGGCATCAAGAACAAGGTCTGGGTCAACCGTGGCCACGAACCGGCCAACCCGTACTATGGCTATGTCGAGATATCAGACATTTCGGGTCTTCCAGGCGTGGTCGGTCTCTGAAATAGGCGGATTGCCGATGAAATTTGTCTCCTACTGGCACGACACGGCCCCTGTCTTTTCCGGCGGGGCGCAAGGCCCGGTCGAGGGGCACTACGATGCCGCCATCATCGGCGGCGGCTTCACCGGTCTCGCCGCAGCGCGCCAACTGGCGAAGGCTGGCGCCAAGGTGGCCGTGCTGGAGGCGGAGCGGGTGGGCTGGGGCGCATCCGGTCGCAATGGCGGGCACTTGAACAACGGCCTCGCCCACAGCTATCTCTCGGCCAAAGCGGAGCTCGGCAAGGAACGCGCAATCGCGCTCTACCGGGCGCTCGACGACTCTGTCGATACCATTGAGGCGCTGGTCGCCGAAGAGGGCATCGACTGCAATTTCCGCCGCGCCGGCAAGCTGAAGCTCGCCTCCAAGCCGCAGCATTTCGAAGCGATTGCCCGCAACTTCGAAGCCCTCCATGCCGAAGTCGATCCGGATACGGAGCTGCTGTCGACGGCCGATCTCAAGTCCGAGATTGGCTCGCCCTTCCACGGCGCGATGCTGTCGAAGAAGAGCGCCATGATGCATATGGGCCGCTATGTGGCAGGCTTGGCCACGGCCGCCGCCCGCCACGGTGCGGTGATCCACGAGAACGCGGCGGTGACCGACCGCAAGCAGGCCGGCAACAGGCATGAGCTGACAACCTCCCGCGGGCGGATCAGCGCCGACAATGTGCTGGTGGCGACCGGCGCTTACACGACGCCGAATTTCGGCTATTTCCGCCGCAGGATCATCTCCGTCGGCAGCTTCATCATCGCTACAAGGCCGTTGAGCGACGCCGAGATCGCTGCGACCATGCCCGGCAACCGGACATGCGTGACATCGATGAACATAGGCAACTACTTCCGGCTTTCGCCGGACAGGCGCCTGATCTTCGGCGGTCGCGCACGCTTCTCGGCGACATCGGACCAGCGCTCCGATGCCAGGAGCGGACAGATATTGCAGGCAGGCCTTGCGGCGATCTTCCCGCAACTGGCCAAGGTCGAGATCGACTATTGCTGGGGCGGGCTGGTCGACATGACCAAGGACCGTTTTCCGCGGGCCGGCTACCATGACGGTGTCTGGTACGCGATGGGCTATTCGGGCCACGGCGCGCAGCTTTCCACCCATCTCGGCATGATCCTGGCTGATGCCATGCTCGGCCGCGAAGACCGCAATCCGATGAAGGGGCTCGAGTGGCCTTCCATTCCCGGCTATTCCGGCAAGCCCTGGTTCCTGCCGATGGTCGGCCTCTACTACAAGGCGCTCGACCGAATTCAGTGATCGTCGATCCGGCCCGGTCGGGCTTCAGCCAATTGCCTCAGCTGAGCCCGCCCATGTGGAAGCTCTTCATCTCGAGATATTCCTCGATACCGGCCTGCGCCCCCTCGCGGCCGAGGCCTGACTGCTTGACGCCGCCGAAGGGGGCCACTTCCATCGAGACCGAGCCGGTGTTGAGTCCCACCATGCCGAACTCTAGCGCCTCGCCAACGCGCCAGGCGCGTTTCAGGTTCTCTGTGTAAAAGTACGAGGCAAGCCCGTAGGGCGTGCCGTTGGCGAGCGCGATCGCTTCCTCTTCCGTCTCGAACCGGAAAAGCGGCGCGACCGGGCCGAACGTTTCCTCGCCGGCGAGCTGCATGTCTTTCGTGGCGCCGGTCAGCACCAGCGGCGCGACATATTGAGGACCCTCCGGCAGCGCCGGCTTCTCGCTGATGATCACAGCACCTTTGGCGATCGCGTCGTCGACATGGCGGTTGATCTTCTCGACCGCCGCCATGTTGATCATCGGTCCGATGGTGACGCCAGGCTGCGTGCCGGGCCCCACCGTCATGGCGTTGACGCGGGCGGAAAGCTTCGCGGCGAAGGTTTCGTAGACAGTGGCCTGGACGAGAATGCGGTTGGCGCAGACGCAGGTCTGGCCGCCGTTGCGGAACTTCGAGACAAGCGCGCCCTCGACGGCGAGATCGAGATCGGCGTCGTCAAAGACGATGAGAGGCGCGTTGCCGCCGAGTTCGAGACTGAGCCGCTTAACGCTGTCCGCTGCCCCGCGCATCAGCAGCGAACCGACCCGCGTCGAGCCGGTGAAGGAGATCTTGCGAACGGTCTCGTTCGCCATGATCTCGTTGCCGATCTCGGCCGGCATGCCGGTGACGATGTTGATGACGCCCGCGGGAATGCCCGCCCGTTCGGCCAGCACGCCAAGCGCCAGCGCGGAATAGGGCGTGAACTCTGACGGCTTGATGACCACCGTGCAGCCGGCGGCCAGCGCCGGCGCGACCTTGCGGGTGATCATCGCATTGGGAAAATTCCACGGCGTGATGATGCCGCATACCCCGACCGGCTCCTTCAGCACGATGATGCGCCGGTCGGATGTCGGTGAGGGGACGGTGTGGCCGTTGATGCGGCGTGCCTCCTCCGCGAACCATTTGACGAACGACGCGCCGTAACGGATCTCGCCCTTGGCCTCGTCCAGCGGCTTGCCCTGTTCCGTCGTCAGGATCAGCGCGAGATCGTCCAGATGCGCGAGCATCAGGCCATGCCAGGCTTCCAGCAGGGAAGCGCGCTCGGCGTTGGTCTTCTTCTTCCAGTTCCCATAAGCGGTAGCCGCGGCCTCCACGGCCGCGCGGGTCTCCGGACCGGCCATGTCGGGCACAGTGCCGATCGCTGCCTGGGTCGAAGGATCGACGACATCGACCGTCCTGCCGGAGCCGGAAGCGACCCATTGGCCGCCAATCAGACCGGCTTCGCGGAAGAGACTTTTGTCTTTCAGGTTTTTCATCGAAAACGACCTTGCAATCAGGGGAATGCCGCGACGATGGCGGCCGTGATGGTTTCCGTGGTGTCCTTGCCGGCAGTTGTTCCAACACCTCGCGCGGTCGTCGCCTCGATCGCCTTCATCACGCGGCTGGCCGCGGCCTTTTCGCCCAGATGGTCGAGCATCATTGCGCCGGACCAGATGGTGGCGATCGGATTGGCGATGCCGAGATGGGCGATGTCGGGCGCGGAGCCGTGCACCGGCTCGAACATGGATGGCGCCGAGCGATCGGGGTTGATGTTAGCGGAGGCCGCGTAGCCGAGCCCGCCCTGGATCGCTGCGCCGATATCGGTCAGGATGTCGCCGAAGAGGTTGGAGGCGACGACCACGTCGAGGCTCTCCGGCGCCATGATCATGCGCGCGGCGAGCGCGTCTACATGATAGCTGGTCACTTCGACGTCGGAGTACTCGGCGGCCAGCTTGCGGGTAATCTCGTCCCAGAACACCATCGAATATTTCTGCGCGTTGGATTTGGTGACGGAGGCGAGCTTGCCGCGCCGCGCCCGCGCCTGCTCGAAGCCGAAGCGCAGGATGCGCTCGACGCCGGCACGGGTGAAGATCGAGGTCTCCACCGCGACCTCGTCCGCAGTGCCTTGATGCACGCGCCCGCCGGCGCCCGAATATTCGCCTTCGGTGTTCTCGCGGATGCACAGCATGTCGAAGTTTTCCGCCCGCAGTGGTCCGGTGACGCCCGGCAGCAGGCGGTGCGGCCGGATGTTGGCGTACTGCACGAATGCCTTGCGGATCGGCAGCAGCAGGCCGTGCAGCGAAACGGAATCCGGCACCTCCGCCGGCCAGCCGACCGCGCCGAGAAGGATGGCGTCGAAGCCGCGCAAGGTCTCGATGCCGTCCTCGGGCATCATGCAGCCCGTCTGCTTGAAGAAGCGGCAGGACCAGGGCAACTCGGTTCTCGCTAAGGCAAAGCCAAAGTTTCTGGCCGCCGTTTCCAGCACCGTCCAAGCGGCGGCGGTCACATCGCGGCCGATGCCGTCACCAGGGATCAGGGCGATCGAGTAGGTCGTCATCGGCACCACTTCAAAGGCTGATCAGGACACTCTTGGTCCTGCGGTTGGCGAGATAGGCCTCACGGCCAAGATCCTTGCCGATGCCGGACCGCTTGTAGCCCCCGGTTGGCAGGATATGGTCGCGCGAGCGGCTGTAGCGGTTGACCCAGACGGTGCCCGCTTCGAGCTTGCGCGCGAAGCGGATGGTGCGGGACAGGTCGGAGGTGAACAGGCCGGATGCCAGTCCGTAGATCGGGTGACTGGACAGCGCCAGCGCCTCGTCCTCGGTCTCGAAGGTCTGGACGGTCAGGACCGGACCGAAGATCTCCTCGACGATCGCTGGATTGGCCTGGTCGACATCTGTGATCAGCGTCGGCTCGTAGAAATAGCCGAGGCTGTCCATCGCGGCGCCGCCGGTCAGGCATTGGCCGCCGGCTTCGACCGCGGCCCGCACGATGCCGTCGACACGCGCCCGCTGCCGTTCCGAGATAACAGGCGAATACTGCGTCGCCTCGTCCCAGGTCGGGTCGGGCCGCACAGCCTTCATCTTCTCCAGGATCGTGGCCGTCAGCCTGTCGGCCACGCTCTTCTCGACGATCAGGCGCGTGCCGGCCACACAGGCCTGACCGGCATTGAAGGTGACGCTGCCGGCGATCGCCGTCGCTGCCTTCTCCAGATCGGCATCGGCAAAGACGATCTGCGGGCTCTTGCCGCCGAGTTCCAGCGTCATCGGCTTGACGCCGGTGCGAGCGACGTTTTCCATGATGGCCGAACCGGCGCGGGTCGAGCCGGTGAAGCTGACCTTGGCGATCTCGGGATGGCCGGTCAGCGCCGTTCCAGTCGTCGGGCCGTCTCCCAGGACTACGTTGATGAGCCCTGCCGGTAAGCCTGCCCTCACGGCGAGTTGTGCCATGTAGACTGCGGAAAAGGGCGTCATTTCCGACGGCTTCAGCACGACCGCATTGCCCGCGGCCAGTGCCGGACCGAGCTTCCAGCCAGCCATCGAGATGGGGAAGTTCCACGGCGTGATCGCGCCGACCACGCCATAGGGCTCGCTCATGATCATGCCGAGACTGGCGTCGTCGGTCGGCACCAGCTCGCTGCCTTCCTTGTCGGCGAATTCGGCAAAGAAGCGGATCTGCTCGGCGGTTATGGCAATGTCGCCGGCGACGAGCTGGCCGACGGGCCGCGTCGAGCACAGCGCCTCGATTTTTGCCAGCGTTTCGGCTTCCGCCTCGATCAGGTCGGCCCAGGCCTGGAGCGCCCTGGTGCGCTCGCGCGGCCGAACGCCGCCCCAGTTGCTGGTCTTCAGCGCCGCCTTGGCGCCCGCTACCGCCCGGTCGACCATTTCGACGCCGGCCACGGGGCTAAGGGCGTATGCCTTGCCATCCGACGGGCGGCGCATCTCGATCGCACCCTCGGCCGCGATCAGCTCCCCGTCGATAAAATGGCCGACGGGAAGGGAGACGGTATTCGGGTCGAAGCTCAGGCCCATAGGCGCTCACTCTCAGATGTTCTGGAGGAGCCTAGCCCGCGCAACAGCGCAGCATGCACCGTTCGAAGATCGGTCGCGGATGATTGTTGCGTGCTGGCGATGAGGGACGGCAAAATCTGTTGCGGCGGCGCCGGCTCGCGCAGACCCACTACCCTACCGTGACGTAGATCTTGCGCACCGTTTCGATGGTCTTCCAGACACCGGTGAAGCCGGGCTTCATCACGAAGCTGTCGCCGGCGCGGTAGGTCACCGTCTCGCCGGCGTCGGGCGTGATCTCGATCACGCCGGAAAGGATGTGGCAGAATTCGAAAGTCTCGCCCTTGATCGAGCGCGTCTCTCCCGGCGTCGCTTCCCAGACGCCGGTATGGACGAGATCGTCCTTGGCGGCGTCCTGCGCCCAGGTCTTGAAGGCGGGGTCGCCGGCTATCAGCCGTTCGGGCAACGCCTTGGACTGGCGTGGTGGGAAAGATGGGGCGGTGTCGACGGTCTTGAGCAGGGACAAGTGATGGCCTTTCAGGTTGGATTTCAATAGCCGCGCGACCGGTCGACGAGCCCGATGGGATCGATCCCGGCGCGGTGGCGTCGGATGCTTTCGATGACGGCGCGTGCGGCGCTCGCGGGCTGGGTGACGCTGGCGACATGCGGGGTCAGCATGATCTTCTGATGCGACCAGAAGGGATGGCCTGCGGGCAG
This sequence comes from Mesorhizobium sp. P2_D1, assembly GCF_056404455.1. Classification (NCBI taxonomy): domain Bacteria; kingdom Pseudomonadati; phylum Pseudomonadota; class Alphaproteobacteria; order Hyphomicrobiales; family Phyllobacteriaceae; genus Mesorhizobium; species Mesorhizobium sp. P2_D1. The sequence goes on from NZ_JBFUDZ010000007.1 coordinate 146,326, forward strand.
CGGTTCGGGATCGGTGACGTCGATCATCGCCGCCGAGAGTTGGCCGCTGTCGAGCGCAGAGACAAGCGCTTCATGATCGAGCTGTGGCCCGCGTCCCGTGTGGACGAGCGCCGCGCCTTTTGGCAGCCTCGCAAACAGGTCGGCATCGAGGAAACCGTGCGTGTCCTCGGTTAGCGGCAGCAGGCAAACCAGTATGTCGCTGGCCACCAGCGTCCGCTCCAACCCGAGCCCGCCGTGGTGACAGGTCACGCCGTCAATCTGCCGTGGCGAGCGGCTCCAGCCGGCGAGCGGGAAACCGAAGGGCTTCAGCCGGTCGAGGACGGCCTGGCCGAGTTGCCCGAGGCCAAGCACGCCGATCCGGCGCGACCCGGCCTGCAACTGTGGGATGTCACGCCATTCGCCGGCGCGTTGCTGTGCCAGATAGGCGGGCAGGTTGCGATGCAGGGCGAGCACGGCCAGCGTCACATACTCCTGCATCATGCGCACGATGCCTTCCTCGACCGTGCGCACGATCTTCACCTGTTCCGGTAAGGTATCGAGGCGGAACTGGTCTACGCCGGCGCCAATGGAGAACAGGATCTCCAGGTTCCTGTAGCGCGCGAGGTCTTCTGGCGCGGTCCAGGTAATGAGATAGCGTACGGAGCCAGGATCGACTGTTGCGGCATCCATCGTGAAGGGGACGTCCGGCAGTTCCTCGGCGAAGGCATCGGCGAAGATCGCTCCGCGCCGCGCATCGGAATTGAACAGGAATGTCATTCCGGTTCCCCTTCAAGCCGCGCAGCGGGCGCCCAGCGCCTCGATCAATCGCTGGCAGGCGGCGAGCTCGCTGGTAAGAATGTACTCATCCGGCTTGTGGGCGCGATCGATGTCGCCGGGGCCGCAGATGATCGCATCGACCCCGGCAGCCTGGTAAAGTCCGGCCTCCGTGCCGTAGCTGACGGCAGCAAGCGGCGCTTCGCCGGTCAGCTCGGCTAACAGTGCCGCCAGAGCCGCGTCCTGCGGCAGCGACAGCGCCGGATAGGCGCTTATCGGCGTCCACTCGACCCGAAAGCCTTCGGCCGCAAGGGCCTCGGCTCGCGCCTTGACCGGCGTGAGCAGGCTGGCCGGGTCGACGCCAGGAATGGCGCGCGCCTCAAGGTCCAGCGTGCAGGTGCCGGGAATGATGTTGACCGACTGTCCGCCCGCCACCACGCCCGCTTGCAGCGAGGAGTAGGGCGGCTCGAAGGCAGGGTCGAACGGACCGTTCGCCAGCCGCTCGGCTTCGCTCACGGCCGTGCTCAGCGCACCGGCCATGGCGTGGATGGCGTTGAGGCCGAGATCGGGCCGCGAGGAATGGCCTGAGCGCCCGTTGATCGTCACGCGGCCGGCCGCCTTGCCCTTGTGGCCGCGCACGGCGCGCATGCCGCTCGGCTCGCCGACGATGACACCGAGCGGCTTTGCGCAAAGTTCGGGGAGGCGGGCGATCAAATGCGGCACGCCGCGGCATCCGACCTCCTCGTCATAGGAGAAGGCGAGGTGGATTGGCCTGGCAAGGCGCAGTCTCGCCAGCACAGGCACGGCCGCGAGCACTGCAGCCAGAAACCCCTTCATGTCAGTTGTGCCGCGTCCGTAGAGTCGCGTGCCTTCTCGGCGCAGCGCGAAAGGAGCCGAACTCCATTGCGGCTCGCCGGCGGGGACGACGTCCATGTGGCCGGACAGGATGTAGCCCGGGACATTGGCGGGGCCGATCGTCGCGAACAGATTGGAACGGTCGCCTTCTGGCCCTGGGAGCACCGTGACCTGCGCCCCGTGCTCTGCGAGATGGGCCTCTATCCAGCCGGCGATATCACCGTTCGGCTTGCCGGCGACCGATGGAAAGGCGACGAGACGGTCGAGGATGTCGAAGACGTCCATTCCAGCCCTCAAAGCATTTCAGGTTCACCGGGATCGATACCCTCGACCATACGCTGCTAGATTTCCGGAGAGGATGTGCGCGTTCTTTCGCGATTGCGTGCCGAAAGCGGAAATGTTTCAGTTGAATCTAGCGTTGGTGCGCGGCTTTCGAGCAAATCGTACCGGTCTGCTTGTTTAGCGTTGGTAGGGGCAGAGGGTGGCCATCGGTGCGTCGCCCTCTGGTACGATAATCTTGCAGGGGCATGGAATTGAAGCCGTCCGGAAGCTTGAAAATCGATACCTTCTCGATGCGCGTCGGCGCCATCGAAAGCGTCGAACTGGATCGCTTGCACGCACTCTCGCTCTCCGTGGGATGGCCGCATCGCGCCGAGGACTGGCAATTCCTGCGCGGATCGGGACAGGGGTTCGTGGCGCTTGACGAGATCGGCCGGGTCCTCGGCTCGGCCATGTGGTTCGCGCATGGCGCCGGTTTCGCGACCGTGGGCATGGTCATCACCTCGCCGCGGCTCCAGACCCTGGGGGCGGGGCAATGGCTGATGAAGCGGGTCTTCGACAAGGTCGTCGGCCGTGATCTGCGCCTCAATGCAACGCGCGCGGCAAGGCGGCTCTATCTCTCGCTCGACTTCCAGCCGGAGAAGACCGTTTATCAATGCCAGGGCATCGCCCGCGTGCCGACGACGGGTTGGCCGGCAAATATTCGAGGTGATGTCCGGACTTTGGACGCAAGGGATATTCCCGCCGCGATCGCGCTCGACGCGGCAGCATTTGGCGTAAGGCGGACGGCGCTCGTCGAACAGCTTTTCGCCCACTCGGCCGGCTATGGTCTTTTCAAGAATGGCAGGCTGAACGCATTCGCGCTCTGTCGGCCGTTCGGGCGGGGCCATGTCGTGGGGCCGGTTGTGGCGGAAAGCGACGCGGATGCCGTGGCGATCGTGCGGCCGCACGTGGCCGACCATTCGGGGGCCTTCCTGCGCATAGACACCCACATGGACAAAGGCGAGTTCGCCGCCTTTCTGTCGCACAGCGGAATGCCGGTTTTCGACACGGTTCTCACCATGTCGATGGGCAAACGCCTCGCCGATTTTGCCGTCGGCGGCGCATCTGCGCCGGTGACCTATGGCCTCGCCAGTCAAACTCTCGGGTAGTTTAATCCAGGGCGCGGGCCGGCGCGGCGGTTCACGCCGGCACAATCGCGGCGCTAGCTGGGAGAACCGACATCGAGGCGAGACGGCTTTTTTGCAACCATGCTGGACCAAACGCAGCAGACCAAACTGGAAGTGTTACAGCCTTCCAAATTGCTTAAGGGGGCGTGGATCAATAGGGGTCATAGAATTAGCCGAGTTTCGATGGTGAAGCGTCGCTTTGAGTGTACTGGTTGGAGCCGGCTAGCGACCCCAGATGACGGCATTCTCGTGCCGCTTGATGATGTGCTTCAGATTCTCGAAGGCGGTCGCGACGTGGCCCGCGAAGCGCTCTGCCGCTGGAGAGCGTGGCCCGCTAACGCGGCGCAGGATGCCGAGTGAGCGGCTGGGCTGGGGGATTTCATAGGGGAGCACGGTCACCCGGTTCTCCTTGCGCTGCGCGAAGACCACGGAGAATGGCAGCACGGCCAGCGCATCGGTTTCGGCAAGGAAGTTGATCACGCTCATCAGTGAGCCACCTGAATAGCGAACGTTCAGGTCCGACATGCCGATGCTCATCAGGATCATCTGCAGGTCCGACATCAGCGGAGAGCCGGGCAGGGGGGCCACCCAGGGAAAACTGGTCAGGTCGTGCGCCCTGAGGCGTCGATTTCGCAGCAGCGGATGGTCGGGCCGGCAAGCCACGACGTTGCGTCCGGGCAGGATTTCGGTGAACTCGAAGCCGGGTCCGAGGTCAAGCACACCGATCGGCACGATCCCGAGGTCGATCTGGTTGCTCTCCAGCGCCGCGACCATTTCGGGTAGGTTCATATAGCTTTGCTGAACGGTGACCTCGGGTTCGAGTTTCTGAAATTCTCCGATCATCCTGCTGATCATCGCATCCATGAAGAAAGGCACGCCGCCGACACGGACCACACCCTTCGTGCCCTTCATGAAGCCCTGCACCGCATCGGACGCCTTACGGGAGGCGGTGATGATCGTGCGGCCTTGCGCCGCTAATTGGAAGCCGAGCGGTGTCGCTTGCAACGGCCGACGGCCCTTGAGGAAGAGGGGCTCGCCGACCCGGGCCTCCAGCATGGCCAGCGATCGGCTGACCGCAGGCTGGGTCAGGCCCAGCATTGCGGCTCCTTCCGAAACGCCGCCGGCATCCAGCACCGCGGCGAGCTGCATGAGGTGGCGCTCGTTCAGCTTCATAGCAAAACGCTATACAAGGGACGTCACATCTCATCAAGCACAGCGTCAGGCCATGCTATCCCGTTTGGCAAGGGGAAGGGAGGCCCCGGCGGAATGGACGGCCAGCACGACCCTCAGAGGGATGTTCCCCCCAAGGCGATCTCGACGCAGGCCGAGGAATTCTCGCGGCGCCTGGCAGCAATGGGCCAGTCCCGCCTGGCGGCGGCGGCGCAGGCTGCCGTGGATGGTTTGCACGCGCTGATCGTGGAGTTGCGACCCTCCGGCGAGGAATTCCGGCTGGCGATCGATTTTCTCACCGAGGTTGGCCATTACGCCGATGCACGGCGCCAGGAATGGGTGCTGTTCGCCGATGTCCTGGGCGTGTCCTCGCTGATCGAGGATCAAAACAGCCCGCGCCCCGCCGGGGCGACTCCCAACACTCTTGCCGGACCCTTCTACCGGGCCGACGTGCCGGAGATGCCGCTCGGCGGGAATATTTCGCGCGACCATAAAGGCGAGCCGCTGGAGGTTACGGGCCGGATCGTCGCGCTCGACGGCGAGGGGATCGGCAATGCGATGGTCGAGATCTGGCAGGCCAACGCCGAGGGTCTCTATGAGAACCAGGAACCGGACAGGCAGCCGGAATTCAATCTGCGCGGACGGTTCCGTACCGATCCGCAGGGGCGGTTCCGCTTCATGACGGTGAAGCCAAAGGGTTACACGCTGCCGTCGGACGGACCAGTCGGTCAATTGATGTCAGCGCTTGGCCTTGGCCTCGAGCGACCGGCCCATATCCATTTTCGCGTCTCGGCAGAAGGCTTCCAGACGCTGACGACCCACGTCTTCGACCGGTCGGACCCTGCGATCGGCCGGGATGCCATCTTCGGGGTCAAACCCGAACTCATGGCCGAGTTCCGCGCGCTGCCGCCCAATGGAGGAAAGCGGGAGCACTCACTCGACCTAAACCTCGTGCTCTGTCCGCAGCGGCGGGGCGAAACCGCACCCTCTGGGAGGAGATGACCGATGGCCCGTATCAGCGGCTACCACCATTTGACGCTGTCGACCGACGGCGCTCAGGAAGATTTCGATTTCTATACGAAGGCACTGGGCCTGCACTCGGTGAAGCGCACCGTCTTGTTCGACGGCGTCATCCCCGTCTATCACCTCTACTACGGCTCGCCCGACGGCGATGCCTCGACGATCATCACCACTTTTCCGTTCCGCAAGCCAGGCGTCTATGGTCGCCGCGGCACCAACCAGTCACGCACCATCATGCAGTCGATCCCCAAGGGCGCTGCGGATTTTTGGGTGGAGCGGTTGAACGCGCGCGGCATCGAGGCCATCAAGATCACGCGTTTCGGTGCCGACCGTGCGGCATTCGCACATCCCTGCGGCATCTCGCATGAGCTGGTGGAAAGCGACAGCGATCCGCGCGCGCCCATCACCAACGAGGCGCAGGGCATCGGCAAGGCCCACGGCATCAAGGGCATATACGGCGCCGTCGTGGCGGTGATGGATCGCACCGCAATGGACGACTTCCTGACCGTCGCCTTGCCGCTCGAGAAGGAGGCGGACAATCACGAGGGGCTCGTGTTCCGTGTGCCGGACGCGACCGGCGTCAATCAGCGGGTTGAGGTGATCGTCGATCGCGACAGCGCACAGGGCACCTGGACGCTGGCGGGCGGGACGATCCACCACCTCGCCCTCAACACGGGCGACGAAGAGAACCAGTTGAAGTTGCGTGCTCATATCGAAGGCCTCGGCTTCACCGATATCTCGGAGCAGAAGGACCGCAACTATTTCAAGTCCTGCTATGTCCGCTCGCCCGGTGGCGCGCTATTCGAACTTGCCTGGACCACGCCGGAAGGCTGGGCCAAGGACGAACCTCCGGGCCAGATCGGCAAGACGCTGGTCTTCCCACCGTGGTTCAAGGACCGCGAGGGCGAATTGCAGGCTGGTCTGGAACAGGCGGATTTCGCGTGAGTTCAGGCAGCGGTCCACTCCGGCTCGGGCCAAAGGGCGCGGAAGCGAAGGCGATTTGCGTCTTCGTCCACGGCCGCGGCCAATCGCCGGAGGAGATGCAGTCCCATGTGCTGTCGCGGCTTTCCGCGCCGGCCGTGGCATTCGTCCTGCCGCGCGCGCCGCTCGGCGTGTGGTGGGAGGCGCGCGCCGTCGACCCGTTGACGCCGGTCGCCCGCGCGCACCTTTCCGGCGCGCTCGATCACCTAGCCGCCGCCGTGGTGGCGGCGCGGGCGGAATTGCCCGGACTGCCGCTCCTCCTGGCGGGCTTTTCGCAAGGGGCATGCCTGTCGATCGAATATCTCTGTGCCGGGCTGCCGCCGCCGGACGCGCTTGCGGCCTTCACGGGCTGCCGCGTCGGTGTTCCAGCGGACGGGCGCTCCGAAGCCGTGCCGGCGGGCGTGCCGGTCTATCTTTCCGGCAGCGACTCCGATCCCTGGATTCCGGTCTCGGCCTTCGCCGATACGGCGCAGTCGCTGGGCCGCGGTGGCGCGAGCCTGCGGGCCGATCTGTTTCCCGGCCGGAGCCATGAGGTTTCGGATGCCGAGATTGCGATGCTGGGCACCATGATTGCCGACCTGGAGGCCGGCCGGGGCACACGCATGGGGGCGGCGCGATGATGGACAGTTTTACCTTTCCCGGGCTGACGACGCGGGTGATCTTCGGCGCCGGCACGATGGCCCGCGCTGAGGAGGAGGTGCGGCGGCTCGGCCATGACAAGGCACTGGTGCTGTCGACGCCACATCAGAAGGCCGATGCGGAAAAGCTGGCTGAAAGCCTTGGCGGCCTCGCCGCCGGGGTCTTTGCCGGCGCGGTCATGCATACCCCCGTCGAGGTCACGGAAAAGGCCGTCGACGCCTTCCGCGCCAGCGGCGCCACGGCGGTCGTCAGCCTCGGCGGCGGCTCGACCACCGGGCTCGGCAAGGCCATTGCCGTGCGCACCGGCGCCGATCAGGTGGTGATCCCGACCACCTATGCCGGCTCGGAAATGACCGACATCCTCGGCGAGACGGCGGCCGGCGAGAAGACCACCCGCCGCTCGCCGGACATCCGTCCCGAGACGGTGATCTACGACGTCAATCTGACACTGAGCCTTCCGGTTGGTCTCACCGTCACCTCGGCGATGAATGCGATCGCCCACGCCATGGAGACCTTCTACGCCCCCGACCGCAACCCGGTGATCGTGCTGATGTGCAGGGATGCCATGGTTGCCTTCCGGGAGGGCATTCCGCGGCTGATCGACGACCCGCAGGATCGCGCCGCGCGGACACAGGCGCTCTATGCGGCCTGGTGCTGCTCGACCGCGCTCGGCTATGTCTCGATGGCGCTGCATCACAAGCTGGCGCATGTCTTCGGCGGCTCGTTCGACACGCCGCATGCTGAAACCCACGCCATCCTGCTGCCCTACACGACCGCCTTCAACGAAGCGGCGGTGCCCGATCTGCTGCGGCCGATGGCCGAAGCATTCGGTGGTGGCTCGGCGGGCGGCGGACTCTGGGATTTCGCGCGCTCCGTCGGCTCTCCGCTGAGCCTGAAGGAGATCGGCATCAACGAAGCCGATCTCGACCGCGCGGCGGCGATCGCGGTGAAGAACGCCTATGCGAATCCGAGGCCAATCGACCCGGGCTCAATAAGGGAACTCCTCCAGGCGGCGTTTGAGGGACGCCGTCCGGGGGGCTGAAAAGAGGCAAGAGGGAGGAAGAGCAAATGATTACGAGACGGAGCTTACTGAAAGCGTCGGCGGCGACAGGTCTTGCGCTTGCCGGTTCTCGGCTGGCGACCCCGGCGCTCGCGCAGGGCGCCAAGATTCGCCTGGGCTATGTTTCGCCGCAGACGGGGCCGCTCGCCGGCTTCGCCGAAAGCGATGCCTACAACATCAAGGCCTTCCTCGCGTCCGAGGCGGGCAAGAATTTCGACGTCATCGTCAAGGACAGCCAGTCGAACCCCAATCGCGCAGCCGAAGTGGCGAAGAGCCTGATCGTCGACGACGAGATCAACCTGATGCTGGTCGGCTCGACGCCCGAGAGCACCAACCCGGTCGCCACCACCTGCGAGGCGGAGGGCGTGCCGGTCATCTCGACCATGGCGCCGTGGCAACCCTGGTTCATTGGCCAACAGGGCAACCCCGCCGATCCGTCATCGTGGAAGCCTTTCAAGTTCGCTTATCATTATTTCTGGGGCCTTGAAGACATCATCACCGTCTACACCGGCATGTGGAAGCAGCTTTCCACCAACGGCAAGGTGGCCGGGCTGTTCCCCAACGATGCCGACGGCAATGCCTGGGGCGATCCGAAGAACGGGTTGAAGCCCGGCCTCGATGCCGCCGGCTTCGACCTCAGCGATCCCGGTCGCTATCAGAACCTCTCGGACGATTTCACCGCGCAGGTCAACGCCTTCAAGGCGGCGAATGCCGAGATTGTCACCGGCGTGGTCATCCCGCCCGACTTCACGACCTTCTGGAACCAGGCCCGCCAGCAAGGCTTCAAGCCCAAGGCGGTGACGGTGGCCAAGGCGATCCTCTTCCCGCAATCGGTCGAGACGCTCGGCGACGCTGGCCACAACCTCTCGTCCGAGGTCTGGTGGTCGGCCTCGCATCCGTTCAAATCGTCGGTGACGGGCCAGAGTTCGGCGGACCTCGCGGCGGATTTCACCGCCAAGACCGGACGTCCCTGGACCCAGCCGATCGGCTTTGTCCATTCGCTGTTCGAGGTGGCGGCCAATGTCATGGGCCGCGTTTCGGATCCGACGAATGCCGAGGCGATCGCGGCGGCCGTAGCGGCCACCGACATGACGACCGTGGTCGGCAAGGTGGCCTGGAGCGGTGCGGGGCTGCCGCCTTTCGCGGCAAAGAACGTCTGCAAGACGCCGCTCGTCGGCGGCCAGTGGCGCAAGAAGGCAAGCGGCGGCTTCGATCTGGTGATCGTCGAAAACGCCACCGCGTCCGAGATCCCCACCGCCGGCAAGATGGAAGCCCTGGCCTGACGCTGCCGAGGGAGGCGGATGCCGCCGCCCTCGTTCGGCGCGACCCGAGGATGACTGTGATGATACTCAGGCTGGAAAACGTCTCGAAATCCTTCGGCGCCCTGAAGGTTGCGGATTGCGTGACCTTCACGGTGCCGCGCGGCGAGGCCTTGGGCATCATCGGCCCGAACGGCGCCGGGAAGTCGACGCTGTTCAACCTGATCACCGGCAATCTGCTCGCGGATGGGGGCCGTATCGAATTCCTCAGCCGCGACGTGACCCGCGCTCCTGCTATGGAACGGGTGCGCATGGGCGTCGGCCGCAGCTTCCAGATCCCGCAGCCCTTCGAGGGGCTGAGCGTGTTCGAGAACCTCTTGACCGCCGCCGCTTTCGGCCGGGGCGGCCGCGAGGCCGAGATGGTCGACGATTGCGCAGGTATCCTCGAAGAGACCGAACTTCTCGGGAAGGCCAATGTCCTGGCCGGATCGCTGAGCCTTCTCGACCGCAAGCGCCTGGAGCTCGCCCGCGCCTTGGCGACGGGACCCGAACTGCTGCTTCTGGACGAGATCGCGGGCGGACTGACCGAGGGCGAATGCAAGGCGCTGGTCGCGACGATCAAGGCCATCCACGCCAAGGGAACCACGATCATCTGGATCGAGCATGTCCTGCATGCTTTGACGTCGGTGGTCGAGCGGCTTCTCGTGCTGGATTTCGGGCGCGTGATCGGGATCGACGCGCCGGATGCAATCATGGCCTCCCAGCAGGTTCGCGAAATCTATCTGGGGCTCGAGGTCTGATGCTGCTGGAGACGCGCGCCCTCACAGCGAATTATGCCCAGCTCCGGGCGCTGTTCGGCGTGGATATCACCGTCGCGGCGGGCGAGTGCGTGGCGATCATCGGCGCCAACGGCGCCGGAAAGTCCACGCTGATGCGTTCGATCACGGGCGCGATCCGCAACGAGGCCGCCATGGTTCTGCACCGGGGCGAGCCCATCGGCGCGCTGTCCTCGGCCGAGATCATGAAGCGCGGCATCGCCATGGTGCCGGAAGGGCGCCGGCTCTTTGCCTCGCTGAGCGTCGAGGAAAACCTGCTGATCGGCGGGCAGGCGCGCAAGGCGCCGGGGCCGTGGAGCCTGGAGGCGGTCTACGACCTCTTCCCGATCCTGCGCGAGCGGCGCAAAAACCCCGGCACGGCGCTCTCGGGCGGCCAGCAGCAGATGGTCGCGATCGGCCGGGCGCTGATGTCCAATCCCGAATTGCTGCTCTGCGACGAGATCAGCCTCGGCCTAGCGCCCGTCGTCATCCGCGACATCTACGCAGCACTTCCCAAGGTCCGCGAAGGTGGCGCCGCGATCGTGCTGGTGGAGCAGGATATCGGCAAGGCGCTGGCGGTGGCCGACCGTGTCTATTGCATGATGGAGGGCCGCGTCACGTTGATGGCCGAGGCGGCCGAGGTCACCCGCGAAGAAATCCATTCCGCCTATTTCGGGGTGGCGGCATGACGAGGCAGCCCGGACTCTGCATGCCCGCGCAATTTTCCCGCCGCCTGATAACGGGCGCGCGGCGATGATCTGGCTGGACACCCTCGTGCAGGGGATTTTGCTGGGCGGGCTCTATGCGCTGTTCGCGGCCGGACTGAGCCTCGTCTTCGGAATCATGCGGCTGGTAAACCTCGCCCATGGCGACCTTATCGTCTTTGCCGCCTATCTGGTGCTGATGGGCGTCACACTGCTTGGCCTGTCGCCCTGGGTCGCCGCCCTGATCGCCATGCCGGTGATGTTCGCGCTTGGCTGGCTGCTGCAGGCCGCTGTGCTGAACCGGGTGCTTGGCAAGGATATCCTGCCGCCGCTTCTCGTCACGTTCGGCCTTTCGGTCGCTCTGCAGAATGGGCTGCTCGAGGCTTTTTCCGCCGACAGCCGGCGCATTCCGGCAGGCGCGCTGGAGGGGGCATCTCTGGATCTCGGGCTGGTCACGGTGGGGGTGATGCCGCTGATGACCTTTGCGTCCGCGATCCTCGCCATCGTGGCCTTGAACGGGCTCTTCTATCACACCGCCCTCGGTCGTGCCTTCCGCGCCACTTCGGACGACGCCGTGACGGCGGGCCTGATGGGGATCGAGCCGAAGCGGGTGTTCGCCATGGCCACCGGGATTGCGATGGTCGTGGTGACGCTGGCGGCGCTCTATCTCGGCATGCGGGCGAACTTCGATCCCTCGATCGGGCCGGCGCGGCTGATCTATGCCTTCGAGGCGGTGATCATCGGCGGCCTGGGCAGCCTGTGGGGAACGCTTGCGGGCGGGATCATCATCGGCGTGGCCCAGACGGCCGGCGCGGCGGTGAATCCGGAATGGCAGATCCTGGCGGGCCACATCGCCTTTCTGGCCGTGATGCTGCTCAAGCCGCGGGGCCTGTTCCCGCGGGCAGTGGATTGAGGGCGGCATGTATCGGCTGACAACCCGCACCCGCGCCGGAACCGCCACGGAGATCGCCGTGATCGTTCTCGTCGTGGCCGGGCTCGCTTTGCCCGCCGTGACCTCGCGCGGTGTCATACAGGATCTGTTCTTCATTCTCACCATGCTGACGCTGGCGCAGATCTGGAATCTGCTGGCGGGTTACGGCGGTCTCGTCTCGGTGGGCCAGCAGGCCTTCGTCGGCATCGGCGCCTATGCGATGTTCGCGGGCGTGATCCTGCTGGGCTGGAACCCGGTTGCCGCGATCCCGCTGGGCGGCCTTGCGGCGCTGGCTCTGGCCGTTCCCACGGCCTTCTTCGCCTTCCGCCTGCAGGGCGCCTATTTCGCCATCGGCACCTGGGTGATCGCCGAAGTGACGCGGCTGCTGATCGCGCAATGGAAGGCGCTCGGCGGCGGCACCGGCACCTCGCTGCCACGCGAGGCAACGAGCAACATCATGGGCACGGATGCGATCCGGACGCTGTTCGGCGTGCGCGAGGCGGCCGCGCGCGACATTCTCGCCTATTGGCTGGCCCTAGTGCTGGTCGTGGCCGTCACCGGCTGCATCTACTGGCTGCTGCGCAGTCGCCTCGGGCTGGCGCTGGCGGCCGTGCGCGACAATGTCGAGGCGGCCCAATCGGTAGGCGTCGATGTCGGGCGGCTCAAATGGGCGGTGTTTCTGATCGCCGCGGCCGCCACCGGACTGACCGGCGCGCTGATCTTCGTGCAGACGGCCCGCATCTCGCCGGAGGCGGCCTTCGCCGTCACCGACTGGACGGCCTACGTCATCTTCATCGTCGTTATCGGCGGCATCGGCACCCTCGAGGGACCCATCGTCGGGGTGCTGGTCTTCTTTGCGCTGCGTTCGGCGCTGGCCGACTACGGCAGCTGGTACCTGATGACACTCGGCCTCGCCGCCATCGCGGTGATGCTGTTCGCACCGAAGGGGCTGTGGGGGCTGATTTCGGCCCGCACCGGCCTGCACCTGTTTCCGGTCCGCCGCAGGCTGGCCGGTCCGAAGATCGAGGGAGGAAATTGATGGCGGATATCGAAACCGACGTGCTGATCGTGGGCACGGGCCCGGCCGGCTCGGCCACGGCGGCACTTCTATCCAGCTCCGGCGTGGCCAACATGGTCGTGAACCGCTACCGCTGGCTGTCGAATACGCCGCGTGCCCACATCACCAACCAGCGCACCATGGAGGTGCTGCGCGACCTCGGGCCGGAGGTCGAGGCCGAGGCCGAAATGCACGCCTCGCCGCAGGAGCTGATGGGCGAGAACGTGTTCTGCGAAAGTCTGGCCGGCGAAGAACTCGGCCGAATGAAAAGCTGGGGCACGGACCCGCTCTCCAAGGCCGAACATCTCCAGTCGTCGCCGTCCTTTATGAACGATCTGCCCCAGACCTTCATGGAGCCGATCCTGTTCAAGACGGCGTGCGCGCGCGGCACGCAGGCGCGCATGAGCACCGAATATGTCAGCCATGTCCAGGATGCGGACGGCGTCACCACGACCTGCCGCGACCGGCTGTCGGGCAGGGACTTCACCGTGCGGTCGAAATTCCTGGTCGGTGCCGATGGCGGCAACTCGCTGGTGGCCGAACATCTGGGCCTGCCTTTCGAGGGCAAGATGGGCGTCGGCGGGTCGATGAACATCCTGTTTCGGGCCGATCTTTCGAAATACGTCGCTCACCGGCCGAGCGTCCTCTACTGGGTCATGCAGCCCGGTGCGGATGTCGGGGGGATCGGCATGGGTCTCGTTCGCATGGTGCGGCCGTGGAATGAGTGGCTCATCGTCTGGGGCTACGACATCAACCAGCCGCCGCCCGATGTGACGCCGGAACTGGCCACCGGCGTCGCGCGCCAGCTGGTCGGAGATCCCGAGCTCGAGATCGAGCTCCTGGGCGCCAACACCTGGACCGTCAACAACTGCTTCGCCACGCAGATGCGGAAGGGGCGGGTGTTCATCATGGGCGACGCCGCGCACCGGCATCCACCCTCGAACGGGCTTGGCTCCAACACGTCGATCCAGGACGGGTTCAACCTCGCCTGGAAACTCGCCAAGGTCGTCAAGGGGCAGGCGGGGATCGGGCTTCTGGACAGCTACTCGGCCGAGCGTGCGCCGATCGCGCGCCAGATCGTGACGCGCGCGAACCAGTCGATCGCCGAATTCGGCCCGATCTTCGAGGCGCTCGGCATGGATGGCGGCGTGGATCACGACAAGATCCAGCGGAACATGGAAGCCCGCGCCGACGCCACACAAGCCGCCGAAGCGCAACGAGAGGCGCTGCGCAAGGCCATCGCCTTCAAGAAATACGAGTTCGATGCCCATGGCGTCGAGATGAACCAGCGCTATGCGTCGGGCGCCGTGGTGGCCGACGGCCAGCGCGAGCCGGCCTTCGAGAAGGATCGCGAGCTGCACTATGCACCCACGACCTGGCCGGGCTCGCGCCTGCCGCATGTCTGGGTCTTCGAGCGCTCGGGCCGGAAGGTCTCGACACTCGACCTTTGCGGACATGGCGAGTTCACGCTGTTGAGCGGCATTGGCGGCGAGGCGTGGGTTGCCGCTGCCGAGACGGTGGGCGCGGAACTCGGTCTGCCGATCCGCACCCATGTGATCGGGCCGCGCCGCGCGATCGAGGACCATACCGGCGACTGGGCGCGCGCACGCGAGATCCGCGACGCGGGCTGCCTGGTGGTGCGCCCCGACCATCACGTCGCCTGGCGTTCCGAAACGCTGGCGGCCGATCCGGCGGCCGAGCTGCGCCGGGTCTTCAAATCCGTTCTGGCGCGCTGAGGAGGATCCCATGATCGACGAACACGAACACGGCTATTTCACTGAATCCAACTCGGCCGAAGTCGTCGTGGCGCGCAACAAGAACGCCAAGGACAAGCGGCTTGCTCAGGTCATGGAGGTCATCACCCGCAAGCTGCACGAGGCGGTGAAGGAGATCGAGCCGACGCAGGAGGAATGGTTCGACGCGATCATGTTCCTGACGCGGACGGGCCAGATCTGCAACGAGTGGCGGCAGGAGTACATCCTGCTGTCGGATGTCCTGGGCGTCTCGATGCTGGTCGATGCGATCAACAACCGCAAGCCGTCGGGCGCCTCGGAATCCACCGTGCTGGGGCCATTCCATGTCGCCGACGCGCCCGAACTGCCGATGGGCTCGAACATCTGCCTCGACCAGAAGGGCGAGCCGATGTTCGTGCACGGCCGCATCCTCGACACCGAAGGCAATCCGATCGCGGATGCCAAGATCGATGTCTGGCAGGCCAATGACGAGGGCTTCTACGACGTGCAGCAGAAGGGCCTCCAGCCCGACTTCAACCTGCGGGGCGTCTTCCGCACCGGTGCTGACGGACGTTACTGGTTCCGCGGCGCGAAGCCCAAATACTATCCGATCCCGGATGACGGGCCGGTCGGCAAGCTGCTCGGCGCGCTGGGACGCCACCCCTATCGGCCGGCGCATCTCCACTACATCGTCGAGGCCGAGGGCTTCGAGGCGCTGACCACGCACATCTTCGATCCGGACGACCCGTATATCGATACCGACGCCGTCTTCGGCGTGAAGCAGAGCCTGCTCGCCGAATTCCGCAAGGTCGACGATGCCGAAGCGGCGGCCAAGGCCAAGGTTGCCGCGTCGTTCTACGACGTTGAGTTCGATTTCGTGCTTTCGCGAAAGAAGAAGTGAACCGCCGCGCCGCGGGGGCCGCGAAGGCGCCCGCACGCAGGTCGGTATCGCGCAAATGGGAGGAAACTGATGGCCGCACTTGAGAAGATGTTCGATGTCAGAGGCAAGTCGGTGATCGTCACCGGCGGCGCCAGCGGCATTGGCCAGGCCTATGCAGAGATCATGGCCGAGCATGGCGCGAAGGTCTGCATCTTCGACCTGAATCCCGCCGGGCTGGAGAAGACCGTCGCCGCGATCAGGGCCGCGGGCGGCGAGGTCTGGGGCCAGATCGTCGATGTCGGCGACCGCGCGGCGATGGCTCGAGCCTTCGACAAGGTGGCCGAGAAGGCGGGCTCGATCGATGTCGTGTTCGCCAATGCCGGGATCGACGCCGGTCCCGGCTTCAACACCCCGACCGGCGAGAGGAATCCCGAAGGCGCCATCGAGAACCTGCCCGACGAGCACTGGGACAAGGTCATCGAAATCAATTTGACCTCGGTCTACACCACCATCAAGCACGCCGTCCGGCACATGAAGCCGAATGGCGGCGGCCAGATCATCGTCACATCATCCATCGCCTCGCTGATCAACGAGAGCATCGTGGGCACGCCCTACATGCCCGCCAAGGCCGCGGTGAACCATCTCGTGCGCCACATGGCGATGGAACTCGGCGCCTACAATATCCGCATCAACGCCATCCTGCCCGGACCGTTCATCACCAACATCGCCGGCGGCAGGCTGCGCAACCCGGCCGACCGCAAGGCCTTCGAAGCCCAGTCGCTCGTCGGCCGGATCGGCGATCCGGAAGAAATCAAAGGCCTGGCGCTTTATCTGGCGTCGCCCGCCGCGTCCTACGTGACCGGCTCGCTGATCGTCATCGATGGCGGCTCGCTGCTGCGCATGACTTGAACAAGCTTTGAACTGACGCCGGTTTCGTCGAGGGGACGGGCCGGCAAGACTTAACCAAGGGAGGAAACGACGATGACCTACTACAACAAACTCGTGAAATCGGGCTTGCCCAGCCGCCGGACCGTGCTGAAGGGAATTGGAGCCGGTATGGCCGCCAGCGCGCTGGCCATGCCGGCCTATGTGCGGGCCGCGACGGCGGGCAAGATCAAGCTGGGCTATCTCAGCCCCACCACCGGTCCGCTCGCCCTCTTCGGCGAGACAGACGGTTACACCTTGCAGAAGATCCGCGCCCTGCTCGGCGGCCAGCTGCAATGCGCCAACGGCAATACCTACGAGATCGAGATCCTCGATCGCGACAGCCAATCCAATCCGAACAAGGCATCGGAAATCGCCGGCAACCTCATCCTGAACGACGAGGTGCACCTGCTCGTTCCGGCTTCGACCACCGACACGATCCTGCCTGCGGCCGAACAGTCCGAACTCTATGAGACGCCGTGCATCTCCTCCGGCGCGCCCTGGCAGGCAGTGATCATGCCGCGCGGCGGCGGCAAGCAGACCTTTGACTGGACCTACCATTTCTTCTGGGGCCTCGACGAGGCGCTGAACACCTTCGTCGGGCTCTGGAACCATCTGGAGACCAACAAGAAGGTCGGGATGCTGTTCCCCCAGAACATCGACGGCGAGACCTGGGGCAACGACGAATACGGCCTGCCGGCACCGACCCGCAAGGCCGGCTACGAGGTCGTGGTGCCCGGCTATTTCCAGCCGCGCACCAATGATTTCTCCGCCCAGATCGCCGAGTTCAAGAAGCAGGGTTGCGACATCATCGGCGGCATCACCTATCCGGACGATTTGAAGACGTTCGTCACCCAGTGCAACCAGCAGGGCTACAAGCCGAAGGCGGTCACCGTGGCAGCAGCACTGCTGTTCCCAAGCGGCGTCGAGGCGATGGGTCCGCTCGGCAACGGCATGTCCTCCGAGGTCTGGTGGACGCCGGCCTTCCCGTTCAAGTCGTCGCTGACCGGGCAGGTCAGCCGCGACATCGCCGACCAGTGGGAAGCCGATGCGAAGCGGCAGTGGACGCAGCCGCTGGGCTATTCGCATGCCTTGCTGGAGGTCGCGCTGGACATATTGAAGCGCTCGTCCAATCCGCTCGACCGCCAGGCCAATCGCGACGCGCTGGTCGCCACCGATCTGCAGACGCTGGTCGGCCACATCAAGTTCGACGGTTCGCCACACAAGAACATCTGCAAGACGCCGATCTTCGGCGGCCAGTGGGTGAAGGGCGAGAAATGGCCCTACGATCTGAAGATCGTCGACAACACGGTCAATCAGCTCTTCGCACCGCAACAGGCGATCAAGCCGATCGCCTGGTGACATGAGCAGGGGCGCGGACGGATCCATGGACAGGGAAATCCTGCTGGCAGCGCGCGGCGTGTCGAAGTCCTTCGGCGCCGTCCGCGTCCTGCATGAGGTGAGTTTCGACGTGCATCGGGGCGAGGTGTTGGGCATCCTCGGCCCGAACGGGGCGGGCAAGACGACGCTGTTCAATATGATCAGTGGCGATTTGAAGGCGTCCGGTGGCGAGATCCAGCTCGGCGGCACGGCGCTCCGCCGCGAGCCGCCCTTCCGTCGCTGCCAGATGGGGATCGGGCGGACCTATCAGATCCCGCGCCCCTATTCCGGCATGACCACCTTCGAGAACCTGCTGGTCGCCGCCGCTTTCGGCGGCGGCCGGTCGGAGAAACAAAGCTATGCTTTCTGCGCCCAGGTGCTGCGCGATTGCGAGCTTTCCGACAAGGCCAATGTCTCGGCCGGCGCCCTGACGCTGCTCGACCGCAAGCGGCTGGAACTGGCGCGCGCGCTGGCCTCGGATCCGAAGCTGCTGCTGCTGGACGAGATCGCGGGCGGGCTGACCGACGATGAATCGAAAGCGCTGGTGGCGCTGGTGCGCCGCATCCGCGACCGCGGCATCACCATCGTCTGGATCGAGCATGTGCTGCACGCGCTGCTGGCGGTGGCCGACCGGCTGTTAGTGCTGAACTTCGGCGAGAAGATCGCCGAAGGCGTGCCGGCCGAGGTGATCGCGCTGCCCGAGGTCCAGCGTGTCTATATGGGGATCGAGGCATGACGGCCGTTCTTTCCACCCACGGGCTCCTGGCCCGCTATGGCGATTTCCAGGCGCTCTACGGCATCGACATCGAGCTGCACCAGGGTGAGGCCGTGGCTCTGATCGGCGCCAACGGGGCAGGCAAGTCCACCCTGCTGCGTTCGATCATGGGTCTGCTCCCGGTCGGACGCGAGATGGTGCGGCTGCACGGCGACCCCGTCGGTGGTACCGCGACAGACCGCATGGTGCAGAAGGGCGTCGCCATCGTGCCGGAGGGCCGCCGCCTGTTCACCGGCATGTCGGTCGAGGACAATCTGCGCGTCGCCATCGACCAGGCCGCGCGCATGGGCGCCAAGGGCGGATGGACGCTGCCACGGCTGCACCAGCTGTTCCCCATCCTCAAGGAGAAGGCCCGCACGCAGGTGCAGAGCCTCTCGGGCGGGCAGCAGCAGATGGTGGCCATCGGCCGCGCGCTGCTGTGCCAGCCGCGCGTCCTGCTCTGCGACGAGATCAGCCTCGGTCTTGCGCCCAAGGTGATCCGCGAGATCTATGCCGCCTTGCCCGAAATCCGCGCCACCGGGACGGCGATGATCGTGGTCGAACAGGATGTCGGCCTCGCCCGGACTGCCTCGGACCGTCTCTACTGCATGCTGGAAGGGCGCGTGACCCTGACCGGCAGGTCCGCCGAAATCACGCGCGAGCAGATCGGCAAAGCCTATTTTGGAGCGGGCCATGGAGTGGTTTGACGCCTTGGTGCAGGGAATCCTGCTGGGCGGCATGTATGCCCAGTACGTGCTCGGCATGGCGCTCATGTTCGGCGTCATGCGCATCGTCAACATCAGCCATGGCGATCTGGTGATCCTTCTGTCGCTGCTCGGTATCTCGATGGCGACGGCCTGGGGCCTGGGACCGCTGCCTGTGCTGATCGTGTTGGTGCCGCTGGCGGTGCTGATGGGCTGGGTGCTGCAGAAGGCCGTGCTGAACCGGGTGGTGGGCAGCGATCCGCTGCCTTCGCTGATCGCGACCTTCGGACTGTCGATCGCGCTGCAGAACCTGATGCTCCAAATCTGGTCCGCGAACAGCCGGTCGCTGCCCGGCCATGGGATCGAGAGTCAATCCATCGAGATAGGCAGTGTCTATATCGGCCTCTTGCCGCTGATCGTGCTGGCGGTCGCCACGGGTCTGACCTGGACCCTCGACCTGATGTTGAAGCGCACGCGCTTCGGCCGGGCGCTGCGCGCCGCTTCGGCCGATGTCGAGGCTGCGGCGATGACCGGTATCAACCCGCGCGCCGTCTATGCGATGGCGACGGCGGCGGCGGTCGGCATCCTGGGCTTTGCAGCCGTCTTCCAGGCGCTGCGGTCGACCGTCGCGCCGGCCGATGGACCTGCCCAGCTGATCTACGCGTTCGAGGCGGTGATCATCGGCGGCATGGGTACGGTATGGGGCGCCTTCGTCGGCTCGATGGTCCTCGGCATCTCGCAGGCCATCGGCTTCCGCATCGATCCGGGCTTTGGCGTGCTCGCCGGACACATCGTCTTCCTGATCGTGCTGGCGACCCGGCCGCAGGGTCTGTTCGGAAAGGCATTGTCATGAGTGCGATTTCCTATGTGGAAACCGAGGCGCCCGAGGTCCTGGTCCAGCGCCAGACTCGCTCCGGTCGGGTCGCGATGACGCTGGCGGTGCTGGCGGTGATCGCTGTCGCGGCCATGCCGTGGTGGGCCTCGACCGGCACGATCCGCTCGATCCTGGTGTTATGCTGCTACATCGCCGTGGCGCAGATGTGGAACCTGCTCGCCGGCTATGCCGGCCTTGTCTCGGTGGGCCAGCACGCCTTCATGGGCGCGGCCGGCTACGCGCTTTTCGTGTTGGCGCAGACTTACGGCATCAATCCTTTCGTGGCGGCCTTTCTGTCGCTGCTGGTGCCGGCCGCGCTGGCCGTGCCAATCTACCTTTTGCTTCATCGCCTGGACGGCCCGTATTTCTCGATCGGCACCTGGGTGGTGGCCGAGGTCTTCCGGCTGACCGCATCGAACCTGCCGCTGGTCAATTCCGGCGCGGGCATGTCGCTGCGCGTGATGAAGGACTATTCGGCCTTCGAGCGCAATGTCGCCATGTCGCTGCTCTGCGCCGGCATGCTGCTGGTCACGCTGGGCGGCAGCTACTGGCTGCTTCGCTCGCGCTTCGGCCTTGCGCTGATCGCCATGCGCGACAATCCGGTCGCGGCTGCCAGCCAGGGCGTGAATGTCGCAAAGCTGCGCTTCCTGGTCTACGTCGCGTCGGCGGTCGGCTGCGGCCTTGCGGGTGCGATCTACTTCATGGCGCAGTTGCGGATCACCCCGGGTTCGGCCTTCGATCCGATGTGGGCGAATGTGGCGATCTTCATCGTCATGGTTGGCGGGATCGGCTCCATCGAGGGCGTTCTGATCGGATCCCTGATCTTCTTCATCGCTGACCGCTGGTTCGGTGAATACGGCGCAACCTATTTCGTCGTCCTCGGCCTGATGACGCTGCTGGTGGCCCTCTATGCTCGCACCGGCATATGGGGCCTGATCTCGAAACGGTGGGATGCGCCATGGTTCCCGATCCGACGCAAGCTCGTCGATCCGGACCGCTGAGGGGAGGTTTTCATGAAAGCAGCCATCTTCGATACGGTCGGCAGTCCGCTGCGCGTCGGCACGGTGCCTGACCCGACCCCTGCGCCCGACGAGGTCGTCCTGCGTGTCGCCGCTTGCGGCATCTGCGGCAGTGACCTGCACATCACCGAGGATCCGGTGCCTTTCGGCATCGGGGGAGGTTTCGTCCTTGGCCATGAATTCGCCGGCGACATCATCGCGCTGGGATCACGCGTGGCGGACCTTCGGATCGGTGACCGTGTTGCCGTCGTGCCGATGCGCGGCTGCGGGCAATGCCAGGCCTGCAGGCGCGGCGATCCGGGCCGCTGTCCGGACATGGTGCTGATTGGCGGCGGCTATGCGCAATACGCGGCCGTCGCCGCGCGCCAATGCCATGTCCTGCCCGAAGAGGCGGCGATAGAGGATGGCGCGCTGGCCGAGCCGCTCTCGGTCGCGCTGCATTGCATCGTCCGCTCGGGCATGAAGCCGGGAGACCGGGTCGCCATACTGGGCGCCGGACCGATCGGCCTGCTCGTCGCCTTCTGGGCGCGGCGAATGGGGGCGTCGTGCGTGGTCGTGGCCGATATACACAGCCATCAGCGGGACCGCGCGCTGGCGCTCGGCGCGACCGGTTTCGCGCTATCGGGCAACAGGCTGGCCGAGAACCTTGCCGATCTCTGTGGCGGTGCGCCCGATATCGTCTTCGAATGCGTCGGCAAGCGCGGCCTCATCGACGCGGCCGTCAAGGCGGTCCGGCTGCAGGGCACGGTGGTCGGCGTCGGCCTGTGCATCGGCGGCGACGAATGGGACCCGTTCATCGCGCTGACCAAGGAAGTGAACCTGCTGTTCTCGGTCTTCTTCCATCAGCGCAACGAGTTCGACGTCGCCCTTGATGCGCTACGCGGCGGACCTTTCGCGCCGCAGGCGCTGATCACCGATCGGATCGACCTCTCACCGGTTCCGCAGGTCTTCGAGAGCCTTCGACGTCGCACGACGCAGTGCAAAGTGCTGATCCAGCCCGACCTTGTCTGAGGAGAAATAAGAATGACCGTCCAGTTCGAAACGCTCGAATACGATGTCGGCGGCATAAAAACGGTGGTGAAGGCCATCGGCAAGGGCAAGCCCGTGCTGTTCCTGCACGGCGCCTCGACCCTGGAAGGTTTCGACTTTGCAGCAGGTCTCGCCGACCGGTTCCGCGTTCTATGCCCCAGCCATCCGGGCTTCGGCTTTTCGGATGCCGCGCCGCATGTGGCCGCGATGTCCGACATGGTTCTGCATTACCTGAACCTGCTCGACGCTCTGAAACTGTCGGAGAAGCCTCATCTCATCGGCTTTTCGATGGGTGGCTGGATGGCGACCGAGCTGGCTGGCCTTGCCCGCGAGCGTTTCGAAAAGGTGGTGCTGATCGCGCCGGCAGGGCTCAACGATCCCGCACACCCGGCCACCGATCTCGGCGCGGTCGCGCCGCAGGAGCTGCCGGCCTTTCTGGCGCATGACGTCTCGGTGGCGTTGCGCTATTTCCCCGACGGCTCGGACCCGGCCTTTGCGGAGGCCTTCGGCGCCGATCGCGTCCGTGAGGGCGAGACGCTGGGCCGCCTGCTGGCGCCATTCGGCATGGGCCACCCGAATCTGCGCCGCTTCCTGGCGCGCATCACCAATCCGGCGCTGGTCGTCTGGGGCACCAAGGACCGTCTGCTGCCCGCAAGCCAGGCGCCACTCTTCGTCAAGTCGCTCCCGGATGCACGCCTGATCCTGGTCGAGGATGCCGGCCATTTCGTCATGCAGGAAAAACCCGAAACGCTGAGCAAGATCGGCGACTTTCTCGCCGGCTGATCACATTTCAAACAAGGAGGAGAAAACGATGAACAAACCCATCAAGCATGGCTCGTGGGGAACGACCGTCGACCATCGCGACCTGCTGAAGAAGATCGCGGAGATCGGGCCGATCCTGGAAGCCAATGCCGCCGCCGACGAGGAGAGCGGCGAACTGACCCAGCCTACCTTCGAGGCGCTGAAGCCGATGCGCATGTCGCATATCTTCGCCGCCGAAAGCCTTGGTGGCGCGCAACTGCCACCCACGCAGGGTCTTGAACTGATCGAGGCGATCACCTGGCATTCGGGCGCGGCGGGCTGGGTTTCGATGGTGCATTGCTGCATTGGCGCGATGTCGGCGGCCTTCCTGCCTGACAGTGCGGTCGCGCGGCTTTTCGCGCCGGGCACCGACAACCGCTTCTCGGGGCAGGGCGCGCCACTGGGCATGCTGAAGAAGGTCGACGGCGGCTACCGGCTGAACGGCAAGTGGAGCTATGGCAGCGGTTTCAGCCACGCCACCTACAGCCACAGCGCCGCCTTCGTCGACGACGGCGCCGGCAAGCCCGCCAAGGACGAGAACGGCAATGTCATCGTCATGTGCGCGCATGCGCCGATCTCCGAGCACAAGCAGCTCGGCAATTGGGACGTGCTGGGCCTCGGCGGCACCGGCAGCATCGACTATGCGGCCGAGGACGTCTTCATCGCAGACGATCTCGTCTTCCCGATCCTGACCGCGCCGCCGCTGCGCCAGAAGGAGTTCTTCAGCCTCGGTGTCGTGGGCCTTGCCGCCATCGGCCATACCGGCTGGGCGCTGGGTGCCGGCCGGCGGATGCTGGACGAGATCGCCAAGTTCGCCCGCTCGAAGTCGGGCCGCGCCGGGCTGATCGGCGAGAGCGAGAAGTTCTGGCACGACTATGGCCGCGCCGAGGCCCGCTATCGTGCCGCCCGCGCCTTTGTCTTCGAAACCTGGCGCGACGTCGAGGCGACGGTCGAGGCCGGCAACAGGATGTCGACGCGGCAGATCAGCCTTGTCCATCTGGCCAAGTCCGAGATTCACGAAGTCGGCGTCGATATCTGCAACTTCGCCTACCGCGCGGGTGGCGGCGCGTCGCTGCGCGCCGGCGTGATCCAGCGCACCTTCCGTGAGATGATGGTGGCGGCCAACCATTTCACGATCGCGCCGTCGATCGTCACCTCGGCCGGCCGCGATATCGGCGGCATGTGGAGCGACCGCGTCTGGCAGTTCTACGACCTGATCGAGAAGAAGTAGTCCGAAGGGCCGGACAGCGGACGCCGTCCGGCCCTCCTTTCCAAGCAGCAGAAGAGACATGTCGATGAGCTTGCCGCATCCGATGACCAACGCCTTCCGCGAAGCCTTTCGTCGCCATCCGGCGGGTGTCGCTGTGATCACGGCCGACCCCGGCGACAGACCGGTGGCGATGACCGTGTCCTCGCTGATCTCGGTGAGTGCCGCGCCGCCGGTCGTCGCCTTCTCGCTGTCGATGAAATCGACCTCGTCCGAGCCCTTGCTGCGGGCCGAGACCATGGTGATCCACCTGCTCCGCTTCACCGATATAGACTTGGCGCAACTCTGCGCGTCGAGCGGCGCGGAACGCTTCCCGCCCGGGGGCGCCTGGGCGCGGCTGCCCACCGGCGAGCCGCGCTATACCGGCGTTTCGACCTGGTTCCGCGCGCGCCGGCTCGGCCTGCTGCCGATCGAGGGCGCGACGCTGGTCGCGGCGGAACTGCTGGAAGGCGAGGTACAGCCGGACGAGGTCCCTCCGGAGGCGCATTCGCTGGTCTATCTCGACCGTCGCTGGCATCGCCTGCACAAGGAACTGGACGGCGTGGCCGAGCTTCTCGATTCGTCGCGGTTCCTCTAACCAGCAAGGCAATCGTGGTTCAAGCTCAAGCTCTGTCTTCGCGCACGGCATGCTTGCGTCAGTTGCTGTAACCCTAGATCAGCCCGCGCATCGTCAGTTCAGCCTTCAAATAGGCATAATAGATCGGCGCAGCAACAAGACCCGGCATACCGAACCAGGCCTCCATGAAAACCATCGCCAGAAGAAGCTCCCAGGCACGCGCATTGATCCGCGAACCGATAATCTTGGCGTTTGCGAAGTATTCGAGCTTGTGAATGACGATGAGAAAGGCAAGCGAGCCTAGAGCTGCAAGGAAGGAGATGCTGAGGCTGACAACCACGATCACCGTGTTGGAGATCAGATTGCCGATGACCGGCAGAAGTCCGGCGACGAAAGTCAGCGCTATCATCGTCCTGATGAATGGCAGATCGATGCCGAAGGACGGCAGCACAGCGACGAGATAGATCGAAGTTAGAAACGTATTCAACGCCGAAATCCGGATTTGCGAGAACACGATGTTGCGAAAGGCCTTGCTCAGTAAGTYGACACGATCCGCCAGCGCGTCCGCCAATGGGCCGCGCTCGCCCGATGGCGYCGCCGAGCTTACCGCGATCAAGCCGCCGATCACCATGCCGACGAYAATGTGGACCACCAGGACGCCGAAATCCCGACCGACGAGTTGAAGCTGGCCGGCATGCTCGCGGAGCCATTGGGCAGCGAAGACTTCCAGTTCCTCGATGTTCGACGGAAAATAGTCCATCGCCCAAGTTGGGAGATGGACGCGCGCGGTATCGATGATCTCGGCCATCTTCTTGAGGAGTGTCACGACGTTCTCCGAACCGCCAGTCAATTGCGACACGCCGCTAAAGATAGCAGCGGCTATCAGGAGCACGAAAGTCAATGCCACCAAGGTCAGCGCAAGGCTTTTCGTCAGGCTGCTGGAGACCCCGATTCGATGGAGCATCGGTGCGGCGAAATGAACGAGGTTGAACACGAGAAGGCCCGAAAGCAGTGCCGGAAGCAGGCCGAGTTCGAGAACGGCGACGAGCGCAACAAGCGCGAGCAGGCACGACGCGAGATAGAACCCTGGGAAGGTCAGCACTTTTCACCTGCAGAGGCAGCCAAGTCCTCTTCGGTTTCAGTTAATTGGATACCCGGTGATGCGCAAGCGAACAAGCGCCCAATACGTTTGTGAAGCTAGGCAGGTCGATAGCCGCCCCGGCTAACGTCCGGCCTTCGGATCCGCGTCTTCGGATGGATAGGGTCAAGAACTCCCGCAACGGCGCAGTCGCGAACGAAGTCGCGGAGCATCGTTTATGGGAGAGTCTGAGCGCCGAATGCGCTTAACCAACGCTCGCCGAATTCCGGCCGGATGATCGTCTGGGAATAATATCTCTGGCCCGGCACATGGTAAATGTACTCGCCGGTGTCGATGGAAATATTCCCCTTAATGTCGCAACTGCCAGAGCCTTCGGTAATGGCGCTCTTGGTGGAGGTGCCATCTATCCGACGCGCCGGGGCGAGATTGGGGCCAATACCAAGCCTCTCCGAGTTGCGCGGCCGTCGATGGGACGACCGCTTAAGCCAACAGAGAACGGCCCGACCATGAACTCTGCCGTCGCCGGCACTGCGCTCGCCAACGCGCTCGATGAGCCTGATACCATGGATCCGTTCTACACGGATTCGTCGCTGAACTCGCTGAAGCCAATGGCCGAATTCAAGGCGGCCTTTCAGTCGATCCCCCAGACCGCGTACCTCTGATTGTGCCCACGAAGCAGCAGTGAATGTGCTACATATTGCGATACCTATTGTGATACAAATTTGGTTTTTGAGCGAAGAAATGGTAATGAAAACAATAGCTTATAGGGCGGATCGATCCCAGCCAACGGTACCATTACTTTCCTCAATGAATTCAGCGCGTTGTCGCATGGGGTAGGGGCGTCCATACTCCGTTTCATGTCGCGCCATGTTGCAACCACTACCGTTGATTTTGTGTCCGTTCGACGTAGGACGCGACAGGGGTAAAGTGTGCATAGGGTGCACGACAACAAGCCTAAGAAGCACCATGACATCCTGGTTTTCTATCTCAAGCGGTCGGTGACGGCGGACGGTCGCATTTGCGCCGGTGACCTATGGCCTCGCCAGTCAAACTCTCGGGTAGTTTAATCCAGGGCGCGGGCCGGCGCGGCGGTTCACGCCGGCACAATCGCGGCTAGCTGGGAGAACCGACATCGAGGCGAGACGGCTTTTTTGCAACCATGCTGGACCAAACGCAGCAGGCCAAACTGGAAGTGTTACAGCCTTCCAAATTGCTTAAGGGGGCGTGGATCAATAGGGG